>SHNC01000114.1 GCA_004295105.1 Betaproteobacteria bacterium | reverse complement strand
TCAAAACCAAGCGGCTGTTGGCCGCGACGTCCGATGAGTTTCGGGCGGCTCTGCTGGGGTTTGAAGAGCCTGACGAAGACGACGACGAAGATGATTAATGATGATTGCGTAGCTGCGGAAGCCCTGTCAAGAGCAAGATCCGTCAGCTGTACCAGTTTCTGAAGGAAGCCAATCAACTGCGCTTCCGGCCTGTGCGCGTTCTCTCTGATCAGCCGAAAGTTGTTCGGCTGGCTGACATGCCAAGCCATCCGGCGATGCAGTTGTTTCGCCCCGTGTGCACCGAGAATAGCCAAGAGGTGCCGGACACCCTGCTCAGGGTGCGTCGCCCGCAACTGACCAAGTGCCCAGTGCCGCCGGCGTCGATTCTCGACTGGCTGCTGCCGAACTGGGACGATCCGACGAAACATGCCCGATACACTGCCAGCCAGAACTCGACGGATGATGACGGGCAAACCGTCACGATCCGCTTTGACGATGAGCCCCGGCGTGTCGCCGACTACAAGGCATGGGCCGAGCAGCGCAAGGCCTGGATCGAGCCGGAAATGGCGGCCCGCAAGGCCATGTCCTTTTTTGAGGTCTTCTACGACGTCTATTCCACCATCGAGAAGGACGGCGAAGAGCTAGAACTGCTGGTCGCCGACGGACATTTCCTGTGGCAGGCTGTTTCCAGCATCGACGGTCCGGTGGCGGTGAACCACCCGATTTTGCTGAAGCGGGTTGAACTGCGGTTCGATCCCAAAATGCCCGAATTCACCGTTCACGAGACGGATCGCGAGCCGGAAATCTACGGCAGCCTGTTCGTCGACCTACAGAATGTTGCACCGACAGCCATCCGCAATCGCAAGGCCGAGCTCGAGAACGCAGGCTATCACCCGATGGGCTGGGATGATACGGAGGCATTCCTACGGGCTTTCATCCAGACGGTGTCTCCGGTCACCGGCGAATATCTCGACGAGATTCCCCGGGACGGGCCAACCGCTACGCCTCGCCTGTACCGGGACATGGTTCTGGTGCTCAGGAAGCGCGTTGCCGGTATCGCCAATGCGGTGGACGCCATCATCGATGACATTGACCACCAGACTGTCTTCCCGCCATCGCTAGCCCGGATCACCGGTACGGTGGCCGAATGGGAGAGCGCCGGACTGGGTGAAGGCGGCGGAGGCGGCGGACAGGCGGGCGAACCGGCGGGGAACGGATTCAGCGACGACGAGATCCTGCTGGCCAAGGAAGCTAACGACGAACAACTGCAGATCATCCGCCGGTTGGAGCATAGTGGCTCCGTCATCGTGCAGGGGCCACCCGGTACCGGCAAGACGCATACGATCGGCAACCTGATCGGACATCTCCTGGCCCAGGGCAAATCGATCCTGGTGACCGCCCAGACCGCCAAGGCCCTGCGCGTAGTGCGCGACAAGGTGCCGAAGGTGCTGCAACCGCTCGCGGTTTCCGTGCTCGGCAGCGACCAGGATGCCCGCCGGCAGCTCGAATCGTCGATCAGCTCGATCACCGAACGCCTGACCGGCGATACGGCCGCGAGCCTGCTGCAGAAGGCTCAGCAGTTCGAGGCGGAGCGCCGGAAGCTGCTGACGCGGAGCAAGCAGCTCACGCACAAGTTGCGCGAAGCCCTCGAGAACGAGTATCGCGACATTGTTGTGGGCGAGCGGCCCTTCACCCCGTCGGAGGCGGGCCGGTATGTCTCAGCCAACCGCGATGCCCACAGCTGGATCCCGTCCCCGGTCAAGCTCGGTACCCAGATTAGCCTCTCAGAACAGGAACTGGTCCGGCTATATGCGCTGGGCAGGTCCTACACCGCCGAGGAAGAACAGGATGCGCGGCATCCGCTGCCGGAACTGACGACGCTGCCATCCGAGCGCCAGTTCCAGGTCATGGCGTCGGAGTATCAGCATCTCACGACCACCGATCTGACGCAGGGGGCCGACCGCTGGCAGCCCAATGAAAGGAAGAGCGAGTCGTTGGAAAAGGTGGCCGGCGATCTGGCGGCCGAGTTCTCCGATGACCTGCGCCGCCAGTCATGGCGCCCATACGCGATCGTGGCCGGTATTCACGGCGGTACCGAGCGCGAGGTATGGGAACGGCTGATCGCCAACATCGAACAAGCGGTCGAGAGCAACGCACGGCATGCGCTGGTGCTGCATCACCGCCCACGCTTGTCGGACACCATGCCCGTGTACCGGCAGCGGCAGATCTCCGTCGAAATCTGCGAGCACATCGGTGGCGGCGGCAAGCTCGGCTTCCTGCAGTTGGTAACCCGTTCTGAATGGCGGCAGTTCATCAAGACGACGTCGGTCACCGCCGGCCAGCCCAATCATCGCGACCATTTCGAGGCCCTTGGCCACCTCGCTGAACTCGAATATCTGCGCGCGAGCCTCGAACTGCCGTGGAACTCGATGATTGGGCAGTACATTCAGCAACCGCTAAACGCCTTGGGTACTTCCCCCGAGCTGGCTTGCCGGGCGCTGATTCCCGAGATCCGGCGCTGCCTCGCCTGGCATGCCTCAGTCTGGGTGCCGCTGGCCGATCGCCTCAAGGCGGAAGGGCTCAAGCTCGACGACCTGATCGCCGCCATGCCTCGGGAAGCCAGCCAGATTTCCGAGTATTTGGTGATCGAGCGTCTGGCATCGGCCATCCTTCCGCACCTGATCGAGACGGAGGCCGGACGCCGGAAGCTGCGCGAGTGCGAGGCCGGTTTCAGCCGGCTGGCCAATCTGGCGACACAAGTCGATTCGACATCACCGGACCGTGGCTGTATTGGCCGCATCATTGCCGCTGTGCGGTCGCGCAATCCGGAGTCCTATGCCGCCGCGATGGAATACACCCGGCGCCTGCATTCAGTGAAGCCGCTGGTTGCCGAGCGAGAGGCCTTGGCCGCCAAGCTGATGCACGTTGCGCCCGGATGGGCAGAGCAGATTACCCGTCGCGTACCGCCGCACCACGAGGGGATGCTGCCGGGTGACGTGGCCGTGGCTTGGACCTGGCGGCAGTTGCACGACACGCTGGCGGAACGCGACAAGCTCGATGCATGCGAGTTGCAGCGTCAGATGGACCGGACACGGGAAACACTGCGTCAGGTAACCGAATTGCTGATCGGTGCCAAGGCCTGGGGCAAGCAGCTGGAGCGATTGCAGAGCGACCATTCGATTCGGCAAGCGCTTGTCGGCTGGCTTGATACGACCAAGCGGCTGATCTCGACCAAGCAGCTCGAGAAGCGGCAGTTATTGCTCTCCGAGGCCCGGCGATTGATGAAGAAGTGTTCCGATGCCGTCCCGGTCTGGATCATGCCCATTTCGATCCTGGCCGAGAGCTTCGATCCAACGACAACGCGTTTCGATGTGGTAATCATCGACGAAGCCAGTCAGGCCGACCTGAATGCGCTGATTCCCCTCTATCTCGGCAAGCAGATCATCGTGGTTGGCGATCACGAGCAGGTCACGCCGCTGGGTGTCGGCAAAGGACAGACGGTTTTGGAGAACCTGCGAAAGTCGATGTTGCAGGACATCCCCAACTCCCACCTCTTCGATAACCTTTCATCGATCTACGACATCGGTCGGCAGTCCTTTGGCGATGCCATCCGCCTCGTCGAACATTTCCGCTGCGTTCCGGAGATCATTGCCTTCAGCAACCAGCTTTCGTACGAAGGCAAGATCAAGCCGCTGCGCGAGTCGAACTCGACGGACATCAAGCCGGCGTGCGTGGGCTGGCGAGTTGATGGCATTCGGGAGGGCAACACCAACAAGGGCGAAGCCCGGCGCATCATCGACACCATCAAGGCAATGATCCGGCATCCCCGGTACGCCAACAAGTCGATCGGCATCATCTCGATGCTGGGCGAACCGCAGGCGCTGCTGATCCAGTCCATGCTGCACAAGGAAATCCCCGGTGTCGAGATCGAAAAGCGGCGGATCCAGGCCGGCATCTCCGGCGAGTTCCAGGGGGACGAGCGCGACATCATGTTCCTCTCGATGGTCGATAGTGCTGCAAGCGAAGGACCGCTGCATGCAAAGGGGGAAGGTGCCTTCGAGATGACGAAGAAGCGCTACAACGTCGCTGCCAGCCGTGCCCGCGACCAGTTGTGGGTCATGCATTCCTTCGATCCAGACCTGCATCTCAAGAGCAACGACCTGCGCCTCAAGCTGCTCCAGCATGTCCGTGACCCATTGGCTTCCTTGCGGGCCTTCAACCAGGAGGTAGGCAAGACCGAGTCACCCTTCGAGCGGGACGTGCTCAAGCGTCTCACGGATGCCGGCTATCGGGTGAAGTCGCAATGGCAGGTCGGTTACTACCGGATCGACATGGTGGTCGAGGGGGCAGGCATGCGCCTGGCCGTCGAATGTGACGGTGATCGCTACCACCCGATGGAAAAGTTGGCTGACGACATGGAAAGGCAATCCATCCTTGAGCGACTGGGGTGGCAGTTTGTCCGGATGCGCGGCAGCGCATTCTTCCGCAACCCTGAACTCGCCATGCGACCAGTGTTCGACCGGCTAGGAGAACTGGGAATTCCGCCCGAGGCCGATAACGACGAAGCGCTCGAGTCGGACATGTCGTTGATTCATGAACTGGATAATCTGATCCACGTCGGGTTTGATGCAGAGAACGGCGTACCGTCCCCTGAGGGAGCCACTATTGACGTCGTCGACGACGATGAAGACGATGTCATGGTGCCGCTGCCTGTCAGTACCCAATTCGACGGTGGACAGGTCCAGGTGCTGCTTGGCGAGCATGGCGGGACGGCATCGCTGGAAGCTTTCCTGCGCGACTTTGCCAAGTCGAAGGGCTTCCAACGTCTGGGGCGCAAAGTGCGCAGGAGTCTTGAAACCGAACTGGACACGCTTTCCCGGAAGGGGAAGATTCTGATCGAGGGAGGCGTGATTCGGTTGCTGTGATCTTTGCCACATTTCGGTTAGTGGCTGACCGTCGCTGTTAGTTCTTTTTCACGCGCCGCTTCAGCGGGATCTTGGGTGTCCAGTCCTGGATGGCACGACGCATGAACTCATCGAACATTGGCACGGTGAAGGCCGTGTCTCCATGCGCCGGACTCCAGATCATGCCTTTCCTGATTAATCCACTCCGAAGCGGACCCATTTTTTCGACAGTGCTGCCGAGAGCTTCAGCAATCGCTCCTGACCGGTGAGGACCCGGTCCAAGTTCAGCCATCGCTCGCAAGTAATCCTGTTCGCGTGGCGTCAAACGGTCGAAACGGACACGAAAAAAGTTCTTGTCCAGGGCATCGGTTGCGGATTCGCTTGCCGAGTCTACGTCCGTCGGGGTGATGGGAGACGCTTGCGCCGTATTCCACGAATGCTTTCCCCACTCCTGCAGGAAGTAAGGATATCCGTGCGTCACTGTGACGATGCGGTCGAGTGCATCGGGCTCAATTTCGGCGCCTTCGTCGCGCACCGGCTCGCCGATGGCGCTCTTGGCGGCTTCAGTTGTCAGCGGGCCGATGGCAGGGTAGTCGAATAGTCGCTCAGCGTAAGATTTCGCGTCGCCAGCCAGCGCGGCCACCTGTGGAAGGCCGGCGCCAAACATCACCAGCGGCAAGCCCTTTTGCGCGATTCGGTGAAGAGCGACGATCAGGGCTCGCAGATCCTCTTCGGACAGGTACTGAACCTCGTCGACCAGAAGAGCGACACTCGACTCGGCGGCCTTTGCAGCTTGACCGATGGCGAGGAGCAACTCGGGCAGATCCACTTCGAGGTTCCCGCTATCTGCGGTCGGAAGCTCAGTGACGGCGATCTCCACTTCGCCGATTGACACCTTGAAGACGCTCGCAAAACCTCGCAGAGCTCCGATTGCACGAGCCGCGTAGTCTTTTGCCTTCTCGACCCGGCTCAGTCGGAGTAACGTGCTCTTCAGGGCGGGTGCCAAGTACTGCGCGAGCCTCTGACCTTCGGGTGCCTCCAGCATGACCACATGAAAACCAAGGTCTTCGGCCAGCACACTTATCTTGTTCAGGAGAACGGTCTTTCCGACACCACGCAGGCCCAAGAGCATCTGACTCTTCTCTGGCCGGCCCAAGCGAATGCGGTGTAGCGCAATCTTGGCTGCCTGGATGATATCGTCACGGCCAGCCAGTTCCGGCGGCGGAGCACCAGCCCCGGGCGCGAACGGGTTTCGTAGTGGGTCCATGTGCGTTGGGATCGTTTCGTCGACTCAAATTTGAAGTATGTAGTTTAATCTTACCAATCTATGCGATTGAAGCCTATGCGTTAGCTTGAAGAAATTTACTCAAACTTACCAATCTATCTAATTTCGCCGAACTCGTTTCTCGCAGCGGGGAAGCGGACTGGTGCGACAGAGACCTTCGCGGAGGGCAACCCGCTCCGGGTTGTCGCGTAAGTCCGGGAAGCGGAGCAGCGGTCATCCTTTTCGGACAAAGTCATCGGGACCCGGATGACTGCATCGATCGAACTGATCGAACTGCTGGCGTTCGATCGATGCGCGATGCTATTGGCAGGCTGAAATCCGCCCGCTTGCTCTCCAGTCTTCCGGCACGGCCGCCATGTGCATGATGTCGGCGACCGTCCCGGAATGAAGTTCGCCCGCCGCGCGCCGGCGTGGTCTGGCGGCTTCAACTCCCCTCGCTCAGCACCCTCCGCCCGACGTCGCACAGCAGGTTGCGCAGCCAGCGATGGCCTTCGACCTGGTGGGTGCGCTCGTGCCACAACTGGTAGAAGCGCATGCGCGGGAAGTCGAAGGGCGGCGGCAGGATGGCGAGTGGCAGGAACTTCGCGAAGTGGCGCGCGAAGTGGCGGCTGGTGGTGAACACCAGATCGGTGCCCGGCAGCAGGTACAGCGCCATGCTGAAGTAGGGCAGCACCACCACTGCGTTGCGCGACAGGTTGAGGCTGGCGAGGTGGGTGTCGACCACGCCGCGATGCACGACGGAATAGGCCATCGGCACGATGTGGGCGGCGCGCAGGTACTGTTCGACGCTCATCCCCTTGCGCGCCAGCGGATGATTCTGACCCACGACGCACACTACCTCGTCCTCGATCAGCGTGGTCAGGTGCAGGCTGTCCGGCGGGGTGGGCCAGTTGCCGATCACCACATCCAGCTCACCCTCGGCCAGCGCACGCTGGTAGTCGAAGCCCGGCCCCAGCGGATGGATGATCAGCCGTGCATGCGGGGCCTCGCGCCGCATGCGCTCGACCACCCCTGACAGGAACACCACCGACAGGAAATCCGGCGTGCCGATCCTGAAAGTGACTTCGCTCTGGGCCGGATCGAAGCTCTTGCGTTCGGCGAACAGCTTGTCGATGTCGCCGAGGATGGTGCGCGCTGTGGCGTGCAGTTCGAGCGCGCGTTCGGTCGGGATCAGCCGCCCCTTGTCGAGCGCGAACAGCGGGTCCTTGAAGATCTCCCGCAGGCGCTTGAGCGCATTGCTGACGGCCGGCTGCGACTGGTTCAGCTTGATTGCGGTCCGCGACACGCTGCGCTCGACGATCAGCGTGCACAGCACGCGCAACAGGTGGGTGTCGAGCGAGTCGGGGGCTTTCGGCATGAGCGGTCGCTGAGTCGGCGCGGGTGCTATCAATTCGGGTTATTCGAAGTATAGCCGCGCCGCCGCCCGCTCCCTTTTGCGAAAAATATACTGCCCATCAAGCAAGGACGATCTTTGCGGAAAACAAGGACACGCCGGCAAAGGCTGGCCAGGAGACAGGACTCATGCAGATCTCGATCGACCACATCAACGCCATGGACCGGGACGCCTTCGTGCAGGCCTTCGGTGGCATCTTCGAGCATTCGCCGTGGGTGGCGGAGCGCGCCTGGGCCGCGCGCCCGTTTGCCGACCTCGGCGCCGTGCATGACGCGATGGCGGCGGCGGTGCGCGCCCTGCCGCGTGAGGAACAGATCGCACTGCTGTGCGTGCACCCCGACCTCGCGGGCAAGGAGGCCGAGGACGGCACGATGACCGATCATTCGGTTTCGGAGCAGGCCAGTGCCGGCCTCGACGCCCTGAGCAAGGCGGAGATGGCGCGCATGCGCGAGCTGAACCAGCGCTACCGCGTCCGCCATGGCTTCCCGTTCATCATCGCCGTCCGCCGCTACAACAAGGATCAGATCTTCAGCGAGTTCGAGCGGCGCCTCGCCAACGATACCGATGCCGAACTCGAGGCGTGCCTGGCGCAGATCTTCACGATCACCCGCCTGCGCCTGATGGCGCTGGCCGGCGAGATGGCCGTCGCCTGAGCGCGAACCCGCTTCGATCAAACACCAAAGGAGACAGAAATGGACAAACAGGATCCGGGCCGGCGCCAGTTCCTCGCCGGCAGCCTCGCCCTCGGCACCGCCGCGCTGCTGCCGGCGCGTGCCATCGCGGCCGATGCGCCGCAAGCCGCAGCGCCCGCAGCCGCACCGGCCCCGACAGCCGGCGGCGGCCGCCTCACCTTCCACGCCATCGACACCCATCACGGTGCCACGATCGGCACCCTGCGGGTCGAATTGCGCCGCCTGGAGGGCGGACGCTATCAGCCGGTGAAGACCTTCGACACGGTGAAGAACGGCCGCTCGGACGGCGCGGTCATCGAGGGTGACGCACTCAAGCCCGGCCTCTACGAAGCGGTGATGCATGTGGACGACTACTTCGCCGCGCTTGGCACGAAGCTGCCGACGCCGACCTTCCTGTCCAAGGTGCCGCTGCGCTTCGGCGTGCATGACGCCTCGCAGCGCTACCACCTCGCCGTGCTGTTCAACCCCTGGAGCTACTCCTACTACCGCGGCAGTTGAGGGGGGTCTTACGTCGCGCCCGGCAGCGCGGCTTCGTCCCGCCCCGCAGATCCCGAATCGAATTCCAGGAGAACCACCATGGCAGGCATTACCACCCACGTGCTCGACACCACCAGCGGCCGACCCGGCGCAGGCATGCGGATCGACTTCTCGATGCTGGTCGATGGCAGCTACAAGCTGGTCAAGACCGTCCATACCAACGCCGATGGGCGCACCGACCAGATGATCCTCAAGCCCGAGGACACCGTCGTCGGCGAATACGAGCTGCTGTTCCACGTCGACGACTACTTCCGCAAGCTGGGCATGACGCTGCCCGAGCCGCCCTTCATCGGCCAGGTGCCGGTGCGCTTCGCCGTGTTCGACCCCAAGCAGCACTACCACGTGCCCATGCTCGCGACGCCCTGGAGCTGCGCGACCTACCGCGGCAGTTGAGCCGGTTCGAGCGGGCAGCGACGCACCGGGCATGAACGACAGGAAGGGCGCCGCCCTTCCCCAAAACAAGTAGAGGAGACCGAGATGAACCACGACAACATGCGCATCGACCGGTGGAGGGCGCCGCAATGAGCCACGCTGCCTCGCTGCCGCTGACGGCCGGCGCCGACGAGCAGTCGATGCTCGAGCGCGCCTATTCGAAGATCACCTGGCGCCTGATTCCCTTCCTTGCCACCCTGTGGGTCCTGGCCTGGATCGACCGCGTCAATATCGGCTACGCCAAGCTGCAGATGCTCGACGACCTCGCCTTCAGCGAGGCGGTGTACGGCCTTGGTGCCGGCATCTTCTTCCTCGGCTATTTCTTCTTCGAGGTGCCCAGCAACCTGCTGCTGGAGAAGATCGGCGCCAAGAAGACCATCATGCGCATCACCATCGGCTGGGGTCTGGTGTGCATCGCGCAGATGTTCGTGACCACGCCGGCGATGTTCTACTTCCTGCGCTTCCTGCTGGGGGTGTTCGAGGCTGGTTTCTATCCCGGCATCATCCTGTACCTGACCTACTGGTATCCGACCACGCGCCGCGCACGGGCCTTCGGCCTGTTCATGTCGGCCTCGGCGCTCGCCGGCGTCATCGGCGGGCCGCTGGCGGGTGCGATCATGACCGGCATGCACGGGGTGAACGGCTGGTCGGGCTGGCAGTGGCTGTTCCTGATCGAGGGCATCCCGTCGGTGCTGGCCGGCGTGGTGACGATGTTCTACCTGACCAACAAGCCGCAGCAGGCGAAGTGGCTGAGCGACGAGGAAAAGCGCCTGGTGCTGGCCGACATCGAGCGCGACCATGGCCAGTTGGGCGAGCGCGAGCACAGCTTCCTGGCGGCGCTGCGCAATCCGAAGATCTGGCTGATGGTGCTGATCTTCTTCTGCGTGATCGCAGCCAACTCCTCGCTGACCTTCTTCGGCCCCACGCTGGTGAAGCAGCTCGGCTTCACCAGCACCATGCAGATCGGCTGGATCATGTCGGCGATCTACCTGCTGGGCGCGGCGGGCATGATCCTCAATGGCCGCCACTCGGACCGTTCGAAGGAGGCCAGGCTGCATTGCGGCGTCGCGGCCCTGGTCGGCGCGGCCGGCCTGACGGTGGTCGCCCTGGTCAGCGCCAACACCGCCGTCGCCCTGGCCGCCCTCGCCGTTGCGGTGGTCGGCACGATGAGCGCCATCCCGGTGTTCTGGCAACTGCCCGGCTACTTCCTGTCGGGCACGGCTGCGGCGGCCGGGATCGCGCTGATCAACTCGATCGCCAACCTCGCCGGCTTCGGTGCGCCGTGGATGCTGGGCGTGGTGAAGACCAGCACCGGCTCCTTCACCAGCGGCCTGCTCGCGGTCGCGGTGGTCGAGGCGCTCACGCTGCTGATCATCCTCGCCTTCATCCCGAAGCGCGCGTCCGCCTGAGGCGCGTGTCGCGAAACCGGTCCCGGTGTGCCGCGGATGCGGCGCCCGGACCGGCGAGGAACCCCGGCCCCATGCGGATCGTGCATGGCGCCGGGGTTCGCCGTTCTGGCGGCGGCGTCGCCGCGACGGCGACGATCCGCTCCGGTCGCGCACGCCTCGCGGCCGCCCGCCGTGGGTTCGCTGCGGCGACGCAGGTGATCGCCGCGCGACGTCCATCGCGGCTAACATCGCGATCAAGACGGAGCAGGGAATGGACCGCTACACCGAAATCCGCAGCTTCACCCTCGTCGCCGAGAAGGGCAGCTTTGCCGCCGCCGCGCTGGTCGAGGGCGTGACGCCCGTCGTGATGGGGCGTCGGCTCGATGCGCTCGAGCAGCGCCTCGGCGTCAAGCTGATGCACCGCTCCACCCGCGGGCTGACGCTGACCGACCTCGGCGAGCAGTTTCTCGAACAGTGCCGGGCCTTGCTGCGTGAGTTCGACGCAGTGGAGAGCGCGGTGAGCGCCGGCCGCAACGTGGTGCGCGGGCATCTGGTGGTGTCGGCGCCGGCCGCATTCGGCCGCCGCCACATCGCGCCGCACGCGCCGGCATTCAAGGCGATGCATCCCGAGCTGAAGATGTCCTTCAATTTCACCGACAGCGTCGTCGACCTGGTGCGCGAAGGCTACGACATGGCGATCCGCATCGGCGAGGTCACCGACCCGAACTACGTCGCGGTGCGGCTGTATCCGAACCGCCGGGTGGTGTGCGGCACGCCGGACTACTTCGAGCGCCACGGCGTGCCGCGCGTGCCCGAAGACCTCGTGCGCCACAACTGCCTCGCCTTCAACCTGCAGGGCGGCCAGCAGCGCGGCTGGAGCTTCGTGCGCGATGGCCGGCTGTTCGCGGTGCGCGTCGATGGCGACCTCGACTGCAACGACGGCGAGCTGCTGTACGGCTGGGTCAGGCAGGGCCTGGGCATCGGCTGGCGTTCGACCTGGGAGATCCAGGCCGAGCTCAAGCGCGGCGAGCTGGTCACCGTGCTCGACGAATTCGCCGTGCCGAGCTACGACATCCAGGCGGTGTATCCGCAGCAGCGCTTCCTGCCGGCCAAGGTGCGGCGTTTCATCGAGTATCTGAAGGCGATCTACAACACGCCGGGGTACTGGGAGGGGGGCGGCGAGGTCGCGCAAGACCGTGTCTGACTTGACATTGAGCAGATCTTTGTCGAACTGTGCCGCAGCGTGTGGAAGGCAGATCCCCGACCGGATATATTAGGGATATTGAATTTTTGGGCAGCATGCCCGGACAAGTCGGGAGAGCGAGATGAGCAACTTCAACAATGTCGGCAACACCGGTGCAACGGTCGCGCCGGGCTTCGCCTACGCGGATTTCGCGGCGCAGATGGATTCGGTGTTCGCTGCCGTCACGGACGCCGCGAACACGCTGTCCTCCCCGCCGGCCTCCCAGAACGTCATCGGGAATCAACTGGTGGCGAGCTGGAGCGACGGCACGACCCTGGTCGGCGACATCGTCTCGATGAACGCGCGCGCGGTGTCCCTCAATCACCTCGACCTCCATATGCCGACGGCCTGGGCCGAGGCCTACGGCAAGCTGACGGTGACGGCCAGCGGCAATGTGCCGGTTGCCCGCGCAACGCAACTCGGTTTCGGCAACGACCAGGTCGCCGAGATCTGGCGCGGCAGCCTCAGCCTCAACCTGACCACCGGCGCGGTGAGCGGCAAGATCAACACGATGACGCTGGCCTGGAGCATCGACGATCCGCTGACGCCCATCTACGAGTGGCAGTACGTCACGCTGAGTGGAAGCGCCGGCATCACCGGTGCCGGCGCCCTTACCGGTACGGTGAAGGGGGTCGAGTGGGGAACGGCGACCAGCAGCACGCTCGACGGCCCCGATCTCAGCTACGCATCGGCCGGCAGCGTGAGCGGCCTCAAGCTCAATGCCGCTTCGCTCTATTCGACGGTGGAATCGGGCGGCTTCGCGGCCCTGTCCGCCGGTCTCTACGCGGGCAACGATGTGATCAATGGCACGTCCGGCAACGACTATCTCGATGGCTCGACCGGCAACGACAAGATCTTCGGCAATGCCGGCGATGATGAGATCTACGGTGGCGCGGGCAACGACCAACTGTTCGGCGGCGCCGGCAACGATTTCATTTCGGGCGGTGCCGGCAACGACAAGATCGTCGATACCGAGGGCCACAACACCATCGTCGACATGGAAGGCAACGCCCAGGTGACGGCCGGCGGCGGAGACGATTCGATCGACACCGGCGCCGGAAACGACAAGATCGTTGCCGGTGATGGCGACAACGAGATCGACGCGGGTGACGGCAACAACAACGTGATCGCGGGCGCCGGCGACGACGAGATCTTCACCGGCCGCGGCAATGACAAGATCGTGGCCGGCGACGGTGACAACGACGTCGACGCCGGCGACGGCAACAACAATGTGGTGACCGGTTCCGGGGCCGACTACATCCTCACCGGCGCCGGAAACGACAAGATCGTGGCGGGCGCGGGGATCGACTTCATCGACGGCGGCGCGGGCAAGGACAATATCATCGCGGGTGACGGCAGCGACACGCTCAGCGGCGGCATCGGCGCCGACAAGCTGTTCGGCGGCGCCGGAGCCGACACTTTCGTGTTCGACGATCTGGTGGGCGGCGGCTTCGACACCATCATGGATTTCGACGGCAGCGACATCATCGCGTTCGACGCGACGGTGTTCACCAGCCTGGCCGGGGGCATCGGCGCAGACAACTTCGTCCGCGGCACGGCGGCGCTCGATGCCAATGACTACCTGATCTTCAATCCCGCCGGCGGCAGGCTCTACTACGACGCCGACGGCAACGGTGCCGGCGCCGCGGTGCAGATCGTCGCCGTCAAGGGGGCGACAGCGGACCTGGGCTACGCCGATTTCCAGATCTTTACCTGAGCGGTCGGCTCCCTTGGGCGCGTGCCGAGCTCTCGCTCAAGTGGAAGAGGGTGGCGCAGCGGCTTCGCTTTGCTTATGCAGCCGGATGTGCCGCGGCAGGGGCGCCAGCCCGGCCGCGGCGGCGCGAGCACGCAACTGGCCGCAGCCGCCGTCGACGTCCTGCCCGGCGGAACGGCGCAGCTTGGTCAGCACGCCACGCTGGTGCAGCGCGCGCGCCATCGCGGCGGCACGCTCCCAGGACGGGCGGCGGTAGGCGAGTTCCGGCACTGCGTTGTAGGGGATCAGGTTCATCACCGCGTACTTGCCGGCGAGCAGGCGGGCGATGCCTTCGACTTCGTCGTCGCTGTCGTTGATGCCTTCCAGCAGCGTCCATTGGTACTGGATCGGATAGGTGGTCGCGCGCGCATAGCGTTCGCCCAGCTCGACGAGCTCGTCGGGCGCGATCTGCGGCGCCCGCGGCAGCAGCGCCGCGCGCAGCTCGGCGCGTGTGGTATGCAGCGACAGCGCGAGCGCGGGCTTCACCTTCTCCTGCGGCAGGCGCTCGAACACGCGGCGGTCGCCGACGGTGGACAACACCAGGTTCTTGTGGCCGACGTCGCCCAGCGTGCCGAGGAAGTCGATGGCCTCGAGCACGCTGTCGAGGTTGTGCGCGGGCTCGCCCATGCCCATGAAGACGACCTTCTTGACCGGCCGCCGGCTGCGCGCCAGCGCGACCTGGGCGACGATTTCGGCGCTGTCGAGCTGGCGCACCAGGCCGTCGCGGCCGGTCATGCAGAACACGCAACCCACCGCGCAGCCGACCTGGGTCGACACGCACACGCCGTCGCGCGGCAGCAGCACCGATTCCACCGTCTGTCCGTCAGCCAGCTCCACCAGCAGGCGGGCGCCGTCCTCGCCGGCGTGCTCCGAGCGTACCCCCGCCAGGCGGTCGAGCTCGGCGAGCAGGCCGGGCATGCCTTCGCGCAGCGCCAGCGGCAGGAAGTCCTCGGCGCGGCCGCGGCGGGTGTCGAGCGGGCGCGCCTGTATCCAGGCGCGCAGCACGTGCTGTTCATGGCCGGGTTTGGCGCCGAGGGCGCGCAGGCGTTGGCGGAGGTCTTCGATGCGCATCTCTGGATATGGTCCTGCCGGCTCGACGATGTCTTGCCTATGCGGGGTCGGACGTCGGATTGAGTCAGACGAGGGACATCTGCCGTACCGCATGCGGCACGCTGACGCTTTCGTGGCCGGCTTGCAATACCAGTTTCGAGACTTCGGCGTCGGTCAGTCCTTCGTCAAGAAATCTGATCAGGGACAAGGCAGCGTAGTCGCGACGCTCCTCCATCGCGATCCAGCGGCGGCCAAGATTTTCACAGACTTTGCCGGTGGTGTTCGAGCCACTGAAGATGTCGACGACGAGATCGTCGGGATCGGTCAGGTACTTCACGAAAAATTCTGGCAGCGCCGCGGGGAAGCGGGCGGGATGCCCCTCACGACCAAGTGCCTTGCAGCGGCGCAGGTAGGGCGATGTGGCTTCGGTGTTCGGGATTTGAAGCAGATTAGGCGGAATCGCCCCCCCATTGTCGATAGCGAATCCCGTGCTGATGTCATGGCCCGATGGCCTGTCCTTCGGTGTGTAGAAACGTTCCGGGTCCTGGATGAGTTTCTTCATTCGGTCTGAATAAGGGACGAGCACATTGCGCACATCGGCTTTCGGCCAATCGCTCTTGGAAAACCACCAGACCGTGTTCACTGAATCTTTGACACGAATCTTGCGCTTGTTCACCCACTCGATCGGAGAAGGCAGTTTCGCCGGATTGTGCCAATAGAACTCCTCGGCCAGCCGGAAGCCGATGTTGTCGCAAAAATCCAGGAGCACGCGCCATTGGTAGAGCGAGCGTACAGGTTTGCCTCGCTCATAGGCCCCTCCCAGGTCAAGAACAAAACTTCCGGTGGGTTTCAGGACACGTTTCACCTGCACGCCGAATTCATGCAGCCATTCGACGTATGCGGTCTGGCTCCGATTGCCATATTCCTTTTCACGCAGGAGCGCGAAGGGCGGTGACGTGAGCACGAGGTCTACGGAATCGTCGGCGAGCCTCGCAAGGGCATCTCGGCTGTCCCTGCAAATCTGCGCTCCCAGACATGTGGAATAAACGAGATCACTAGCGGGAAATCGGTCGTGCATCATCACTGCTTGGGCACCATGAGAGAGTCGTTGAGCGGCGCAATCCACGAGCGGGCGTATGCCCAGGCTACGGCAAGCGCGTAGGCAAGGCGGCTGTCGCGATTCATGACTTTGGCGAGTGCGGCCTGCACCAGGGTCTCCGGGAGTTGTCCGCCAAGCCAGACTGCGAGTAGTGAGCGGTTGTCATTGGCAAGAACCTGCGCAAGCGGCCTCACGATTTCCTGCTCCAGCGATGCTGGTTCCGATCGCAGGGCTTGCCAGCGGATAGCTTCGGCGCAACCGGCCTGAATCTGTTCGTCACTGTGGCTTATGCCTGAGAACAATTCGCCGATTGCTCCGGAACCCATTCCCGCCAAGGCAGCAAGGGCGTCTTCGCGCACGCGATGTGATTGTGTCGAGAAAGCCTGCACCAACGCGCTACGGGCCACTGCACAATCAATGCGGCCGAGGCAATACGCGGCGGCCGAACGTAAGAAATAGCCCTTGTCCGGATCGGCAAGAACTGTGGCCAACAATTCGGCGGCAGACTCTGTGCCAATCTCCCCTATCGTGATGATCGCTTCCAGTTGGTCCGGTTTGTCGAGGGCTGCCAGCTCGGCCCCAAACAAGGTGCCAATCGGGACGTTATGAACTTGCGCCATGTACGCCTTTGCTTCCAGGCGCACATAGATGTCCTCGTCGGCGTCATTCGCAATACGCGAAATTTCGTGCTGCAGTGCCGTCACCCGGCGGATGCGAGCAAGCTTGATTCCGGCGAAGCGCACGGGCAGATGTTGGCTGGCAAGCATCCCTCCCATCTCGTCCGCAGCAAGGCCGGCTTTGCATTGGAGGCTGCCGAAGCCTTGTGGCGTCACGTTGCAGGCGAGGATCTGGTTGCGGCGAACTTCGTCGCCGACGGAGACGATAGGCTGGATACCCTTGCAACCGCGTCGTACCCGCGTTCCCGTCATATTCTGTACGGTGATGTTCGCGTCGCTTATCGCAACAACGGTGCCATTGCAGGGTGAAAAACAGGATCGCCAGATCAGTGTCGTCTCGGACCCTTCCTCTGCCCCTTTCGTTTGGGTCTTGTCCGGCCGTGCATCGCGAAAGGCTTGAACGGTGAGGTAGTTGATCGCCCCGTCCAACTGCCATTTGACTCGTTCGCGTTCGCTCCAGTAGGCGGTGTCGGAAGCGAGTTCTCCGCGTGTCCACTGCGTGATGATTTGCATTGCCTCGGAATCCGTTTCGGTGCAGATCGGAGTCGAAATAAGATCGCTGCCAACCATGCCGAAATCCCAGCGGCGTTCAGGAATCGTCGGGCTGTGTGACATTGAGAGTTCGGGCTTGCTCTTGGTCCGGACCTCCACGCGTTGACCGCACGAGATGCAGATGAGATCTGGAATACGGACGCGCTTACGCTTGATCCCTTTCCAGATCTTGGCATCCAGGGCCCCGCGCTCGAGTTCAACGATCGTGTGCCCGCGACCAACAAGGTCTGCGGTTACCGCGCGGCTACCGATGGCGCCCAAGGCAATCTTGTGGAAGAAGGACGAGTCGGATTTGAAGGATGGCATAGAGTAAGGCGACGAACCGACCTGGTCGTTGCGACGATATCGGCCCACAGAGTTTAACGTCAGGTGGTTTCGCCGCAAGACTTGACTTCCCAACCGGTGTCGCAGATCAATACTGACCGGGAATTGACATTCCGCCCGCGCGCGGCCGCCCGAGCGGGTTGATCGGCCGCCGCTTCGGGCGGACAATCTCGCCCGCGCTGCAGCAAACGCTGTGAAGGAGCGGCACGGATGTGCCGACTCCACGATTGCTCGAAGTCCCTCTTTCCGATTCCCCCTCATTCCTGGCCAGAGATCATGAAAAGACTGACGTCCCTGCTGATGATGTCCCTCACCGCCGGCGCGCTGCTGTCGGGCTGCGGCAAGAACGAACCGGCGCCGACGGTGCAGTCGGGAGCAGCGCCCGCTCCCACGCCTGTTGCGAACAAGATCGTCATCGGCCTTGACGACAACTTCCCGCCGATGGGTTTCCGCGACCGCAAGAACGAGCTCGTCGGCTTCGATATCGACCTGGCGAAGGAGGCAGCCAAGCGCCTCGGCCTGGAAGTCGAGTTCAAGCCCATCGACTGGAGCGCCAAGGAAGCAGAACTCAATGGCAAGCGCGTGGATGCGCTGTGGAACGGCTTGACCATCACCGAGGAACGCAAGCAGAACATCGGTTTCACCGCGCCCTACATGGAGAACCACCAAGTCATCATCGTGCCCGCCGGTTCGGCGATCAAGGCCAAGGCCGATCTCGCCGGCAAGGTCGTCGGCATCCAGGACGGCAGCAGCGCGGTCGATGCGGTGCAGAAGGATGCCGTCGCAGGTTCGTTCAAGGAGCTGAAGAAGTTCGGCGACAACGTCACCGCGCTGATGGACCTCACCACCGGGCGGCTGGACGCGGTGGTGCTGGATGAAGTCGTCGGCCGCTACTACACGTCCAAGAAGCCGGACGCTTACACCGTGCTCGACGACAACTTCGGCACCGAGGAATACGGCGTCGGCACGCGCAAGGACGACACCGAGCTGCTTGCCAGGCTGCAGAAGGTGATGGACGAGATGAAGAAGGACGGGAGTGCCGCCCGCATCTCGACTGAATGGTTCGGCAAGGACATCATCAAGTAAGGCCATAGTCCGGCCGGGCTTTGCCATCGCGGCTGTCGCCGCTCCCACCTGGACGAAAGCGTCCGCAACGAAATCTACCGTTAAGAAGGCGACCCGTGGGAGCGGCGGCAGCCGCGATCAATTTTCGCCCCGGGCCGCTCACCCGGCGAGGGGCGCCGCTCCGTGACGCCTCGCGCGTGGCCCGTCTTCCGGCTCTCCACAATGGACTACATCCTCGGTATCCTCGGCCCGCTCGCCGAAGGCTCGGTCGTCACTCTCAGGCTCTTCGTCATCACGCTGGCGCTGGCGGTGCCGCTCGGGCTCGCGCTGGCGCTGGTCCGCATCTCGCGCTTCACCGTCGCCAGCCAGGCGGTCAACGCCTACATCTGGCTGATGCGCGGCACGCCGTTGATGCTGCAGTTGCTGTTCATCTACTACGCACTGCCCTTCGTGCCGGTCGTCGGCATCCGCCTGCCGGACTTTCCGGCGGCGATCGTGGCCTTCGCGCTGAATTACGCCGCCTATTTCGCCGAGATCTTCCGCGCCGGCATTCAGTCGATCGACCGTGGCCAGTACGAGGGCGCCAAGGTGCTGGGCTTCACCTATGGGCAGACGATGCGGCGCATCGTGCTGCCGCAGGTGGTCAAGCGCATCCTGCCGCCGATGAGCAACGAGACCATCACGCTGGTGAAGGACACCTCGCTGATCTACGTGCTCGCGCTCAACGACCTGTTGCGCGCGGCGCGCGGCATCGTGCAGCGTGACTTCACGATCACGCCCTTCGTGGTGGCCGCCGGCTTCTACCTGCTCATGACCCTGGTGCTGACCTGGCTCTTCCAGCGCCTGGAGAAGCGCCATGCCGTCTATGACTGAGCCCGCGCAGATGAGCGCGCCAATGACGAGTCCGATGATTCTCGCCGACGGCATCCGCAAACGCTTCGGCGCGCACGAGGTGCTCAAAGGCGTGTCGCTGACCTTGGCGAAGGGCGAGGTGGTCGCGGTGATCGGGCCTTCCGGGTCGGGCAAGAGCACCTTCCTGCGCTGCCTGAACCACCTCGAGACCATCGACGCCGGCCGCATCGTGATCGAGGGCGAGGTGCTCGCCGACAGTGATTCCCATGGGCGCGCGCGCTACGCCCCGGACGCCGACGTGCGGCGCATCTGCCGGCGCATGGGCATGGTGTTCCAGCACTTCAACCTGTTCCCGCACCTCACCGTGCTGCAGAACGTCGTCGAGGCGCCGATCACGGTGAAGGGCATGAAGCGCGACGCGATCCTGCCCGGAGCGGAGGCACTGCTCAAGAAGGTCGGCCTGTACGACAAGCGTGACGCCTACCCGGCGCGCCTGTCCGGCGGCCAGAAGCAGCGCGTGGCGATCGCGCGCGCGCTGGCGATGGAGCCGGACATCATGCTGTTCGACGAGCCGACCTCGGCGCTGGACCCCGAGCTCACCGGCGAAGTGCTGCGCACCATGCGCCAGTTGGCCGACGAGCACATGACCATGCTGGTGGTGACGCACGAGATGGGCTTCGCGCGTGAAGTCGCCAGCCGCGTGGTGTTCATGGACGGCGGCGAACTGATCGAGTCGCGACCGGCGGGCGAGTTCTTCGCCAACCCGCAGCACCCGCGCACGCGAGCCTTCCTCGACAGCATGCTGTGAACGGCCGCACCCGCCGTGGCCGCGGCCCTGGCCGGGGCGCGGGTTCGGTCGCCGGCTCAGTCGCTCAGCATCGAGGCCAGCGTGTCGACCAGTTCGGCCCAGTCCGCGTCCTCGTTGATTTCTTCGCGCAGGAACTGCGCCTGGCTGGGCGACCAGAACGGTGCGTCGGCCAGTGTCGTGCCGGGCGGCAGGGGGCGGTGGCTGGCGACGAAGCGTTCGATTTCGGCGGGGGTGTCGGGCAGGCCGAGCTGCCGGAACAGATCGCCGAGTTCGTGGGTTGCCTTTTCCATGTCGAGTTCTCCGTTGGCCGATGTGGCGGGCGCGTGCGTCGCTGCCGGCACCCTTCTTGCACAATAGAGCGCGAACGCCGGCCGGAAAAGGGCGCCAGCCGTGCGGGCTCGCACTTGTCGGGATCGGCCATGCCTTCTATGTTGATTGGAAGCGGGATCGACCGCCTGCAGTACTGTCGCGACGTATCGGCCTTCAGTTTCGCCTTCGCGGTGCCGTTGTAACCGACTGACTTCGAAATCTCGGGAAATTCCTGCTCGTCATGAAACACAACGAACGCAATTCCACCGCCCCCCTGCTCTGCGTGCTGTCGTGCGCCCTTGCGGTCGCGGCCGCCATCCTGTCGAACGATATCGCGCGCTACTGCGCGTCGCTCGCTGCGGTGCTGGGCGCCGCAGCGGCCTGGTTTGCCTGGGGCGGTGGCGCCGGCTCGCAGCAGGCCGTGGCGCTGAGTGCGCTGGAAGAGGAGATCGCGCGTGAGCGCGAGCAGAACGTCGCGCTGCAGTCCCGGCTGCGTGACGCCGAGGCCGCCGCGCAACGAACTCAGGCGGCGGCCGACGACGGCGAACAGGTGCGCAGCCTGCAGCGGGCGTCGGAGCGTGCCGCGAATCTGGCGCAGGAATTGCTCGGGATGGTCGATCAGGCCCTGACCGACATGGCCGAGGCCAACACGCTGGCGAAGGCGAGCGGCGAGAAGGTCGTCAGCGGCGGCGATCTGATTTCGCGTGCCGGCGATGCCATCGACCACCTCGGCGCCGGACTGCAGCGTGCGCAGGATGACCTCGTCGCGCTGGCTGCGCAGTCGGGCGAGATCGGCGGCATCGTCGCCTCGATCACGCAGATTTCCGAGCAGACCAACCTGCTCGCTCTCAACGCGGCGATCGAGGCCGCGCGAGCGGGCGAGGCCGGACGCGGTTTCGCGGTGGTCGCCGACGAGGTGCGCAAGCTCGCGGAGCAGGCGCGCAATGCGAGCGAGCGTATCGGCCGCATCGCCGCCGACCTCAGCCTGACTTCACGCGATGCCTCCGACGCGGTGCGCGAGACCAGCCGCATGGTCGACAGCGGCCGCGAACTCGCCAACGGCGCGCGCGACGCGATGAACGAGATCCATGCCGGTGCCAGGCGTCGCGTCGAGGTCGTCGGCCAGATCACCCGCGCGATCGGTCGTCAGCGCGAGATCGGCGCTGGCATCATCGACGCGCTCGACGTTCGCTGAGATGCGAGGGCGGTGAACGGCTCAGCCGTCCACCGCTGCGAGTCGCCGCCTGACCCATGCGGCGAAATCCTGTGCCATGTCCAGGGTGATTTCGTGCCGCGCCGGGTAGCGCTTCTGCTCGAAGCGCACCCCCAGTTGCTGCAGCAGGGATGTGCTGCGTTCCGCCCACATCACCGGCAGACGATCGTCCTGGTCGCCGTGCAGGATCAACGCATCGAGCGCGCCGAGCTGTGCCGGCTGGGCGATCAGCGGCGCGATCTCCGGCAGGATGCGGCCGGACAGGATGGCGAATCCGGCGACGGTGTCGGGACGCGTCAGCGCCAGGCCCGCCGACATGATGCCGCCCTGGCTGAAGCCCGCCACCAGCGTGCGCGCCGGTGCGATTCCGGTGCGCGACTGCAGTTCGCCGACGAAGCGCGCCAGCGTCTGGCGGCTGCTTTCCGCGGCCTCGGCGTCGATCACCGGGCCGTCGGCGGTGAAATGGACGGTGAACGCGGTGTAGGCCCCCGGCGCCATCTCGATCGGGAAGCGCACCAGCGCGACGGCGACGTCGTCGGGGATCAGGCCGAGGAAGCCGGCGAGGGAGGTTTCGTTGCTGCCCACGCCGTGCATCAGCAACAGGAGTCCTGCCGCCCTGCCACGGGCCGCGCGCAGGCGGTAAGGCAGGCTCAGGTCGGTGACGAGGTCGGGGAGTCGCAGGCGGTCGTTCATCAGGTTGGCTCCAGTGGTGTCAGGCCTTGTCGGCGGCGGGCAGCATGCGGGTCAGCACGTCGTCGCGGTCGATGAGGTGATGCTTCAGCGCCGCGCCGACATGGGCGACGATCAGGAGCAGCAAGGTGAAGTTGAGCGCTTCGTGGACTTCCTGCAGGAGGTCGCCGAGCGCCTTGTCCTTGGCCACCAGGTCGGGCAGCGGCAGCACGCCGAACCACACGGTCTGGAAGCCCTTGGCGGAACTCATCAGCCAGCCGCTGAGCGGGATCATGATCATCAGCGCGTACAGCACCCAGTGCGCCGCATGGGCGGCGAGCCGCAACGCGGCGGGCATCGTTGCCGGCAGCGGCGGTGCGGGGTGGGCGATGCGCCACGCCAGGCGCAGGATGAGCAGCATGAACAGCGTCACCCCGGCCCACTTGTGCCAGGAATAGAGCTGCAGCTTGGTCGGCGACAGCGGCAGGTCCTGCATGTAGATGCCGAGGGCGAAGGTGCCGATGATGCCGAGCGCCATCAGCCAGTGCAGCGAGATGGCGGTGCGGGTGTAGCGGGCTTTCATGTCGTCTCCTTGGGGAAGGGGGAGCGCCGTGCTGGCAGGCGGCTCGCTCAGGCCAGGGCGGCCTGCGGCGCGGCGGCGGTCAGTTCGACGCGCGCGCCGAACACGAAGCTGTCCATGCTCAGCACGCCGTACGTCACGCCGCCGTCGAGCCGCGTCGCGGTGCGCCAGTCCTCGCCGGCGGCGCCGATGGCGAAGTAGAGCGGCAGGAAGTGCTCGTCCGTGGGGTGCGCGCGCACCGCCGCCGGTGCCTTGCTGCGATAGTCGAGCAGTTCGCCGAGTTCGCCGTCGCCGATGCGCTGCCACACCCAGTCGGCGAAGGCCTGGGCGTACGGTTCGTCCGCGCCGGCCATGCGGAACTCGTACAGGTTGTGCGTCATGCTGCCCGAGGCGACGATCAGGATGCCCTGCTCACGCAAGGGGGCCAGCGCCTGGCCGAGTTCGAGCAGCGCCAGCGGCGACGGGCTGGCGGGTTGCGACAACTGGATCACCGGGATGTCGGCCTCGGGATAGAGGTGCATCAGCGGCACCCACGCGCCATGGTCGAGGCCTTGATGGTCGTTGGCGACCGCGGTCAGGCCGCGGTGGGCCAACTGCGCGATCACCTCGGCGGCCACACCCGGTGCGCCGGGCGCCGGGTACTGCAAGGTGTACAGCACGCGCGGAAAACCACCGAAGTCATGCACGGTTTCGGGCCGGGGCCCGGCGCTGACTTCGAGCCGCCGGCTCATCCAGTGCGGCGACAGCACGACGATGGCACGCGGCCGGGGCAGGGCGCGGCCCAGCTTGCCGAGCAAGGGACCGAGCAGGCCGGGCTCCACCGCGAAGGTCGGCGCGCCATGGGACAGGAACAGGGTGGGCAGTTTCATCGGATCTTCGTCCAGGAAAGGGAGTGCCAGCGGTCTGGCGATGATTGAAGTTTATTGATTGATCCATAATCGATAAATCGCCTTCCCATTGATTGACTGTCAATAGTTGTTTGACAATAGGGCATGGATCGCTTTCGTGAAATGGAGAGCTTCGTCGCCGTGGTGGAGGCCGGCAGCTTCGTCGGCGCCGCCGAGCTGCTGCGCGTGACCAAGGCGGCGGTGTCGCGCAGCATCATCGAGCTGGAGGCCCGGCTGGGCGCCCGCCTGCTGCAGCGCACGACGCGCCGCTTGTCGCTGACCGAGGCCGGCCGGGCCTATTACGGCCGCTGCAAGCAGATCCTCGCCGAAGTGGAGGAAGCCGACAGCGCGGTGGGCGCGGTCACCGGCCACCCGGTCGGGCGCTTGCGCATCAATGCACCGTTCTCCTTCGGCATCCTGCACCTGGCGCCGCTGTGGGGCCCGTTCATGGAGCGCTACCCGGACGTCGAACTCGAAGTGAGTCTCGCAGACCGCATGGTCGACGTGGTCGAGGAGGGGTTCGACGTCGTCGTGCGCATCAGCCGGCTGGAGGATTCCAGCCTGGTGTACCGGCGCCTCGCGTCGACCCGAATCGTGGCCTGCGCCAGCCCTGAATTCCTGGCCCGGCACGGCAGCCCGGCCAGCGTCGACGAGCTGGCGCGCCACCCGGTCATCGCCTACACGTATGCGGCGCAGGGCGACCTGTGGCGCTTCACCACGCCCGACGGCGAACGCGAGGTGCAGACGCGCCCGCGCATGCGCACCAACAACGGCGACACCTGCCGCGCGGTGGCGCTGGCGCATCAGGGCATCGTCCTGCAGCCGGACTTCCTGATCGGTGACGACATCACCGCCGGCCGCCTGGTCGAGGTGCTGCCCGGTTGCCGGGGCCCGGAGGTCGGCATCTTTGCCGTCTACCCGTCGCGCAAGCACCTGTCGGTGAAGGTGCGCGTGCTGGTGGATTTCCTTGCCGAGGCGTTCATCGCACCGCGCGGATGGGGGCAGGACGGCGGCGGTCGACACGCTCGGTAACGAGATGCGCTTGCAGTTTTCATGTTGCAGTGCATCATGAAAGCGTTTCCCGTCCTACGGAGTTCCACATGCTCTTCAGCCCGCGCAGCACGAATCGCATCAGTCTTGCCCTGCAGGGCGGAGGTGCCCATGGCGCCTTCACCTGGGGCGTGCTCGACGCCCTGCTCGAGGACGGCCGTCTGGATTTCGACGGCATCAGCGGCACCAGCGCCGGGGCGATGAATGCGGTCGTGCTCGCCGACGGCCTGGCAAAGGGCGGCCGGGACGGCGGGCGCGAAGCACTCGCGCGCTTCTGGGAAGCGGTGGCGAACAGTGCGCCCTTCGACTTCAGCGCCGGCGCGGACGCCGAGAACGGTGGCCTGGCGCCCGGTGTCAAGATGCTGCTCTACTGGGCGCGGCAGTTCTCGCCGTCGCAGCTCAACCCGTTCGACATCAACCCGCTGCGCGACATCGTCAGCGCGCAGATCGATTTCGACCGGCTGCGCGCCCGCAATCCGCTCAAGCTGTTCATTGCTGCCACCCATGCCAACACCGGCCGCCTGCGGCTGTTCCGCACGCGCGAGTTGAGCGTGCCGGCGCTGCTTGCGTCCGCCTGCCTGCCGTCGATCCACCACACCATCGAAGTCGATGGCGAGCCCTACTGGGACGGCGGCTATTCGGCCAACCCGGCGGTCTTCCCGCTGGTGTACGACTGTACGGCGAGCGACATCCTGCTCGTATTGCTCAGCCCGCTGCTGCATGGCCAGACGCCCCACACGGCGGAGGAGATCCGCGGTCGCCAGATGGACCTCGCGTTCAACGCCACCTTCCTGCGCGAGATGCGCTCGCTTGCCCATGCGCGCGAGTACGCCAGCCGCTCGGTGTTGCCGCTGGGGCGGCTGGAGCGGCGCCTGAAGCGGCTGAACTTCCATCTCATCGCCGACGACGAGCTGATGAGCCAGCTCGCCGCCGAAACGAAGCTCACCACCAGCCTCGCCTTCCTGCAGATGCTGCGCGACCGCGGCCGGGCGCATGCGTTCGACTGGCTGTCGGCCCACTTCTGGGAGGTCGGGCGGCGCTCGTCGGTGGACATCGGCGGCATGTTCTATTGAAGTAGCGGGTTCGCGGCAAGGCTCGCCGCCGCCACCTTCTTTTCGCTCTGGCGTTTTCGCCCCACGATCGATGATCCTCTGGAAGTCCCGCCTGCTTCGCCTGTTCGCGCTCGTGCGCCGCTATCCCGGCGCGATCGCCGCCTTCGGTTTCGTATCGGGGCTGGTCAGCTTCTTTCTGGTCGACCGCCATGAGGGTTTTGCCCGCATCATCGCCGTGCTGATGCTGGTGAGCTGGGTGTGGCTGATGCTCGAGCAGGTGTTGCGCAGCACCGTGGAACGCTGGTTCGGGTTCACGCTGCCGCCACCGCTGCTGCGTTACGCGACGCAGTTGATCCACCAGGAAAGCCTGTTCTTCGCGTTGCCCTTCTTCGCCACCACCACGTCGTGGAACAGCGGCCAGCTCGTGTTCACCGGCCTGCTCGGCCTTGCCGCGCTGGTGTCCATCATCGACCCGATCTACTACCGACGCCTGGCACCGCGGCGCTGGCTGTACCTCAGCTACCACACGCTGACCCTGTTCGCGGTGCTGCTCGCGGCGCTGCCGGTGATCCTGCAGATTCCCACACCGGAGAGCTACAAGCTGGCACTCGGCGTCGCGGTACTGCTGTCGTTTCCCACCGTCGCCGGCTCGCTGCCGCTGCAGCGCTGGTGGCGCGGGCTGGTGCTGGTCGGCCTGATGGCGGTTCTGGCCGGTGCCGGCTGGTGGCTGCGCCTGTGGGTGCCGCCGGCCACGCTGTGGCTGCACCACGTCGCGGTGACGACGCAGATCGACGACGCCAGCCGCGCACCGGTGCAGCGCCTGCGTGAGCTGAGCGTCGCCGAGCTCGGTGCGCAGGGTCTCTACGCGTACACGGCAATCAACGCGCCGCTGGGCCTGACCGAGCGCATCTGGCACGTGTGGATGCACGATGGTGTCGAGGTCGACCGCATCGCACTCGACATCCGCGGCGGTCGCAAGGAAGGCTATCGTGCATGGACGCACAAGCAGAACTTCCCGCCGCAGCCGCAGGGGCGCTGGCAGGTGAAGGTGCTCACCGACGCCGGCCAGATGATCGGCACCTTGCGCTTCCGCGTCACCGACAATCCCGTTCCACGATAGGCGTCACGCCCGGGGCGGCCTTCGACCGCAATTGCGGTCCGGCGTCCCCTGCCGGGCGTCATGACGCATCGGCGGCAGTGTGTCTTCCCCGCGTCGGCGGCGGCACGCGGTAGGATCGCAATCGGTTTCCACCTGCCTGGAGAGGAACGATGGCCCGTCTGTTCGTTTCCTACCGCCGCGAGGACAGCGCCGGTTTCGCCGGACGCCTGACCGATGCGCTCGAAAGCATCTATGGCGAAGGCAGCGTGTTTCGCGATGTGGACGACATCCCGCCCGGCGAAGACTTTGCCCAGGTCATCCAGCGCGGTCTGGACCAGGTCGCAGCGGTGCTGGTGGTGATCGGCCCCGGCTGGCTCGAGTCCAGCTCGGCCGGCCAACGCCGCCTCGATCACGAGGACGATTTCGTGCGGCGCGAGATCGAGGGCGCGCTGGCGTTGCGCAAGCCGCTGCTGCCGGTGCTGGTTGGTGGCGCGACGATGCCGGCCGCAGAAGCGCTGCCGGCGCCGATTCGGCCCTTGGCCGCGCGCCAGGCGCTGGCGCTGCGCGACGCCTCGTGGAGGAGTGATATCGGGGCGCTGCAGGCCGCCCTGCAGCCCCTGCTCGACGCGGGCGCGAACCGTGCCGGTCGGCTCGCGGACGAGGCGCGGGCGGCGGCGCTTCCCGCCGCCCGCGTGCGCCGGCGCCATCTGCTGGCGCTCGGGGTCGCCCTCGCGGCTGGCATTGTGGCCCTCCTGTTCGCGGGCCGCATCGACGAACCGCCCGCCGTAGTGGCGCTCGACGGCGCCTGGGTAGGGCGGGTCGAATACCCTTGGGGCGTGGCGCTGGACGAACGATTCGAGCTCGCCATCCGTGACGGCATCGTCAGCGGCAGCGCGAGCTTTCTCGGCGTGCCGCGCAGCATCGAGTCGGGCGAAGTCCGTGATGGCCAGTTGCAGTTCATCACCCGCAGCACCGAGATGGCGGGAGATGCGCCGCCGCGCGAGCTCGTGCACCGTTATGTCGGTGAGCGCGCCGAGGGTGGCATCCGCTTCACGCTCGACAGCCGCGGTGGCATCAGCCCGAGTCCGGCGGTGCATTTCGTGCTGCGGCGTCACTGAGTCATCGCGCTCCTGGAGGCGAGCAGGCGACCGGCAGCCGGCAGGATCGGGGCCGGCGCCCGCGGTGTCGATGACAGCATTCCTGCACCCGATGCCGAACAGTTAGCAGGTAATGCTTGCGATTCGCATTTTCATCTGGCTTTGCAACGGAACGGAACTATAGTGAAGCTATCCTCAACGGCAGTTTGTCGACCGTGATTGCGAACGCGTCGGCGCGCTGCCTGTCCGGTTTCAGCGATGCCGGGCTGAGGTGTCCAACACATCCAGGGAGGCCCGATCGGTGGAAGTGCGCGTGCTCACGTACGACAGCGCGTCCGCGTCGGGGAACGATCGACGGCCATCGTGTCCGTCACGGCAGGGGAACCTCTTCCGGGAGAACCATCATGAGAAGCTTGAGGCAAACCGTGCTGCCAACCTTGGCAGCCATCGCGTTGCTCGGTCTGTCGGGCACCGCATCGGGCGGCGGCCTGGCCGATTCCGACCGTTTCAGCGGAGATCTGCGCTACAGCATTTATCACATCGCCGCGGAGAACGATGCGATGAAGGCCGCGGGTATGGAGTCCGGCCAGGCAGGACGCGCCGGGCCCGAATCGCTGCCGATGGGCAAGGGCGACACCGACATCACCGCCTGGCCGAGTGATACACGTTACAGCGTCTATCACATCGCGGCGGAATACGAGGCCTCGAAGGCGTCGACGGCAATGAGCGGACAGGCGGGTCGCGCAGGGCCCGAGTCGCTGCCCATGGGCCGTCTCGAACTGCTGGATACCAAGGATACCCGCTTCAGCATCTACGACCAGGCGGGTCGTGATCACTGGTGAGGTCGACGTTCGAAAGAGGGCCTCGCCGGCACGTTGTTGACGCCGAGGCCACTCCAATCCGCCACCCGGCGGTCTCCGTCCGCGATTTCAGCGCGTGTTGCGCGCAAGCAGCAATCCGGAAGGGACCGCAGGCGTGGCGGTTTCCGTTTGTCCTGATGCGTCGGCGCCGAACAGCGCAATGACCTGTTGCACCACGCCGCGCTGGGTCGGCGGGCAGGCCTCCTTCCAGGCGCGCAGGTAGTCCTCGAAGTTGCGCCCGGCGTCTTCCGGGTCGTGGTTCAGGTAGCCGATCGCGCCCACGGCCTCGGGGTTCTGCTCGAACAGCGGCAGCATGCGGTTCGCCACCACTTCGTTCTTGTCCCGAAGGTAGGGGCTCTCCTCGAGTTCCGACTGGTTCGAACGGAACCACGAGGCCAGCGAGGTCGACGACGACAGGTGCCGGTGCGGCTCGTTGAGCAGGTAGTCGGCCAGCGCCCGCAGCGTCGCGCCGTAGCCCGCGAACTGCGGCGCCGGTGGCTCGGTTTCCCAGCGCTCGGCCAGCCGGCGCACGGTGTACAGGGCCGCCGCCTCGCACACGCTCTCCTCGAACCACTGATTGCTGTGGCCGATCTCGCCGTGGCGGGCGTGCTTGTTGTCGAAGTTCGAGTACAGGTGGCACAGCTCGTGCGAGAACTGATAGACGAACTGGTGCCAGCGCGAATGTCGGGCGCTGAGCCGGATTACGTAATCGCCATCGGCGCTCTTGTCGTAGAAGGCCATCGGCCCGCCTTCGCCATAGACCACGCGCAAGGTACCGAGCTGGCGCTGCGGAAAGCGCGGCGCCAGCTCGGCCGCCACCGCGTCGAGCACCAGCTTCAGATCGTCGAGGGAGGTTTCGCCCCAGCCCTCGGGCGAGATGCGCAGTGACGGCGCCGAGCCATGCGAGAGCTTGTGCTCCACGGTGGCGCGTGCCGGCTTGCCGGGGACGATCGAGAACATCACGGCGGCCACGTACAGCAGGCGCAGGAAGCCTTTGCGCGGACACTTGCGCGCTCCATGGCGCGCGCCCAGGCGCACCGTCTGGTGGGCTTCGCCGTGGTGGGATTCGCCCACGTGGTGATCGAGCTTGGCGTTCCGTCGCATGGTGTGTCCGCAGTGGCGTCGCCGGGCAGAGGCCGGCTCACGAAAGGTTCAGCAATTTGAAACCTAGCAGCGGGACCGCGCTGGCGTCAAGCCGTCGATTGTCAGGAAAAGCCATAGGAATCAATATGCTGCATCAATTTTTCGATGACGGGGCGGGTGCCGTGCGGCGTGCGTCCCAGGTGCAGGACCGGACTCGTCGCATTCGTGGGCATCCGTACCTTGCGGCTGACAGCCTGCGTTCGCAGTGGGAGAATCGGCGCAGGGGAGGAGCCTCGGCACCGCTCGGCGTCAGGACGTCGCAGCGCGTGCGGGGCGGAGGGGGCCGGGGTGGAGCGCATCACCGATGTGCGGCAACAACTGGTCGGCGCGGCGACGCCGACCTCGCGCGTGCTGCGCCGCATCTACTGGGCGTCGGCGGCTCTCTTGGTGCTGCTCGCGGTGGGCACGGCAGGGTTCCTGCACTACGGCCCCGAGGGCACTTCCGTGTCAGACGCCTTCTACATGACCGCGATTACCATCACCACCGTCGGCTATGGCGAGGTCGTCGATCTCAGCCACAGTCACGGCGGACGGATGTTCGCCGCCTTCGTGTCGTTCGCCGGCTTCGGCACGGTGACCTTCATCTTTTCCAGCCTGACGGTATTCTTCCTCGAAACCGACCTCAACGAAGCGCTGCGGAGGCGCCGCATGGAAAAGGCGATACGCAAGCTGCACAGCCACTACATCGTGTGCGGCTTCGGCCGCGTCGGTCGCAACGTGGCCATCGAGCTGCAGGTCACCAACCATCGCTTCGTCGCCATCGATACCGACCTGGGCGAGATCGAGCGCTTCCTCGAACGCTATCCGGGGCTGCTCTACATCCAGGGCGACGCGTCGGACGACGACGTGCTGCTGCGCGCCGACCTCGCGGACGCGAAGGGCGTGTTCGCCGTCACCGGCGACGACAGCCGCAACCTGATGATCTGCCTCACCGCCAAGCAGCTCAACCCGACGCTGCGGGTGGTGGCGCGCTGCCACGAGCTGCGCAACGCCGACAAGCTGCGCAAGGCAGGCGCCGATGTGGTGGTGTCGCCCGACTTCACTGGCGGCATGCGCATCGCCTCGTCGATGATCCGGCCGCAGGTGGTGTCCTTCCTCGACGAGATGCTGCGCTCCGAGGTCAAGACCCGCATCGAGGAGGTGACCGTGCCGGGCGGCTTCGAGCCCTGCACGCTGGCCGAACTGGGCCGCCGCAGCCCGCACTATGTGCTGCTGGGCGTGCGTGTGGGCCGCGAGATGTACTTCAATCCGCCCGACGAGTTCCGCATCGAACCGGGTCAGACGCTGATCCTGATGGGCAACGCTTCCGGCCGCGTCGAGCTCGAGTCCGCGCTGCTGCCCGCCGGCTGAGCGCCGGCCGGCGGCCCCACGAGCGACTGAGCGTCGGTCCCGCGCCTCAGCCACCGCGCCGCGGCGGCCAGGGCCGGCCGTGCCGCATGCAGAAGTCGCGCAGCAGCCAGTGCGCGATCGTCGTCGGGCCGGGCAGCGAGGCGGGCAGGGCGTCGACATGGAAGAAGTCGGCATGCTCGATCTCGTCCGGCGCGCAGACGATGTCGCCGCCGTCGTAGTCGGCCTGGTAACCGAGCATCAGCGAATGCGGGAAGGGCCACGGCTGGCTGGCGAGGTAGCGGATGTTGCGCACGCGCAGCGCCACTTCCTCCGCGATCTCGCGATGGATGGCTTCCTCGGCCGATTCGCCGGCATCCACGAAGCCCGCCAGCGTGCTGTAGAAGCCGGGCGCGAAATGGTGCGAGCGCCCGAGCAGGATCTCGTCACCGCGTTCCACCGCGACGATGACCACCGGCGACACGCGCGGGTAGTGCTCGCGTCCGCAGGCGGGGTTGGTGCAGCGCTTCACCTTGGCGTCGCCCGGCTGCATCGTCGCTGCGCCGCAGGCGCCGCAGAACTGGTGGGCGCGGTCCCATTCGATGAGTTCCAGCGCCCGTGCCGCCAGCCGGCGCAGGCCGTCGGGCAGTTGGTCGTTGAGCCGCTTCAGGTGGGTGAAGCTCGCGCCCGGCGGCGGTGCGGCATCGGCCGGCAGTTCGGCTGCCTGGCAGGGCAGCCCGGCACCTGTGCCGGCGTCCGCCGGCATGCCCAGCGACTGGGTGCGCAGCGGCAGGCCGCCGAGGGCGGTCAGTGCATCGCCCACGGGCAGCGTGCCGGCGTCGGTCAGCAGCAGCTCGGCGCCGCGAAAGGCCAGCCAGCGCCGCGGCTGCACGGGTTCGAGCGTGTCCGTGACCGGGGCCTGTGCCATCGAACGCTCAGCCATAGCGCCTTGCCGCCTCCACTGCGAGTCCGGCGCCGATGCTGCCGTACAGGTCGCCTTCCACGCCGCGGGCGGCGGGAAGCTCGGCGGCGACGCGCGCGCGCAACTGGGCGACGCCGCTGGCGCCGCCGGTGAAGTAGATGGTGTCCACCCGGTCGCGGTCGATGCCGGCCTGCACCAGCAGTTCGCCCACGCACTCGCCGACGCGATCGACCAGCGCACGCGTGGCGCGGGCGAAGTCCTCGCGTGTGATGGTGTGCGTCAGGCCGGGTTCGAGGCGGTCCAGGCTCAGCGTCGCGGTAGGTGCCGCCGACAGGTCGATCTTCGCCTGCTCCACCTGCAACGCCAGCCAGTGCCCCTCGCGCCGGCTCACCAGGCGCGACAGGCGATCGAGTTCGCTGCGGGAGCTGGCGTCGCGGTAGATGTGCTGCAGGTCGGCCCACACCTGGCGGCTGTAGGCGAAGTTGATCGTGTGCCAGGTGGCGAGCTGGAAGAAGATGCTGGACGGGATCTCGGCGCCGTTCTTCATGCGGCCGCGGTAGCCCAGCAGCGGCATCACGCACTCCAGGCTCAGCGCACGGTCGAAGTCGGTGCCGCCGATGTGTACGCCGGCATTGCCCAGCAGGTCCTCGCGGCGCTCGGTGCTGCGGGCGCGTTCGGGCGACAGGCGCACCAGCGAGAAATCCGCGGTGCCGCCGCCGATGTCGGCGATCAGCACCAGTTCCTCGCGCGCCAGCGACAGTTCGTAGTGCAGCGCGGCGCCGATCGGCTCGAACTGGAAGCTCACCTCGCGAAAGCCCACCTGGCGTGCGATCGCTTCCAGCGTGTCCTGCGCCTTGCGGTCGGCGGCCTCGTCGTCGTCCACGAAATGCACCGGGCGACCGAACACCGCCTGTTCGAAGCGGCGCCCGGCCTGTGCTTCGGCGCGCTGCCTGAGCTCGCCGATGAAGCTCGCCAGCAGGTCGCGGAAACGCAACGCGCGGCCATGCACCTCGGTGTGGCCATCGATCAGGCTGCTGCCGAGCAGGCTCTTCAGTGCGCGCATCAGCCGGCCCTCGTAGCCCTCGAGGTACTCGGCGAGCGCGGCGCGGCCGTAGCAGGTGGTGTCCTCGTCGGCGTTGAAGAACACCGCCGACGGCAGCGTCGGCTTGTCGTCCTCGAGCGCGAGCAGGGTGGGCGAACCGGGGCGCAGCCAGCCCACCGTGGAGTTGGAGGTGCCGAAGTCGATGCCGCAGGCGCGGGGGGGTGCTTGCATGGTCGGGGTCGGTGTCGGTACGGTCGGCGATGCTACGCGAGCACGCCGCGGTGGTCGACCGCCGGATCGGGGGCTCCCGAGCGGGAGATGCGGGCGATGCTTCAACCATGGCGTTCGCGGGTGTAGGCTTGAATGATGGACATGATCGAACCGACGCCCACCGCCGGCAACGGCGGTACGGCCTTTCCCCTTACGCTGCGGCGCGTGGCGATCGACACCTACCGCGAGAATGTCGCCTATCTGCACCGCGACTGCGAGGTGTATCGCGCCGAGGGTTTCCAGGCGCTGGCCAAGGTCGAGGTGCGCGCCAACGGCCGCCGCATCCTCGCCACGCTCAATGTCACCACCGACCCGCGCATCGTGCGCTGCAACGAGCTCGGCCTGTCGGAGGATGCCTTCGCGCAGCTTGGCGTGGAGGGTGGCGAGCCGGCGCTGGTGTCGCAGGCCGAGCCGCCGTCGTCGATCCCGGCGCTGCATCGCAAGATCGCCGGTGAGCGCCTGACGCGCGACGACTTCCACGCCATCGTGCGTGACATCGCCGAGCACCGCTATTCCAAGATCGAGCTCACCGCCTTCGTGGTCGCCTCCAACCAGGGCGAGCTCGACCGCGAGGAGGTCTCCTTCCTCACCGAGGCGATGTCGCACGTCGGCCGCCACCTCGACTGGCACGAGCGGCCGGTGGTGGACAAGCACTGCATCGGCGGCATCCCGGGCAACCGCACCTCCATGCTGGTGGTGCCCATCGTCGCCGCGCACGGCATGCTGTGCCCGAAGACCTCGTCACGCGCGATCACGTCGCCGGCCGGCACGGCCGACACCATGGAAGTGCTGGCCAGTGTCGAGCTGCCGATGGAGCGCCTGGCCGAGATCGTGCGTGAGCATCGCGGCTGCCTCGCCTGGGGTGGCACCGCGCAGTTGTCGCCGGCCGACGACGTGCTGATCTCGGTGGAGCGGCCGCTGTCGATCGACTCGCCGGGCCAGATGGTGGCCTCCATCCTGTCGAAGAAGATCGCCGCCGGCTCCACCCACCTCGTGCTCGACATCCCGGTGGGGCCCAGTGCCAAGGTGCGTTCGATGCCCGAGGCGCAGCGCCTGCGCAAGCTGTTCGAATTCGTCGCCGCGCGCATGAACCTGACGCTCGACGTGGTGATCACCGACGGGCGCCAGCCCATCGGCTGCGGCATCGGCCCGGTACTCGAGGCGCGCGACGTGATGCGGGTGCTGGAGAACGATCCGCGCGCGCCCATCGATCTGCGCCAGAAGGCGCTGCGACTGGCCGGACGCATGCTGGAGTTCGACCCCGACGTGCGCGGCGGCGACGGCTTCTCCATCGCGCGCGACATCCTCGATTCCGGCCGTGCGCTGGCGAAGATGAATTCGATCATCCACGCTCAGGGCGCGCAGCCTTTCGACCACAACGCCCCCGGACTCGCGCGGCTCGACTTCGTCGTTGCCGCGCCTACGGAAGGGGTGGTGACCGCCATCGACAACCACCAGTTGGCCCGCATCGCGCGCCTCGCAGGTGCGCCCAAGGTGCGAGGCGCGGGTGTGGACCTGCTGCGCAAGCTGGGTGATGCGGTGGCGGCGGGCGACGTCCTGTACCGGGTGCATGCCGACTTTCCGGCCGACCTCGAATTCGCGCGCCAGGCCGCCGAACGGGCGAGTGCTTACACGATCGGCCGCGCCGAGGAGGTGCCGCACATGTACGTGGAGTTCTGATGGACGTGCCGTTGCTGCTGCACTTCGACGACGAGCACGATGCCGCCGCGCGCCTTGCCCAGGCGGCCGGATTCCCGCTTGCCGGCATCGAGCGCCACCGTTTCCCCGACGACGAGCTGCGCCTGCGCCTGCCGGTCGGTGGCGAGGGCGGGCTGCCGCCGCGGGCCGTGCTGTTCCGCAGCCTGGTGCGCCCGAACGAGAAGCTCGTCGAGTTGCTGCTCGTCGCGCGCACCGCGCGCACGCTTGGCGTCCGCCACCTGACGCTGGTGGCGCCCTACCTGGCCTACATGCGCCAGGACATCGCCTTCCGTCCCGGCGAGGTGGTCAGCCAGCGCGTGGTGGGCGATTTCCTCGGCAACCTGTTCGATGCGCTGGTCACGGTCGATCCGCATCTGCACCGCGTCTCCAGCCTCGCCGAGGCGGTGCCGCTGCCGCATGCGGTGGCGCTGTCGGCGGCGCCGCTGCTTGCCGACCTGATTGCTGCGCACTGTGAGGCGCCGGTGTTGATCGGCCCCGATGCCGAGTCGGCGCAATGGGTGGGGGCCGCTGCTGCGGTTCATGGCTTCGACTACGCCGTGTGCACCAAGCGCCGGCATGGCGACCACGAGGTGGACATCGACTTGCCGCCGCTCGCGGTGGGCGGCCGTGCGGTGGTATTGCTCGACGACGTCGCCAGCTCGGGGCGCACGCTGGCGCAGACCGCCCGCCTGCTGCGCGCGGCGGGCGCCGCCAGCGTGGATGTGGCCGTCACGCATGCCCTCTTTGCCGGCGATGCGCTGCCGACCCTGCTCGCCGCCGGGGTCGGCCGGGTGTGGAGCACCGACTGCATTGCCCATCCCACCAATGCGGTCAGCGTGGCACCACTGCTGGCCGCGGCGCTGCACGGCCTGCCGCCGGTTGCAGCCTGATTGTTCGATCCCTTTCCGGAGCGCTGACGATGAGTCTTACCCTGCTGCAGATCGATTTCCCCTTCGACGGCCCGTGGGGCGAGGACATGGCCGCCGCCATGGAAGGGCTGGCGCGCGACATCGCCGCCACGCCCGGGCTGAAATGGAAGATCTGGACCGAGAACCGCGAAGCCGCACGCGCCGGCGGCATCTACCTGTTCGAGGACGCCGACAGCGCGTCGCGCTATTGCGCCGTGCATGTCGCGCGCCTGCAGGGCTTCGGCGTAAAGGACATTCGCGCGCTGGATTTCCAGGTGAATGAAGCGCTCTGCCGCATCGACCGCGCCCCGTTGTGAGCTCCGACTTTCGGCCGATGACGATTCACCGGCCGGAGTGTTAGGATTCGGTGGTGTATCAATGTTGAACACAGCCGGTCGTCGGCTGTGCGGCGCGGTGGCCTGCCATTGCCCGGTGAGTCACCCCGGTGGCCGGCCGTCGGCCCGCCAGACACCCTTTTCTGAGGAATGATGTGGAACAGTCGGTAAGGACCGTCGTATTTGTCGACCTGACGGGCAGTACCGGTTTGTTCGAATCGGTGGGCAACGTGGTGGCGACGCAGATCGTCACCCGTTGCACGCAGGCGATCGGCCGTCATTTCGCGCGCGCCGGTGGTCATGTCGTCAAGTATCTGGGCGATGGCGTGCTGGTGCTGTTCGACGACACCACCGCCGCGGTCGAGGCCTGCGTGCGCGTCAAGGAACTCCTGGCCGAGAACGACATCGCCGAGCTGCGCCGCGTGCCGCTGGAGGCCAAGACCGGTGTCGAGCGCGGGCTCATCGTCGAGCACGACGGCGACTGCTACGGCGACGCCGTCAACGTCGCCGCCCGTCTGAGCGACCTGGCCCAGCCGGGCGAGATCCTCGTCGGCGAGTCGGTCTACGCCTGTCTGCCCGATTATCACCGCGTCAGTTGCCAGAACCTCGAGCGCATCAGCATCCGCGGCAAGGCCGAACCGATGCGCGTCTGGCGCATCGACTGGACGCGCACCGCGGAGACGACGCTGACCGCGCCGCTCGAGTTCTTCGAGCTGCACGGCGAAAGGCCGGCGACGCAGCGTATCGACCTCGACTGCCTCGACCAGCATCTGCAGCTCGAGCCGCACAACGGCGCACTGATCATCGGGCGCGGGCAGGACGCGGGCTTCCAGGTGAACGACCAGCGCGTGTCGCGCCGCCATGCCCGCATCGAATGGAACGGCGACCAGTGCGTGCTCACCGACTCCAGCAGCAACGGCACCTGGGTGCGCTTCGCCGGGTCGCCGGGGGCGGTGACGCTGCGGCGCGACAGTTGCACACTGAACGGTCAGGGCGAAATCGGCCTGGGCGCCACGCCCGACGACTTCACCGCGCCGACGCTGAGCTTCAGGGTTATCAACGACGCCTGACACTCGCGGCGGCGCTGGCGGAGTGTTTCCTGCGAGCGGTTTCCACGCGAGTCGCGCGGGGCTTGCGGTCGGCTGGCGCATTGCGCGTGGTGTCCTGCCTGGCGAGGCGATGGAAATGACGACGGAGGCGGATGCGCAGCTTGTGGAGGTGGTCGGCGGCGGGCCTGCCGGGCTCGCGGCGGCGATCACGCTGGCGCGCGGCGGGCGCCGGGTGCGGGTGCATGAGGCGCAGCGCGAGGTCGGTCATCGCTTCGGCGCCGATCTGCAGGGGCTGGAGAACTGGTCTGCGCGCGACGACGTGCTCGACACGCTGCGTGCCGACGGCATCGCCCCCACTTTCGCGCGCTTGGCGTGTACCCACGGCATCGCCTTCGACGCTTGGGATCGCGCCTATCCCTTGCGGGGCCATGCGCCGCTCGTGTATGTGGTCGAGCGCGGGCCCGGGCCGCGCAGTCTGGATACCGCACTGCTGCAGCAGGCCCTTGCGCTGGGCGTGGAGGTGCGCTTCGGCAGCCGCGTCCGGCAGTTGGAGAAGCCGGGCATTCTCGCCACCGGCCCGCGCCGCGCCGATGCGATTGCCGCCGGCTACCACTTCGACACCGCTCAGCCGGAAGGCTTCTGGCTCGTCCTCGACGACCGGGTGGCCCCCGCGGGCTACGCCTACCTGCTGGTGATGGGCGGGCGCGGCACCGTGAAGAGCTGCCTGTTCGCTGACTTCCGCAATCAGCGCCTGTATGTCGAACGCACGGTGGCGCGTTTTCGTCGCCTCGTCGGTCTGGACATGCGCAACGCGCACTTTCACGCCGGGGCCGGCAACATCCTGCTGCCGTCATCGGCGCTGATGCAGGGGCATGCTGCCGTCGGCGAATGCGCGGGCTTCCAGGATGCGCTGGCCGGATTCGGCATGCGTCATGCGATGCGTTCCGGCGTGCTGTCGGCACGCGCGCTGCTGCAAGGCAGCGACTACGACGCGCTGTGGCGGCGCGATCTGGCGGGCGGTCTGCAGGCGGCGCTGGTCAATCGTGCGCTCTATCGGCGCCTCGGCAATCGCGGCTACCGCTGGCTGTTGCGCGCGGCCTCGGCTGCCCGCGACGCGCGGGCTTTCCTGCGCTGGCTGTATGGCCCGGGGCCGCTCAGCCGCAGCCTGCTGCCGTGGGCGCGGCGCCGCCATCCGGGATCCGACGTCGAAAACCTTGCGCCGGACCGCGTGCAACCGTCCTGAGTGGGGGCAGCCCGCCCGCTCAGGCCGGGCTCATCGCGAACATGCGCATCTGGCGGCGCAGCGCGGCGCATTCATTTTCGAAAGCCCGCCGTGCCTGGGCGAAGTAGCGGTCCCAGTCGTCGATGCGGTTCGCCTCGCGATACACGCTGTCGAGCTGCAGGGTCTGGATGGCCAGGATCAGGTCGGCGACCTGGTTCTGCAACGCGCCGACATGCCGGCGGATGTTGGTGCCGGCGGCGTCGTGCGTGACGACCTCGTCCGCGCTGCGCCGGTTGGCGCCCGCGTCGAGCTCGGCGAGGATCGTGCGCAGACCATCGACATCGTTGCCGCGGTAGGCCTCCTGCACCCGCAGGAAGCGCGCGTGCGCGTCCTGCTGATCGGCTTCGCTGGCGCGGTCGGGATGGCAGCGGCTCGCCGCCGTCCGGTACAGCCGGCGCAACGCCTCACGCTCCTCCTCGTCGAGTTCGGGCAGTGCGGCCGGGCGCGCTTCCGCCGCGCTGCGGTAGGAATCGAAGTCGTTCGCGGCGGCCTGCGCCTCGTCCCGATCCGCCGCCGCACCGCTGCGGTCGGCTTTCAGGCGCGCGTACTCATGGCGCAGGCGCAGGCACTCTCCGAGGATGTCGTCGAGCGCCGCATACTGGCGCTGTTCGAACTCGCGTACCGTTCGCTGCATGTCGGCCAGCCGTGCCGCAAGGTCCAGCTTCTGCGCCTGCAGCTTCGCTGCACGCGCGAGCAGCCGGTCGAAGTCCGGGTCGGGCAGGGGGGCGAGTTGCGGTTGGGACGGGGCTGCAGTCGGCATCACCATCGCCGTCAGCGGCGGATCCATGGTCGAGGTCCGGTTGCGGTCGAAAACGGGCGCGATGGCCTCGATGCTTCCTCCGTCGCACTCGGCCGCGGAATGGGGGAACACGACTGCGTTGGGGGGCGAGGAGGCAGGATCGTCGGCGGGCGGCGCAGGCTTGGCCAGCGGCGGGTGGACCGGACGAGCCGGTGTCCGGGCGGACGATGCGTCATCGTGATCACGTCCGCCATGCAGCAGATCCAGTGCGGCATCCCACAGACGGGCGAAAGCGGGCATCAGGTTCACGTTCGATCTCCATTGCGAACGCCGCGGGAAATTGCGGCAATGCAGCAATCTTAATCGAGTCGTGTGCCTTGGATGTTGCAATGCAGCAAAATAGAGGCTGCGAACCTACTCGCGCCTCAGTACGATCGTCCGCTGCCCGTCCGTCGATTGCCCGTGCAGCGACCCATCCGCAGCCGGACGCGCCGTATAGCTGACGACGCCGCAGCCCGTCAGAACCTTGGCGAAATCGACGTCGAACGCCAGCTCCTCGGCCGTCGCCTTGCGTACCACGACCGGCGCCTCCTTGCCCGCGCAGGGATTGCGCTTCGACATGTAGCGCACGTCCCAGGTACCCCCGTCCTTGTCGATCACCAGGCGGCCGTCCAGCCCCTTGGCCTGCGGCGCGTCGAGCTTGATGGTCCAGGCGCCGTCATAGGGATTGGAGGATTGGGCCGGCACGAGCGTGCTCACCAGCAAGGCCGCCCCGCCCACCACGAGTCTGAGCATGCTCATGATCGTCACTCCAGTCGGCGTCCGGGATGCGGAGCTCGTCGGCTGCCGGCGATCCTCCCCGCATCGTGCGCCGCGCGGTGGTCTGCAATGTACGCACCATCCGGCCGACGACGCGCCGGACTGCGCTTTGACCATAGGAGCCCGCGTGCGCGGTGTCCACCGATTCGGAAGTGCCGCGCGAGGTGTTGCGTTCGGCATGACCGCCTACCCGCGCGGAAAGAAGGCGGGCGTCCGCTCGCGATAGGCGCGGTATTCCTCGCCGAACTCCGCAAGGGCATCCTTTTCCTCGCTGTGTGCAAGGCGTGCATAGACGACCAGCAGGATCGGGAACAGGATGAGGGTGATCAGCGTCGGCCACTGCAGCAGGAAGCCGAACATGACTAGCACGAAGGCCACGTACTGCGGATGGCGGATGCGGGCATAGGGGCCGGTCGTGGCGACGCGATGGGCGCGTTGCGCTTCGTACAGCGGCGGCCAGGCCCGGGCCAGCAGCATGAAGCCGGCGACCATGAAGGCGGCGCTCAACAGGTGGAAGGGGCCGAAATGCGGGTTGGAGCGCCAGCCGAACATCACTTCGAGCAGATGGCCCGAGTCGTGCGACAGGAAATCGACGCCCGGGAAGCGCGACGACAGCCAGCCCGACAGCAGGTAGATGGTCAGCGGAAAGCCGTACATCTCGGTGAACAGCGCCACGATGAAGGCGGCGAACCCACCGAAGGTGCGCCAGTCCCGCTTCGTGCGCGGCTTGTAGAAGCTGAATGCGAACACGAGAAAGAACAGCGAATTGATGATGACCAGCGACCACAGGCCGTAGGAAGGGGAGTCGCTCATTTCTTCGCTCCTGACGCATCGCCTCCGTCACCGTGGGCGTGGCCAGCGCCGTCGTGGCCATGGCCGTGATGCATGAAGAGGTGCATCAACGGGCAGGCGAGCAGCAACAGCCAGGGCAGAAAGCCCAGCACGTGGGCGCGATGCTCGGCCAGCAGGAAGAAGGCGGCGATCGCGGCGAAACCGAGGAAGATCCAGCGCGAACGGCGACGCATCCGGTCATCGGACTCCGCAGGGCGTTGGTGATGGTGGTGATTCGAAGGCATGTTGCGGTTCCACGAACGAATGTCAGGCAAGCCGTGTATGACATGGTCCAACCAGCCCACGGCTATTCGCGTCGATCCGGCTCAACCCCGCATCGCCTGCATCGGCGCGTACTGCGGCTACGACGGCATCCTGGCCGATTGCGTCAGACCTCTGCCCGGCCAAGGCGCAGCGCGTTGCCGACCACGGAGGCTGAGCTGAAACTCATCGCCAGCGCCGCGATCAGCGGGGACAGCAGCAGCCCAAAGGCGGGATACAACAG
>SHNC01000177.1 GCA_004295105.1 Betaproteobacteria bacterium | reverse complement strand
GAGACGACTTTCGCCGAGGTCGTGCGCAAGGGCAAGTACTCGGACTTCGCCGACCCCGAAGACCACGTGCGCCTGGTGCAGGCCCAGCTCGCGCAGATGAAGCTCGACCAGGCCGCCAGCAGCATCATCGACCTCGACCGCAGCATGGGCCGCCAGCCCAAGGGCGAACTGTGCAAGTCGCTGTGCTCGGCCATGCTGCACGCCCGCGCCGGCGATCTGCAACGCGCACGGGATGCGCTTCAGGCGGCGTCGCGGACCAGCCGTCGCGGCGCACAATTGTCGGTCGGGCTGCGCCAGGAACTGGTGAAGGCCTGCCTGGACCATCAGTTGGGTGACGAAGCCAGCGACCTGGTGGGCGACATCCTGCGTACCGCAGCCGACGAACGCTCCATCGAGAGCACCCGGGAACTGCTGAAAGCCCGCGGCCTGGAATCCCTGTCGCGCGAGATCGAGGCGCGCGTCCAGGCGGAAGTGAAATCCCTCATCACCGTCGGCGCCGAGAAGGCGCGCGCGGGAGACTTCGATGGCGCGGTCGCCGAGATGATGAATGCGGCGCGCAAGATGCCGGGCAACCCGCAGGTGCTGTTCAACGCCGCGCTGGCGCTGATGCGCCACATCGAGCACCGGGGCTGGAACGACGTCTTCGCCGCCCAGGCTCGCGGGCTGCTCGACCGCGCTCGCAAGTTGTCGCCGGCCAGCCCCCGGCTGGCGGCACTCACGGAGTTCATGCACCAGCAGATCAAGCGCTATGGCATTCGACCGGGACGTATCATGGCGCGCCCGAGACCCCTCTGACCTTTGCCTCCACCATGATTCGAGCATTCCTCGCCCGCCTGCTGTGGCTCGTCGCGCTGATCGGCTGCACCGCCGGCTGCGGGCCCGCGGCATCCGATGCCAGTGCGGAGTCGTCCCCTCGCGCCGCCGCGTTTGCGCGCCATGGGCTCCCGCCGGAAGCGCTGGCCACGCTCGCCCTGATCGAGCGTGGCGGCCCTTTCCCCTATCGCAAGGACGGCACGGTGTTCCAGAACCGCGAGCGCCTGTTACCCGCCATGCCGCGCGGCTACTACCGCGAATACACGGTGCCGACCCCGGGCTCTCGCGATCGTGGTGCACGCCGGATCGTCACGGGCGGCCACCCTCCCGAGGTCTATTACTACACGTCCGATCATTACCGCAGCTTCCGCCGCATCGAGCCGCAGCCATGAGCATGCCCCACTCCGCCCTTCCCGCGACACCCGGCAGCGCCGTCGTCACCATCGAGCTTGCCGGTTGTGGCAGCAAGGCCGAGTTGCTTGCCCGCATCGCCACGGCGATGCGCTTCCCGGCCTGGTTCGGCCACAACTGGGATGCGCTTGCCGACTGCCTGACGGACCTCTCATGGATGCCCGCTCCATCCTATGTGCTCGAACTGCGGCACCTCGACGAGTTGCGCAAGTCCGCACCGGAGGTCGCGCGCACGCTGCTGGAAATCCTGGCCGAGGCTGCGGCCTTCTGGGAGGATCAGGGCATCGGCTTCAGCGTCGTCGACACGACTGGCGCGGACGGCACGGACGGTTGAACGCCGGCCCCGCCCACATCGACTGCCGGCGTCGAACCCGCCAGCGCGGCGATCCCAGCGCCGCATCCGCCGCCAGGCACGGCCCCTTCCAAGGACTCGCCGACATTGCCCGCCATCCGCAACTTTCTGCGCCAGGTCAACGGAACGCCCCCTCGCTCTTGAAATTGCATTCGTCGCGCCTATATTCGTGATGAAGCCGGACCGCCGGCGACATTCCAGGCAAAGGAGAGCGAGACATGAGCAACATCATCCGTCGTGACCCCCTCGATGACTTCTTCCGTGGCTTCTTCGTGCGTCCGGTCGATTTCGGCGCCGGCAGCGGTGTCACTGCCGAAGCCCCGCAGATGCGCGTCGATGTGAAGGAGAATACCGATGGCTACGAGGTTCACGCCGAATTGCCCGGCATGAAAAAGGAGGATATTCACGTCCACATCGACGGGCCGGTCGTTTCGATCAGCGCCGAGCGCAAGCAGGAAAAGGAAGTGAAGGAAGGCGAACGCGTTCTGCGCACAGAGCGCTATTTCGGCAAGGTGTCGCGCAGCTTCCAGCTCGGCCAGGACGTCGATGAGGCGAAGGCGACGGCAAAGTTTTCGGATGGGGTGCTGGCGCTGACCCTGCCGAAGAAGGCTGAAGCACAGGCCAAGCGTCTGACGATCGACTGATCGCCGTCCGCCGGATCGTCAGGGCCCGCCCGTCACGCAGACGGGCGGGCCTTTTCATGCTCCCCGATCGCCCACGCAATCGTGGCGGCCCGCCGCCCCCGGCGCGGCGCAGTGGTTCGCAATGGCGACGAAATCGGACACCGCGAGGCGCTCTCCGCGCAGACCGGGATCGATTCCCACCGCGGCGAAATCTGCATCGGTCATGAACTCCCGCAGCGTGTTCTTGAGCGTCTTACGCCGCTGGCCGAAGGCCGCGCTGACGATACGACCGAGCAGCGCTTCGTCGACGGCACCGAGCTGGTCCGCCGGCAGGGGCATCAGGCGCACGATGCTGGACATGACCTTGGGCGCGGGTCGGAACGCCCCCGGCGGCACGTCGAACAGCCGGCCCATGCGGAAGCGGTACTGCAGCATCACCGACAGGCGGCCATACTCCTCGGTGCCCGGCTCGGCGACCATGCGCATCACGACCTCCTTCTGCAGCATGAAGGTCATGTCCTTCACCGCTTCGGCGAAGTCGGCAAGGTGGAAGAGGATGGGCGTCGAGATGTTGTAGGGCAGATTGCCGACGATGCGCAGTTTGCGCTCCGGCCCGCAGAGGCTGCCGAAGTCAAACTTGAGCGCGTCACCCTCGTGGATCGTGAGCTGCACCGGCGTCCACGTCTCGCGCAGGCGCGCGATCAGGTCGCGGTCGATCTCGACCACATGCAGGTGACCCAGCCGCTCGACCAGCGGTGCGGTCATCGCGCCGAGGCCGGGGCCGATCTCCACCATCGGCTCGCCCGCTTGCGGCCGGATTGCGTCGATGATGCGCCGGATGATGTTCGGATCCGACAGGAAGTTCTGGCCGAAGCGCTTGCGCGCGCGATGGCCGTCGGTCTCACGATCCTGCATGCCCGTCCTCAGACCACGGCAGCGCCACTGCGCGCCGCAGCCGATGCCATCGTCAGCGCGAGATCGACCGCGGCGTGAAGGCTGCCCGGGTCGGCACGGCCGGTGCCGGCGAGATCGAACGCGGTGCCGTGATCGACCGAGGTGCGGATCACCGGCAGGCCGAGCGTCACATTGACTCCGCCACCGAAGCTGGCGTGCTTGAGCACCGGCAGCCCCTGGTCGTGATACATCGCCAGAACCGCGTCGCCCTGCGCCAGGGTGTGCGGCACGAACAGGGTGTCGGCGGGCAACGGGCCGACGAGGTGCATGCCCTCGCCGCGCAACCGCTCCAGCACCGGCGCGATCACCTCGATCTCCTCACGTCCGAGGTGCCCGCCTTCGCCCGCGTGCGGATTCAGTCCCGCCACCAGAATGCGCGGCGATGCGAGACCGAAGCGGGCAACGAGATCCGCATGCAGGATGCGCAGAGTCTCCTCCACCGCCTGCGGCGTGATCGCAGCCGGCACCGCGGACAGCGGCAGGTGCGTGGTGACGAGCGCCACGCGCAGGCCGCCGCCGACCAGCATCATGACGACGCGGGGTGTCGCCGTATGCTCGGCAAGGTATTCGGTATGCCCCGAAAACGGCACGCCCGCATCGCAGATCACCCCCTTGTGAACCGGCGCGGTGACCATGCCGGCGAATTCCCTGCCGACGCAGCCGGCCAGGGCCCGATCGAGCAGCCCGAGCACATAGCGGGCGTTGGCGGGGTCGGGGACACCGACGCGGGCGGGCGCCGCCAGCGGCAGATGCAACACCTCGAGCGTGCCCGCCGGCGCAGGGGTGGCCGCGTCATGATGCTGTACCCGGACCGGTCGCCCGGCAAGGGCTGCACGCTCCCGGATGAGGTCGATGTCGCCGACTACGACCAGCCGCGCCGGCCAGGTCCGCTCGGCGAGCCGGGCGCACAGTTCCGGACCGACGCCCGCCGGTTCCCCGCTGGTGACGGCCAGAACCGGCACTGCCACGCTGGAACTCACTCTCGGCCCAGGCGGTTGTCGACGTAGGTGCTGTCGCGCAACTGTCGCAGCCAGTCTTCGTAGGCCTGTTCGGCCTTGCGCTCACGCAGCGCCGCACGCGCCAGACTGCGCTTGCGCTCGTCGGTGACGTCCTGTACCCGGCGCTCCAGCACCTGGATCAAGTGCCAGCCGAAGGGCGAGCGCACCGGCGGACTGACGTCGCCCGGCTTCAGCGCGTTCATGGCACGCTCGAACTCGGGCACCGTGTCACCCGGATTCACCCAGCCCAGATCGCCCCCCTTAGCCGCAGAAAGGTCGGCCGAACTCGCCTTCGCCAGCTCACCGAAATCCGCGCCGTTGACGATGCGCTCGCGCAGCCCGCGCAGACGGGCTTCGGCGTCGGCATCGGACAGCACCTCCGAGGTCTTGATCAGGATGTGGCGAACGCGGGTCTGCTCCAGCGTCTGCGCCGCGGCCGTGTCGCCACCGCGGCGCTCCATCAGTTTGACGATGTGGATGCCCGATGCGCTGCGCAGCGGCGGAGCGATCTCGCCCGGCTTCAGGCTGCGTGCCGCTTCCGCGAAAATCGCCGGCACGCGATCGAGCCGGCGCCAGCCGAGGCTCCCGCCATTGATCGCGTCCGGTGCGTCGGACGTCGCCGCCGCCACACGGGCGAAATCCTCGCCCGAACGCAGGCGCGCCATCACGGCGTCGGCGCGAGCGCGCAGCCGCTCGATCTGCTCGGGCGTCGGACGCTCGGGCGCACCGATCAGGATGTGGGACAGCAGGTACTCCTGGTTGGAGAAGGCGTCAGGATTGCTGGCGAGGAAGTTGTCGACCTCTGCGTCCGTGACCTGGACCTTGTTGTCGACTTCGCGCTCGCGCAGGCGCGTCAGCAGGATCTCGGTCCGGATCTGGTCACGGAAGCGATTCCACGACACACCATCCTTATCAAGCGTGGCGCGGAGCTGGTCGATGCTCAGCTTGTTGTTCTCGGCGATGCGGGAAATGGCGCGCTCGAGGGTCGCATCATCGACGCGCAGCGAAGTTTCACGCGCCAGTTGCAGTTGCGCGCGTTCGACGATGAGCCGCTCCAGCAACTGGCGCTCGAGCACGTCGGCCGGCGGCAGCTCGACACCCTGGCGCTTGAACTGGCGTGTGGTCTGGTCGATTCGCGCACGCAGTTCCTGCTCGGTGATGACCTCGTTGTTCACCACGGCAACGATGCGATCCACGCCCACCGCGCGCGGCGCCGCTGCCGCGGGCAGGGCGAGCACGACGCAGGACAGACCGATGGCAAGGGCGAGGCGGCTACGTGAGAAGAGTCGATTCATGTCGGATGGAGTGGGTTTCGAGGGAGCGTGTCGTCCGGGCGGTCAGTCGCCGAAGACGCGGTCGGCGGTAGGGTCGTTGATCTTGCCATAGCCGGGCACACTGCGCTTGATGAGGGTCAGCGGGCTGGAACCGATGCTGGCGAGGTCGTTGAGCTCGAGCTGGACGAAGAAGGCCTTGTTCGATTCGTTGCTGTCGAGGGTGTAACGGTGCAGTGCGGCACGGAACACCCAGCAGCCGCCGTCGTATTCGAGCCCGCCGATGGCTTCGGTGATCCGATCCTCCTTCAGCGAATGCGTCACCCGGCCGACGCCGTACCAGTTGCCCCACAGCGGCCACTGGCCGGACAGGTCGACATCGCGCAGGCCGAGCGTGCCGTCGGCACTGCGCAGGTTGCGCGCATAACGGTAGCTCGCATTCAGCGCCTTGCCGAATTCCGGCTGGTAGCGCAACGCTGCGTTGAAGCGCTCGGTCTCGCTGTCGTTCGGGTTGTACTGCAGCAGCGATTCGATCGTGGTGCTGCGCGTCAGTCGCCCGCTCAGCCCGGCAAGGACGTCCGCACGCCGGCTCGTGCGCGCTTCTTCGCCCGCCGTGACGCGCTGATCCTCGAAGTAATAGCGCTGGCCGACGAGCGCGCGGATGCGTTCGGCGCCCGTCGTCGGATCGATCAGACGCGAGGTCACCGCGGCAGTGAGGTCGTTCGCGTCGCCGATGCGGTCGCCGCCGGTGTAGCGGTTCTCGGAGAAGATCTGCGCGAAGCCGAAGTCGTAACGGCTCGTGTCGAACAGCGGAATGTCGGCCTGCCGGCGATAGGGCACGTTCAGGTAATAGAGGCGCGGCTCGAGCGTCTGGGTGTAAGTCGTGCCGAAGAAACTCGCCTCACGCTCGAAGATCAGGCCGCTGTCGATGGAGAAGATCGGCAGGCTGCGGGTAATCGAGTTGCGCGCACCGGGAATGTCCTCCGGGCGCTGCAGATCGTAACTGGTGTGGTGGATGCCGACCTTCGGCGTCACGAAATACGCCGCGCCCCTGATGGGCAGTGACACCTGGGGATAGACCGTGGCCCGCGTACCGTCGGGCTGGTTGTCCTCCGGCCCCTCGAAGCGCACGTACTCGCTGTCGAGCGCGAAGGTCAACCCGCCGACGAGGTCGGGCCGGAACGCGTTGAGCATGAGCTGGGGCAGTCGCCGGTAAGGGGCGGTGTTCCTGACCGCGGGGTCCGGGCTCAGGGTCTGGTAGCTCTGCATCAGCGCCGAGGCGGTCCACCATCCGCCGCCGGTATACACGAGTTGCCCCTGGCGCAGCAGGTTCACGCGCGACGACATCGATATGCGCGAAGACAGATCCTGGAAATACTGATCGTCCGACACGCCATTGAGATCGAGCGCGCCATACAGCGTCGGGGTCAACCACTGCTGGTGCTGGATGGAACCCAATGCGCGTTCCTTGCCCAGCAGCTTGTCGTCCGGCAACCACTCGACGCGGCTCTCGCCGCGGTAGGTCTGGCCCATGTAGCGGAATTCGCCCGCGATCTGCATGCCGCGCTTGGACATGTAGCGCGGTGCGATCGTCGCATCGTAATTGGGTGCGATGTTCCAGTAGTAGGGCGCCGAGACGTCGACGCCGGTCTTCGTCGACACGCCGAACGTCGGCGGCAGGAAGCCCGACTGACGCTGGCCGACGAGCGGGAACTCGGCCCAGGGCATCCAGAAGATCGGTGCGTCCATGAACACCACCGACGCACCGCGCGCGGTGCCGACCTCGCGATCGTAGTCGAGCTCCAGGTCGCGCGCCTTGATGTACCAGTCCGGATCCTGCGCCTGGCAGGTGCTCCAGGTGGCGTTCTTCAGCCGGTAGTGATTTTCGCCTTCGAGGTTCATCACGTCGGCCTGACCACTGCCCGACACCTCGCGCGGTTCGTCACCCGGCTCCAGCGGCGGCCGGACGCGGGTCATCGAGTAGCTGGGCGAATCGAAGCTGCCCACCTGCTCGCCCACCACGACTTCCGCATGCGGACCGGTCACCACTGCACTGCCCTGCTGCAACCTGACGTTGCCGTCGGCAATCGCCTGGTCGCTCACCTCGCGATAGGTGAGCGTGTCGGCGGTAAGCAGCACGTCGCCGCGCTGCAGTTCGGCATCGCCGTCCGCGACCAGCTCGACGGTCCGCGTGCCACGCATGCGCAATGCCTTGACTTCGGTGGCTCCAGGGGCGAGCGGCTCCCTGGGCCCGGTGCGACGGGCGGGCACAGCCGCAGCGGCTGGCGCTGGCGCGGCCGCAGCGGCAGCAGGCCGCGCGTAGGAGGACGACACGCGCGCCCCCGCGGCCTGTTGCGGCGCTGGCGCGGACGACGCGGTCGTCACGCCGTCGCCCGACCTCGGGGCCGGCGACGCATCGCCGGGCGACCGCGTCGCCGCCGGCTGCGGTTTCACCGCGCGCGCCGAGGCGCCAGCACGCACCAGATCCGGGGACACCACGAGGGGCGGCATGTCGGCCGCGACGACGGCACCCGAAATCCAGCACAACAACAACGGTATGGCGCGCAGCCTGGTGTTCAAACCCTTCTCGGACACAGTGTTCCCCGACATTCACAGTGGCTGGCCGCCCACCGGATCGACCGTATTGATAAACTCGCGGATTCTACACGAACGCCTGCGGAGAACCCGTTTGCACCGCCTCGAACAACTGCACGCCTGGCTCGCCGATGTCATGCCCGGCCGCACCTTCAACCTCTCGCCCGCCTCCGCCGACGCCAGTTTTCGGCGTTATTTCCGTGTCGGCTTCGACGATGGCACGCCATCGCGGATCGTCATGGACGCGCCGCCCGCGCATGAGGACTGCCGCCCCTGGCTGCACGTCGCGGAGCTGTTCCGCAAGGCCGGCGCCCATGTCCCCGACGTGCTGGGGCAAGACCTCGAACAGGGTTTCCTGCTGCTGTCCGACCTTGGTTCGAGCACCTATCTGTCGGTACTGAAGGCGGAGGGCACGCCACCGCGCGACCCGCAGCGCATCGCCCATCTCTATGCCGACGCGCTCGGCGCGCTCGCAGCGATCCAGGTCGCGAGCCGGCCCGGCGAACTGCCCGAATACGACCGCGCGCTGCTGCTGCGCGAGATGATGCTGTTCCCGGAGTGGTATGTCGGGCGCCACAAGGGAGTGGAACTGAGCAGCACCGAAAACGCGATGCTGCAGGCCAGCTTCGAGCGGATCCTCGCGGTCAACCTGGGTGAGCCCCGCGTTTTCGTGCATCGCGACTTCCATTCGCGCAACCTGATGCTGATCGAACCGGCCGACGGCCGCGGTGCCAATCCCGGGGTCATCGACTTCCAGGACGCGGTGTATGGCCCCATGACATACGACCTGGTGTCGCTGTTCAAGGATGCCTACATCCGCTGGGACGAGGAATTCGTGCTCGACCTGCTGGTGCGCTACTGGGAGACGGCACGCAAACTCGGCCTGCCGGTGCGCGACGACTTCGCCGACTTCCATCGCGACTTCGAATGGATGGGTGTGCAGCGCCACATCAAGGTGCTGGGCATCTTCGCCCGGCTGTACCACCGCGACGGCAAGGACGGCTACCTGGCCGACATGCCGCTGGTGATGGATTACCTGCGCCGCGCCTGCAAGCGCTATCGCGACCTCGGCCCGCTGCTGAAGCTGCTCGACCGGCTCGAGCCGGAAGAGGTGCAGGTCGGCTACACCTTCTGACGATGAAGGCGATGATCCTGGCCGCGGGCCGCGGCGAACGCATGCGCCCGCTCACCGACCATACCCCGAAGCCGCTGCTCGAGGCCGGCGGCAAGCCGCTCATCGTCTGGCACATCGAGCGCCTGCGAGAGGCCGGTTTCACCGAACTGGTGATCAACCACGCCCATCTCGGCCAGTTGCTCGAGGCCGCGCTCGGCGACGGCCGTCGCTACGGCGTGCGCATCTCCTGGTCGGCCGAGCGCGAGGCGCTGGAGACGGCCGGCGGCATCCGCAACGCCCTGCCGCTGCTGGGCGATGCGCCCTTCCTGGTGGTGAACGGCGACGTGTTCTGCGATGCGGACTTCACGACCATCCGGCTCCGTGAAGGGGACCTCGCCCAGTTGCTGCTGGTACCCAACCCGGCACATCACCCCGCAGGCGACTTCCTGCTGCGCGGCGCGCGCATCGTCTCCGACGGCGCAGACGAGTCCACCTCGCGCCTGACCTTTTCCGGCATCGGCGCCTATCACCCGGACCTCTTTGCCGGCATTGTTTCCGGCAGCAAGGCCAGGCTCGCACCGCTGCTGCGCGATGCGATCGCCGCCGGACGCGTCGGCGGTGCATGCCATGATGGACGATGGGTCGATGTCGGCACCCCGGCGCGACTCACCGAACTGGACCGCAGCCTGCGCGTCGAACACGGACACTGCCCCGCCCCCGGCGAATGACCTGATCTGACCATGAACGCCCCCAACGAAGCCCTCACCCTCGACGTCACCCCATTCCGCGCCCGGCGCGAGCGCCTGCTCGCGCGCATGGCCGCCGCTGGCGGCGGTGTCGCCATCCTGCCCACCGCGCCGGAACGCACACGCAACCGCGACACGCACTACCCCTACCGGCACGACAGCTATTTCTATTACCTGACCGCATTCCCCGAACCCGAGGCCGTCGTCGTGCTGGTGGCCGGCGCCGAGCCGAAGCAGATCCTGTTCTGTCGTCAGAAGGACGAGGAGCGCGAAATCTGGGACGGCTTCCGCCATGGACCGGACGCCGCCTGCGAACGCTTCGGCTTCGACGAGGCCTGGACGATCGGCGACCTCGAGCGCCGACTGCCGGACTTTCTCGCCAACCAGCCGGTGCTGTGGTGCGGGCTGGGCTACGACAACGACTGGGACGGGAAGGTGATGGCCGCGCTCAACACGGTGCGCGCCAACTCGCGCACCGGGGTCACGCCACCGCATTCGGTGCGCGACCTGCGCGCCGACCTCGACGAGATGCGCCTGATCAAGGACGCCAGCGAACTCGCGACGATGCGCCGCGCCGGCGAAATCTCGGCGGCCGCCCACTGCCGCGCGATGCGCGCCGCGCGCCCGGGGCGCTTCGAATACGAGATCGAGGCCGAGCTGCTGCACGCCTTCCGCCTCGCCGGCAGCCAGTATCCGGCCTACACCTCCATCGTCGCCAGCGGCGCCAACGCCTGCGTGCTGCACTATGTCGAAAACAACCGGCGCATGGAGGACGGCGACCTGCTGCTGATCGACGCCGGCTGCGAGCTCGACGGCTACGCTTCCGACATCACCCGGACCTTCCCCGTCAGTGGCCGCTACAGCGGGCCGCAGCGCGACATCTACCAACTGGTGCTCGACGCCCAGCATGCCGCGCGCGCCGAGATCCGCCCCGGCGCGCACTGGAACCAGCCGCACGAAGCCGCGGTGAAGGTGCTGGCACAGGGCCTGATCGACCTCGGCCTGCTGAAAGGCTCGCTCGACGACGTGCTGGACAAGGGCGACTACCGTCGCTTCTACATGCACCGCACCGGCCACTGGCTGGGCATGGACGTGCACGACGCCGGCGAATACAAGCTCGGCGGCGACTGGCGCACCCTCGAGGCCGGCATGGTGCTGACGGTGGAACCCGGCTGCTACATCCGCCCCGCCGCCGACGTGCCGCAGGCTTTCTGGAACATCGGCGTGCGCATCGAGGACGACGCGCTGGTCACCGTCGACGGCTGCGAATACCTTACCGACGGCGTGCCGCGTGAAGTCGCCGAGGTCGAGGCCCTGATTCGGGATGCGGGCCGTGCCGCAGGCTGATGTGCTGATCGTCGGCGCCGGCCCGGTCGGCATGGCGCTCGCGCTGGCGCTGAAGGAGGCCGGGCTCGACATCGTGCTGGCCGATGCGCGCCCGCGCGACGCCGTCGTGCAGGATCCGCGCGTGCTCGCGCTGGCGCACGGCTCGCAACTTACCCTGCAACGGCTCGGCGTGTGGCAAGACCTGCCAGCAACGCCGATCGAGACCATCCACATCTCGCAGCAGGGCGGCCTCGGCCGCAGTCTGTTGCACGCGGCCGACTACGACATTCCCGCCCTCGGCTACGTGCTGTCCGCCGGCGCGCTGGCCGCTGCGCTGAGGCAGGCGATCGACGCCGCCGGCATCCGCGTGATGGACGAGACCGAAGTCAGCCACCTCGCGCCAGGCGCCGAGGACGTGATCGCCAGCCTGTCCGGTCCCGCCCCGGCGGCCACCACGCTCTCCGCACGGCTTGCCGCCTGCGCGGAGGGCAGCATGCGCGCGGACGATCCCGGCGTCGTCGAACACGACTATCGCCAGCACGCGCTGATCGCCCAGGTCGACGCCACCGGCGGCCACCGCCGAACCGCCTTCGAGCGCTTCACCGCCGACGGCCCGGTCGCGCTGCTGCCGCACGGCGAAGGCTACGCGCTGGTGCACGTGGTGCCGCCCGATCGCGCCGACGCCCTGCTCGCGCTCGACGACGCGCACTACCTCGCCGAGGTGCAGGGCCGGCTCGGCGGACGGCTGCGGCTGACCGCCGTCCGCGACCGGCTGCGCTACCCCCTCTTGCTGCGCTACCGCCGCAATCCGGTGGGCCGGCGCACCGTGTGGCTGGGCAACGCGGCGCAGACTTTGCACCCCGTCGCCGGGCAGGGCTTCAACCTGGCGCTGCGTGACGTCTGGGCCCTGGCCACGACCTTGATCGAGTGCGGCGGCGACCCCGGTGCAACCGCGACTCTGGCGGCCTACGCCGACTCACGCAGCCTCGACCGCTTCGGCGCGATCCGTTTCACCGACACCCTGGTGCGGCTCTTCAGCAATGATTCGGCGCCGCTTCGCCATGCCCGCGGCGCAGGCCTGCTGACGCTGGACCTGTGTCCGCCGCTGCGCCATTTCGTCGCCAGGCGCATGATGTTCGGCGCACGCGCCTGGCCGTGAGCGCGACGTCGACCACGGTGCAGGGACGCCACACTCGCCCGCCCCCAGCCACCATGGGGTAAAATGCGCGTTTTCCCTGATGCTTCACGCCCATGCAGTTCGCCGGATTCACGCTGCGCAACAACCTGATCGTCGCTCCGATGGCGGGCGTCACCGACCGCCCCTTCCGCCAGTTGTGCAAGAAGATGGGCGCCGGGCTGGCCGTGTCCGAGATGGTCACGTCCAACTCGCTGCTGTATGGCAGCGAGAAGACGCAGCGCCGTGCCAACCACGAAGGCGAAGTCGAGCCGATCTCGGTGCAGATCGCCGGCGCCGATCCGGCGATGATGGCCGAGGCTGCACGCCACAACGCCGAGCGTGGCGCACAGATCATCGACATCAACATGGGCTGCCCGGCGAAGAAGGTGTGCAACGTGATGGCCGGTTCGGCGCTGATGCAGGACGAGCCGCTGGTCGCGCGCATCCTGGAGGCCGTGGTGAGTGCGGTGCCGGACACCCCGGTCACGCTCAAGTTCCGCACCGGCTGGAACCGCGCAAACAAGAACGCCCCGACCATCGCACGCATCGCCGAGGAATCGGGCATCCGCGCGATCGCCATTCACGGCCGCACGCGCGCCGACCAGTACATGGGCGATGCCGAGTACGACACCATCGCCCACGTCAAGTCTCGGGTGAAGATCCCGGTGATCGCCAACGGCGACATCACCACACCGCAGAAGGCGAAGCACGTGCTCGACTACACCGGCGCCGACGGCGTGATGATCGGTCGCGCGGCACAGGGCCGGCCCTGGATCTTTCGCTAGATCGAACACTTCCTCGCCACCGGCGAGGATCTGCCGCCGCCGCTCGTGAGCGAGATCCATCAGGTCTGCCGTGAACACCTCGACGATCTGTACGCCTTCTACGGCGAGAGCAAGGGTGTGAAGATCGCCCGCAAGCACATCTCCTGGTACACCAAGGGCCTGGTCGGCTCCGCCGCCTTCCGCTACGCGATGAACCAGATTCCCGATATTCCGGCGCAGCTCGCCGCCATCGACGAGTTCTTCGGCAGGCTGGCCGAAGCCGACGCACGCCTGCGCTACGAAGCCGAACCGCCTCAGGAGCTCGCAGCATGAGCCGCAGCAACGAGATCGCCGAATCCGTTTTCCGTACGCTGGACCAGTACTTCCGTGACCTCGACGGTGAGAAGCCGGCCGCGATCTACGACATGGTGATCCGCAACGTCGAACGCCCGATGCTCGAATTCGTGCTGCAACGCGCCAAGGGCAACCAGACCATCGCGGCCGAGATGCTCGGCATCAACCGCAACACGCTGCGTCGCAAGCTGACCGACTACGACCTGCTGTGAGCCTGCCGGGGCGCGCCAGCGGCAGCCCGTTGCCCCGCATCTGCGCAGCACGCATCGCCGATTCACCGCTTCTTCCTTTCCGCATCCCGACCACGATGAACGTCACCCAAGCCCTGATCAGTGTCTCCGACAAACACGGCGTGCTCGACTTCGCGCGCGAACTCGCCGGCCTCGGCATCAAGCTGCTGTCGACCGGCGGCACGGCCAGCCTGCTGCGCGAAGCGGGGCTGGACGTGAAGGACGTATCCGAGCACACCGGCTTTCCGGAAATGCTCGACGGCCGCGTCAAGACCCTGCATCCCAAGGTGCACGGCGGCATCCTCGCGCGTCGCGACCTGCCCGAGCACATGGACACGATCGCCGCGCACGACATCGGCCGCATCGACCTCGTCGTGGTGAACCTCTACCCCTTCCAGCAGACCGTCGCGAAGCCCGACTGCACGCTGGAAGATGCGATCGAGAACATCGACATCGGCGGTCCGGCAATGGTGCGCGCGGCGGCCAAGAACCATGGCAACGAACAGGGCGGCGTCGGCATCGTCACCGACCCCGAGGACTACGCCGGCATCGTCGCCGAACTGAAGTCCAGCGGCGGCAAGCTCGGCTACAAGACCCGCTTCGCGCTGGCGGTGAAAGCCTTCACCCACACCGCGCGCTACGACTCGGCGATCTCCAACTATCTCACCGCCCTGGTCACCAACGAGGCCGGTGACGTGTCGCTGCAGACCTATCCGGAACGCCTGCAGCTCGCCTTCGACAAGGTGCAGGACCTGCGCTACGGCGAGAACCCGCACCAGAGCGCGGCGTTCTATCACCAGCCCGGCGCGGCTGAAGGCGGCATCGCCGGCTACAGCCAGTTGCAGGGCAAGGAACTTTCGTACAACAACATCGCCGACGCCGACGCCGCCTGGGAATGCGTGAAGGCCTTCGACCGCGACTCGGCCGCCTCGGCCTGCGTCATCGTCAAGCACGCCAACCCCTGCGGCGTGGCGCTCGGCGCCAGCCCGCTCGAAGCCTATACGAAGGCGTTTTCCACCGATCCGACCTCGGCCTTCGGCGGCATCATCGCCTTCAACGGCGAAGTCGACCGCGTCGCCGCCGAAGCGGTGTCGGCGCAGTTCCTCGAAGTGCTGATTGCCCCGTCCTACACCGCCGACGCGCTCGAACTGCTCGCCGGCAAGAAGAATGTACGCGTGCTGACCTGCCCGCTCGGCCAACCCGCCGGTGCTTTCGACTACAAGCGCGTGGGCGGCGGCCTGCTGGTGCAGAGCGCCGACGAGGCGCGCATCCAGATCGCCGATCTCAGGGTCGTTACCCGTCGCACCCCCACCGAGGCCGAACTGCGCGACATGCTGTTCGCCTGGCGCGTGGCCAAGTACGTGAAGTCGAATGCCATCGTCTATTGCAGGGATGGCATGACCGTCGGCGTCGGTGCCGGCCAGATGAGCCGCGTCGATTCCGCCCGCATCGCGAAGATCAAGGCCGACAACGCCGGCCTGCAGATCGCGGGCTGCGTCGTGGCGTCGGATGCCTTCTTCCCCTTCCGCGACGGGCTCGACGTGCTCGCCCAGGCCGGCGCAACCGCGGTGATCCAGCCGGGCGGGTCGATGCGCGACGCCGAAGTGATCGCCGCGGCCGACGAGCAGAACATCGCGATGGTGTTCACCGGTTTCCGCCACTTCCGCCACTGAACCGCCCCCGGTCCGGAGCAATCCATGAAAGTCCTCGTCATCGGTTCGGGCGGCCGCGAACACGCGCTGGCCTGGAAGCTCGCCCAGTCGCCCAAGGTCACCCGCGTGCTGGTGGCGCCGGGCAATCCGGGCACGGCACGCGAGCCCAAGCTGCGCAACGTGCCCGCCACCGCCGTGCCGGACCTGGTCGAGCTCGCCCACAAGGAGCAGGTCGCCTTCACCGTCGTCGGCCCCGAGGCGCCGCTCGCTGCCGGCGTGGTCGACGCCTTCCGTGCCGACGGCCTGCCGATCTTCGGCCCGACGAAGGCCGCCGCCCAGCTCGAAAGCTCGAAGGACTTCGCCAAGCAGTTCCTGGTGCGCCACAGGATCCCGACCGCAAGGTACCGCACCTTCTCGGACGCCGCCGCCGCACACGCCTACGTCGATGCGGAAGGCGCGCCCATCGTGATCAAGGCCGACGGACTGGCCGCCGGCAAGGGCGTGGTCGTGGCGATGACGCTGGACGAGGCGCACGCAGCGATCGACATGATGCTGCTGGACAACAAGATGGGCGATGCCGGTGCACGCGTCGTCATCGAGGAGTTCATGCAGGGCGAGGAGGCCAGCTTCATCGTCATGGCCGACGGCCGGCACGCGCTGCCGCTCGCCACCAGCCAGGACCACAAGCGCCTGCAGGACGGCGACCACGGGCCGAACACCGGCGGCATGGGCGCCTATTCGCCCGCACCGGTGGTAACGCCGGAGGTCCATGCGCGGGTGATGCGCGAGATCATCCAGCCGACGCTGACGGGCATGATGGCGGACGGCCTGCCCTACACCGGTTTTCTGTATGCGGGGCTGATGATCGACGATGCGGGCAAGGCGCGCGTAGTGGAGTTCAACTGCCGCATGGGCGATCCGGAAACCCAGCCCATCATGATGCGGCTCAAGACCGATCTCGCCGACCTCGTCGAGGCCGCCATCGCCGGCAGACTCGACAAGGTCGAGGCCGACTGGGATCGCCGCTTCGCACTGGGCGTGGTCCTTGCCGCCCACGGCTATCCCGACAGCCCGCGCAAGGGCGACGCGATCAGCGGCCTGCCGGCCGGCAGTGCCGACGACGCGCACGTGTTCCACGCCGGCACCGCCGAGCAGGACGGTGGCATCGTCACCGCCGGCGGCCGCGTGCTCTGTGTGACGGCTCTGGGCGACAACGTCAGGCTCGCCCAAAAGCGCGCCTATGAAGTCGCGGACGCGATCCGCTTCGACGGTCGCCAGTATCGCCGCGACATTGGCCACCGCGCCCTGGCGCGCAAGTCCTGACGTCCGAAGCGATGGACTCCGGCATCGTCAAGCACTATCTGCTCGAACTGCAGCGACGCATCGTAGACCGCCTTGCCGCCTTCGACGGAAATGCATTCCGAACCGACACATGGGAGCGGCCGGCAGGCGGTGGCGGGATCACGCAGGTCATCGAGGAAGGCGGATTCTTCGAACGCGGCGGGGTCAATTTCTCGCACGTGATGGGCAACGGAATGCCGGCCTCGGCCACCGCACACCGCCCGGAACTGGCCGGACGCGGTTTCGAGGCGATGGGCGTATCGCTGGTGCTGCACCCGCGCAATCCCTACTGCCCCACGGTGCACATGAACGTGCGCTTCTTCGTCGCGACCGCCGAGGACAAGGCGCCGGTATGGTGGTTCGGCGGCGGCATGGACCTCACCCCCTACTACGGCTTCGAGGAGGACGTGCGCCATTTCCACGCTGCATGCAAGGCGGCGGTACTGCCTTTCGGCGGCGACGCCGAGCACCGGCGTCTCAAGGACTGGTGCGACCGCTACTTCTTCCTTAAGCATCGCAACGAACCACGCGGCGTCGGCGGACTGTTCTTCGACGACCTGGGCGCCGATGGCAGCACGGACTTCGGCCAGGCATTCGGACTCACGCGGTCGGTGGCGGATTCCTTTCTCGACGCCTATCTGCCGATCGCCGAGCGCCGCCGCCAGATAGCCTACGGCGAGCGCGAACGCGACTTCCAGGCGTACCGGCGCGGCCGCTACGTCGAATTCAACCTGGTGTTCGACCGTGGCACGCTGTTCGGCCTGCAGTCGGGCGGCCGCACCGAGTCCATCCTGATGTCGATGCCGCCTGTGGTGAAGTGGCGCTACGACTGGAGCCCCGAACCCGGCTCGCACGAAGCACGACTGTACGAAATCTTCCTTCAGCCCCGCGACTGGGTCTGAGCCCTCCAGCGCATGCCCGGGGGAGCCTTCCGGAGCGCCCCCTCCCTCGTCGCCGCGAGGATGCGATTCAGATCCGGACGACTGCCGTCGACGAGCCTCCGGCAACCATCTCGGCCGCGATCCGATAGCGCTTCTGCGCCTCGTCGGGACGACCCAGCTTCTCCAGCAGACCGGCCAGTGCAAGCTGGGCATCGACGCTCGGCGCCCGACTGAGCGAGGCCTCCAGATAGCTTTGCGCCTTGCCCCACAGTTGCGCGCCGATGCACAGCCGACCCAGCGCATACAGCAGGCCGCCATCGTTGGGCTGGCGCTGCAGCCAGCCCTCGGCCTTGGCCAGGCAGCCGACCGCGTCGCCGTCGCCGTCGCCGCAGTGGGCGTACAGGCGCGCCAACGCACCGTCCCAGTCCCGGTCGAGCAGGCGTTCCAGCGTACGGCGCGCGAGCGCGCCCTGGCCGACGGCTGCCAGCATCGGCACTGCACGCTCGACCAGCCGGCGATCCTGCAGTTCGTCCGGCGGGATCTCGTTCCAGTAGGCGACCAGCGCGGCCTCGTCCGCACCGACTTCACGCATGCGCTCGAGATGCGCGCGGCGCAGCAGCGGCGCCGCCTGATCGGCCGTCAGGGCCTTGTGCTTGAGCAGTTGCCGGGTGGTGCGAAGCAGTTCGTCCCATTGGCCCAGCGCGGAAGCGACCTTCAGCGACATGCGCAGCACCGCGATGTGCCGATGCCCGGCCAGGCGCAGACTCTCGAGACGCTCGGCGGCCTCGTCGAAGCGTCGTCCCTCGATGGCGAGTTCGGCCTCCGTCATCAGGCGGGCCACCCGTGCGTCCTCGCCCTGCTCGGCCGCATGCCCCAGCCAGATGCGGTAGCGGGTCTCATCATGCATGGCGTGGGCCGCACGGGCAGCAACCAGCGCCGCCATCGCCTCGCTTTCGCCGGACGAGAAGGCGGACGAAGCAAACTTGACCGCCTGTGCAAAGCGGCCCTCGAACAGGGCACGCAAGGCCTCGCGCAGCGCTTGACCCGCCTTCTCGCGCCGGCGGCGCTCACGCCACTGCGCAACCCGGCCCGGCAGCTCGAGCGTACGCCGGACCAACCTGAGCACCACGTAGCCGACGACGAAACCCACCGCCAGCAGCACGACGAGCAGGTTCAGCGACAGTTGGGCGCGCCAGGGCGGCATCACGACCAGGACATAGCCCTCGTTCAGCCCGGCAGTCATCGCCAGCCCCACCGCGAGCGCGAAGATGCCGATCAGCCAGATCAATGCACGCATGGCTCGTCCTCAGCGCTGGGGTGCAGCCGCACCGCTGCCCGGCGTCGCCGCAGGGGCCGGCACGGGAACAGGGGCAGGCGGCGCGCCGGGAGTCGGGTTCGACGCGGAAGCCGGCGACCTCGCGGGGGCGAGGTCGCGCCCACGGGACTGAAGCTGGCGCAGCGCGGCGAAGCTTTCCGTGAGAGCCGGCAGCTCCGCGCTGAGGGCCACCTGCTCGAGTTCGCGCAGTTCGGCGAGCGTTGCCTGCACACGTTCGTCGCGCGGATCGAAGAACTTGTCCACCCACAGGCGGGCCTGCGCCAGATCGGCGGCGTACGTGCGACCGTCGCGCGCCAGCAGCGCGAGCCGCGCCGTCAGCAGGCGGATCTTCAGGTTCTCGCGCAGGAATGTGTTCTGCGCCGGCGCGAGCAGCACGGGATCCGGCTGATCGAGACGCTCCACACGCACGAGGCTCCGCACCTCGCGCCACACGTCCGCCAGCAGCGCGCGAGCGAACCCCATCGCACGCGCGGCGATGTCCCCGGCTTCGTCGGCAGGGGGCGTCGCAGCGGCCGGCCGGTCGGCGGGCAACTGCCCCTCGAAGGCCAGCGGCATCGCGTCCGCGCGCTCGAGCAGCCGCTCGAGGCGCAGGCCCAGGCCCGGGATGTCAATTGCGGGCTGAAGCTTGAGGGTCTCGATGTCATTGGCCAGGGCCCGGCGCAGCGGGGCGAGCTGGCCCTTGTCCTGCAGCGCGAGCCGTTGCTCGGCGCCCTGCAGCGCGATCAGGGCGGTATGCACGTTGCCGGCAAGCTGCAGATGCTGTGCCGCGGCCGCCACTGCTTGTTCCACCTCGGCCACGACTTCGTCCTCTCGCGTACGCGAGAAGGATTGGTAAAGCGCCTCGAGCGCAGCAGCCTGCCCTTCGGTGGCTTCGACCTTCGCCTCGATCGCACCAAGCTTGCCTTGCAGAGCCGCGATCGTCTCCTGCTGCTGGCGGGCGATGCCGCGCGCCTCCGCGGCAATCGTCTCGCCTTCGCCCAGGCGCCGTGCCAGCTCTTCCCTGAGACCGGTCGCCTGCGAACGCGTTTCCCATGCCTGCCAGCCCGCCCAGCCGGCGGTGCCTGACGCGAGAATCGCGAGCAGCACCGCCCACCCGGCCAGGGCGGAGCGACCGGTCGATGCGTCGGAAGACAACGTACGACCATCTCCGGCCGCAGCGTGCGGGCCCGACGGTGCGCCGTAAGGGGGGTCCGCGGACATGCGGTCGGAGTTGGAAGGCGGGGCTGTGAGAGCGGGTTTTTCTTCGTTCATGGCAAGAGTTTAACCAAAGTGGCTCAGAAGCGCCTGCAGCATGCCGGCGTCACCGGCGCCCGTTGCGAACACCCGACGGAACCCCGCTTCACGCGCACGCGCGGCGATGCGGGCATGCGGCGCGAAGACCGGCACGGACTGCAGGACGGCCATGCCCGCAGGACCGGCCATGGCGACGAGATTGTCCACACCCTCGCTGCTCGTCAGCAGCAGCGCATCGAGACCGCCCGCGCGGGCACGCTCGACCAGGGGTGAAGAATCGAGCTCGGGGCGGAAGCGCCGGTAACTGGTCACGAACTCCACCAGGGCTCCACGCTGGCGCAGCGTGTCTGCAAGCAGGTCGCGCCCGCCGTCGCCGCGGAAGATCACCACCCGACGCCCCGCCACCGCGGCGGAGGCGAACTCGGGCAGCGCGATCACCGATTCGCTGTCGAAGCCATCCTGCGGCGCGATCACCGCGTCGAAACCATAGCGCGCCAGTTCGCGTTCGCTCCCCTTGCCCACGGTCGCCACCCGTAACGCAGCAGGCCATGCACGTCGTGCCAGCACACTGTCGAGCGCATAGCGAACGGCGTTGGGGCTGACGAAGAAAGCGATGTCGAATTCTTCGAGGCGGCCGGCAATGGCACGCAGGTCGGCGTCGTCCGGCGCCGGGCCGATGGCGATAACCGGGAAAAGCAATGCCTCGCCCCCTGCAGCGCGAATCGCACCGCACAGACTTTCCGACTGTTCCAGCGGCCGGGTCACCACGATGCTGCGCCCGGCCAATGGCGCCGTTTCCGGGCTGGGCCCCTGCGGCGACATCGCCTGGGTCATCGACGGGTTGTGCCGCCCGCTCAGCCGAGTTCGGCCAGGATCGCGTCGGCACCCTGCGTGCGCAGATCCTCGGCCAGCGCCTGGCCCAGCGCCTCGGCATCAGCCGCCGGCCCCTCGCGCTCGGCGCGGACGAGCCGGCTGCCGTCGGGCCGCGCAACGAAGCCGCGAAGGCACAACCGGCCGCCGCGCATCTCGGCGTAGGCACCGAGGGGCACCTCGCAGCTCCCGGCCAGCGCACGCGCCACCGCGCGCTCGGCACGCACGCAGGCGGAGGTGTCGGCGTCGTCGAGCGGCTGCAACCAGCCGATCACGTCCTTGCGCGCGGCGAGGCATTCGATACCGAGCGCCCCCTGCCCCGCTGCCGGCAGCGACACCTCGGCCGGCAGCACCGCGCGGATGCGATCCTTCAGGCCGAGACGCGTCAGCCCCGCCGCGGCAAGGATGATCGCGTCGTATTGCCCCTCGTCGAGCTTGCGCAAGCGGGTGTCGAGGTTGCCACGCAGGCTGGTGACACCGAGGAAGGGGTATTGCGCATGGAGTTGCGATTCACGCCGCAGCGAGGAGGTGCCGACGACCGACCCCGGCGGCATGTCGGCGAGCGATTCGTAGCGGTTCGACACGAAGGCGTCGAGCGGCACCTCGCGCGCCGAGATGCAGGCGAGCGCGAACTCCTCACCCATCTGCATCGGCACGTCCTTCATCGAATGCACCGCGATGTCGGCCCGTCCGTCGAGCAGCGCCGTCTCCAGTTCCTTGACGAACAGCCCCTTGCCGCCGACCTTGGCAAGCGGACGGTCGAGGATCTGGTCGCCGCGCGTCGTCATGCCCAGCAGCTCGACACGGCAGCCGGGATACAGGGACTCCAGCCGGCTCTTGACGTGCTCGGCCTGCCACAGGGCGAGACGGCTTTCACGGGTGGCGATGACGATGCGCTCGGGGGTCGCTGGGTTCACGATAGATCACTCGAACGATGGGCGGGAACACGGATGGAAGGGACAGGCTTGCGCAGATGGTCCCCGCACTGCAGCATGCAGGTTCGCATCAATGGTACGCTTTCGGGCGCGGATTCTAGCATGCAGGGCCTTTCCCCCTGCCGCCAGAGCTGCTGCGGGCGCCGCCGTTGCCAGGCGACGCGACGCAGGACGACGCTTCGCGACCATTTTCCCCAATCCAGACCCACACGCCCATGACCCAGGACAAGGACGCCCCCCTGCGCGACGACATCCGCCTGCTCGGCCGCCTGCTCGGCGACACCGTGCGCGACCAGCAAGGCGCCGCCGTTTTCGACCTGATCGAGCGCATCCGCCAGAACTCGGTGCGCTTTCGCCGCGACGACGACATCGCCGCCCGGCGCGAGCTCGAGGACATGCTCGACGCCCTGTCGCGCGAGCAGACGATCCAGGTCGTCCGCGCGTTCAGCTACTTCTCGCACCTCGCCAATATCGCCGAGGACCAGCACCACATCCGCCGCAGCCGCGCCCACCTGATCGCCGGCTCGGCGCCGCGCGAAGGCAGCCTCGCCTACGCGCTGCGGCGTGCGTTCGACAACGGATCGGCGACCGCAGCCAGTCTGCAGGCCTTCTTCGAGACCGCCCTGGTGTCGCCGGTGCTGACCGCACACCCGACCGAAGTGCAGCGCAAGAGCATCCTGAACTGCGAGACGGTACTCGCGCGCCTGCTCGACGAGCGCGACCGCATGCAGCTCACGCCGGAAGAATCCGAGGCCAACCTCGAAGCGCTGCGCCGCGCGGTGCTGACGCTGTGGCAGACGCGCATGCTGCGCTCGGCAAGGCTGTCGGTGATCGACGAGGTCAACAACGGCCTGTCCTACTTCGAAACCACCTTCCTGCGCGAGCTGCCCCGCCTGTACGCCAGTCTGGAGGACAGCCTCGCCGCCGCGAGTGCGACCGGTTCGGTCGCCGCACCGACCGAACTGCCGGCATTCCTGCAGGTAGGGAGCTGGATCGGCGGCGACCGCGACGGTAATCCCTATGTCACCGCGGAAGTGCTCGAACGTGCGCTGGCAATGCAGGCCGAGCTCGCACTCGACCATTACCTCAACGAGCTGCACATCCTCGGTTCGCAACTGTCGCTCGCCGTCGGTCTCGTCAGCGCCTCGGACGCCCTGCTGGCGCTGGCCGCGCGCTCGCCGGACCAGTCTCCCCACCGCAGCGACGAACCCTACCGGCGCGCGATCTCGGGCATCTATGCCCGCCTTGCCGCAACCTACCGCGCGCTGCTGGGCCACGCCCCGGCGCGCCACGCCGTGGCCGAGGCCGAGCCCTACCCGGGCGTCGAGGCCTTGGTCGAGGATCTCGACGTCCTGCACCGCTCGCTGGTGTGTAACGGCTCTGCCGCACTGACCCGCGGCCGCCTGCGCCACCTGCGGCGTGCGGTGAAGGTGTTCGGCTTCCACCTGGCGCCGATCGACCTGCGCCAGAACTCCGACGTGCATGAACGCGTGGTCGCCGAACTGCTGGAAGTCGCACGCCCCGGTACCGACTATCGCGCCCAGGACGAGGCCGGGCGCTGCGCACTGCTGCTCGACGAACTCGCCACCGCACGCCCGCTCGCCTCGCCGCACGTGACATATACCGACGAGACCGCGTCCGAGCTGGCGATCTTCCATGCCGCCCGTCGCGCGCACCTGCGCTACGGCACGGCGGCGATCCGCCAGTGCATCATCTCCAAGACCGACGACGTCTCCGACCTGCTCGAGCTTGCGGTGCTGCTGAAGGAGGCCGGCCTGCTGCGCCCGGTCGACAGGGCGCTGGACGTGAACCTCGTGCCGCTGTTCGAGACCATCGGCGACCTGGAGAACGCCGCCGCAGTGATGGACCGCCTGTTCTCGTTGCCTGGTTACCGCGAACTGCTCGCCAATGCGCGCGGCGATACCCAGGAAGTGATGCTCGGCTATTCCGACAGCAACAAGGACGGCGGCTTCATGACTTCCGGCTGGGCCCTGTACAAGGCCGAAGGCGAGCTGGTTGACGTGTTCGACCGCCACGGCGTGCGCCTGCGCCTGTTCCACGGCCGTGGCGGTTCGGTGGGTCGCGGCGGCGGCCCGAGCTACCAGGCCATCCTGGCGCAGCCCGAAGGCGCGGTGCAGGGACAGATCCGACTCACCGAGCAGGGCGAGGTGATTGGCGCCAAGTACGGCAATCCGGAAGTCGGCCGCCGCAATCTGGAAGTGCTGGTTGCCGCAACGCTGGAAACCAGCCTGCGCCCCGCTGGCGCAGAGCCCACGCCGCAGGCCTTCCTCGACGCGATGCAGGCCCTGTCCGACGAGGCCTTCGCCGCCTACCGCGGCCTGGTCTACGACACGCCGGGCTTCGAGCAGTACTTCTGGGAATCGACGGTGATCTCCGAGATCGCCGGCCTCAACATCGGTTCGCGCCCGGCCTCGCGCAAGAAGGGCACGCGCATCGAGGATCTGCGTGCGATCCCCTGGGTGTTCTCGTGGGCGCAGTGCCGCTTGATGCTGCCGGGCTGGTTCGGCTTCGGCAGCGCGGTAAAGCACTTCCTCGCCAAGCGGCCGGACGACGGCATGGCTCTGCTGCAGCGCATGTATCGCGAATGGTCGTTCTTCGCCACCCTGCTGTCGAACATGGACATGGTGCTGGCCAAGAGCGATCTCGCGATCGCCTCGCGCTACGCCGGACTGGTGAAGGACGTCGGGCTGCGCGAATCGATCTTCGGCCGCATCCGCAGCGAGTGGCAGGACACGGTGGAGGCGCTGCTGGCGATCGCCGGCCAACAGGAACTGCTCGACGGCAACCCCTTGCTCAAGCGCTCGATCCGCAACCGCTTCCCCTACCTCGATCCGCTCAACCATGTGCAGGTCGAGTTGCTGCGGCGGCACCGCGAGCAGGGCGACGACGAGCGCATCCGGCTCGGTATCCACATCTCCATCAACGGCATCGCCGCGGGCCTGCGCAACAGCGGCTGAGCCGGCCCTGCCGCGGGATCGCGGCCACGTCCACGCCCACGACAAGACCGGCCATCGGCACGCATCTGCCGGCCGTGGGGGCGGGCTTGACCGCGACCGCACGCCATGGGATCGCGCCCACGGCCGCGCCTGCCCGGATGGGAGCCTCACAGCCCCAGCGCCTGCCTCACCGCCGGCCACTGGCGGCGGCTGACGGGCAGGCGCTCGGCGCAGCCTGCGAGCAGGATTTCCCAGCGCGCGTCGCCCTCTTCTTCTCCCACGCGCTCGACGCCCTTCACCGCATGGCGGGCCACCAGACAGTTGCGGTGGATGCGCAGGAAGGTGTGGCGAAATTCCTGTTCGAGGTGCACCAGCGACTCGTCGAGCAGGTAGTCGCGCTCAGCGGTGCGCGCCGTCACATACTTGAGTTCGGCCCGCAGGTACAGCACGTCGGCCACCGGCAGCAGCAGCGTGCGATTGCGCTCGTTCACGCTCAGGTGCCGCCGCCCCTCGCCCCCCGGCACTGCGGGCGAAGCATTGCGCCGACGCGCCCTGACCTTGGCCAGCGCCGCGGCCAGGCGCTCGGCGCGGACCGGCTTGAGCAGATAATCGGCCGCGGTGAGTTCGAAGGCCTCGACCGCGTAGCTGTCATAGGCGGTGACGAACACCACGTCGGGCGGAGATGGCAGGCGCGCGGCCTGGCGTGCGAACTCGACGCCGTCCATGGCCGGCATGCGGATGTCGGCCAGCACCACGTCGGCCGCCTCGGACTCCAGCAGGCGCAGTGCCTCGACACCGTTCGCCGCCATGCCGAGCAGCAACGTCGGCTGCTCGGCCTCGATGTCGCCCAGCAAGTCGCGCAGGCGGGTACGCGCGGGTGCCTCGTCGTCGACGATCAGCACGCGAAGCGGCATGTCACTCATGTCCGGGCGCTCCTGTAGGGCAACCGGATGCGAACCCGGTAGCGTTTCGCGTCGCAGTCGATGTCGAGCGAGGCCTCGAGGTCGAAGAACAGAATGAGGCGCTCGCGGATGTTGTCCAGCGCCATGCGGTTGCCCGCCTGGTGGCGCGCCGCGTCGCACACCGGGTTATCCACCTCGATGCGCAGTTCGCCGCCGCGGCGCGCGATGCGCACCGCCACCTCGCCGCGTTCGCTGGCGGGCTCGATGCCGTGATAGACCGCATTTTCCAGCAGCGGCTGCAGCATCAGCGGCGGCACCAGCGCATGCATCAGGTTCGAGCGCGCGTCGACGGCGTCGCCCGCCGCAACTCGGTCATCGTCGAGTTCCCAACGCACCGTGAGGCGATCACCGAGGCGCAGTCGCTCGAGGTCCACATAGCGCTCGCACAGCGCCACTTCGTCGCCCAGCGCCACCAGCTCGCGATTGTCCTGCATGAAGGTGCGGAACAGATCGGCGAGTTCCTCCAGCGCGCGCTCGGCACGTCTGGGCTCGCTGCGGATCACGCCGAGCACCCCATTGAGGCTGTTGAAAAAGAAGTGCGGACGAATGCGGGCGGTCAGCGCCAGGAGCCGCGCCTCGGTCAGGGCGGGCGAATAGCGGCGGGTCCGATAGTCGAAGTAGAGCAGGCATACGGCGGTTGCGCCCATCGCCCACGCCAGGCGTCGCACCAGCGCGGTGGCACCGACGCCCGCCCCGCCTTCGATCAGCGGGAAGCTGACAACGACGACCAGCGCGACGATGCCGAACACCGCTGCCAGTCCGCCGCGCGCGCCGCGACGAGCCAACCCCGGCGCGGACAGGTAAAGCACGAGCGCGACGAGCAGCAGCGGCAGTTCCAGCCGGCCGCCGGTGAGCACGATCTCGGACACCAGCAGAGACGGATCGTCCACCCGCAGCAGCACGGTGATCAGCGCGAGCAGGTTCGCCGCCAGCAACAGACGCAGCATCACGCCGAGATTGCGGAAGTCCGGCAATCCCGGCGGGGGAAGGGGTACGGCCTTTTGCCTTATACTTTCCATCGTTCATCCGGGCGCCGCGTCGCCCGCAAGTTCCTGACCGTCCGGACAGCACGGAACCGTCCGGCGGCATCATTCCTCGATGCAGACATTATGACAGACACCACTTCGCCCGCCGTTGGCGCGGACGCTCCGGCAAAGGCCTGGTCCGGCCGCTTCACCGAACCCGTTTCGGACCTCGTCAAGCGCTACACCGCCTCGGTATCCTTCGACCAGCGTATGGCGAAGCAGGACATCCGCGGCTCGCTCGCGCATGCAAAGATGCTGGGCAGACAGGGCATCATCGGCGCGCAGGACGTCGCCGACATCGAGCGCGGCATGGCGCAGATCGCCGGCGAGATCGAGCGCGGCGAGTTCGACTGGAACCTGGACGACGAGGACGTCCACCTCAACATCGAGAAGCGCCTCACCGCGCTGGTGGGCGACGCCGGCAAGCGCCTGCACACCGGCCGCAGCCGCAACGACCAGGTCGCCACCGACATCCGGCTGTGGCTGCGCGACGCGATCGACCAGATCCTGGCGCTGATCGGCGAGTTCCAGCACAACCTGCTGGACGTCGCCGAAGCCAATGCCGGCACGCCGATGCCCGGCTTCACCCACCTGCAGGTCGCGCAACCGGTGACGTTCGGCCACCACCTGATGGCCTATTTTGAGATGAGCCGGCGCGACGCCGAGCGGTTCAGGGACTGCCGCAAGCGCGTCAACCGCCTGCCGCTGGGCAGCGCCGCGCTGGCCGGCACCAGCTACCCCATCGACCGCGAATTCGTGGCTGCCGAGCTGGGCTTCGACGAGGTCTGCTACAACTCGCTGGATGCCGTCAGCGACCGCGACTTCGCGATCGAATTCTGCGCCGCCAGCGCGCTGCTGATGACGCACCTGTCGCGCCTGTCGGAAGAGCTAATCCTGTGGATGAGCCCGCGCGTCGGCTTCATCGACCTCGCCGACCGCTTCTGCACCGGTAGCTCGATCATGCCGCAAAAGAAGAACCCCGACGTGCCCGAACTGGTGCGTGGCAAGACCGGCCGCGTCAACGGCAGCCTCATCGCGCTGCTGACGCTGATGAAAGGCCAGCCGCTGGCCTACAACAAGGACAACCAGGAAGACAAGGAGCCGCTGTTCGACACCGCCGACACGGTGATCGACACGCTGCGCATCTACGCCGACATGATCACCGGCATCAAGGTGAAGGCCGAGGCCATGCGCGGTGCGCTGTCGCAGGGCTACGCCACCGCCACCGACCTCGCCGACTACCTGGTCAAGAAGGGCCTGCCCTTCCGCGACGCGCACGAGGCGGTCGCGCTCGCCGTGCGCGCCGCCGACGTCAAGGGCTGCGATTTACCCCAGTTCACGCTCGACGAACTGCGCATCGCCATGGCCCACGTGCCCGGCGCGGCCGAGCGCCTCGACGAGGACGTGTTCGCCGTGCTGACGGTGGAAGGCTCGCTGGCCTCGCGCAATCATGTCGGCGGCACCGCACCCGAGCAGGTGCGTGCCGCCATCGCCCGCGCCCGCCGGGGGTGAGCCGTGGACCTGCCGGCGCACCTCGGCAAGTACGAGATTCGCCGGCTGCTCGGTGAGGGGGCCACCAGCGCCGTGTACCTGGCCTGGGACCCCTTCAACCAGCGCGAAGTGGCCGTCAAGCAGCTCCACCCCGAGGCTCTTCGCAACTGCGAGAGCGGCCGCCTCTACCGCCACCTGCTGCAGAACGAGGCGGCCTTCGCCGGCAAGCTGATCCATCCGCACATCGTGCAGATACACGATGCGGTGGTGAGCGAGGACAAGGCCTACATCGTCATGGACTACGTGCCGGGCGGCACGTTGGCGGAACTGACGCGACCCGGCAAGCTGCCCGCCTTCGACCGCCTGATCGAGATCATCTTCAAATGCACCCGGGCACTCGACTACGCGTTTCGCCAGGGCGTCACCCACCGCGACATCAAGCCGGCCAACATCCTGCTGACCACGCCCGACGGCACCGACATCCGCATCACCGACTTTGGCGCCGCGCTGCACACCGCCAGCGACACCACCCAGGTCGCCGGAGTCGGCTCGCCGGCCTACATGTCGCCGCAGCAGGTGCGGGAGATGCCGCTCGACCACCGCACCGACATCTATTCGCTCGGCGTGGTGATGTTCCAGTTGCTCACCGGCCGGCTGCCCTTCGAGTCGGACAACAACTACAGCCTGCTCTACCGCATCGCCAACGAAGCGGCGCCGCTGCCCTCGGCGCTTCGCGCCGACGTGCCCGAGCCGCTCGACGCCATCGTGCGCCGCGCGATGGAGAAGGACCTCGACCGCCGCTACCAGACTTGGGCAGAGTTCTCCCACGACCTCGCGCTGGCCTTCCGCAACCGCAGCATCGACATCGACCGCCACGACGTGCCCGACACCGAAAAGTTCGAGACGCTGCGCGGCATGCCCTTCTTCCGCGACTTCGCCGACGCCGAATTGTGGGAGGTCATCGGCCTGTCGCGATGGAGCCACGCACAACCCGGCACCGTGCTGATGAAGGAAGGCGAGGCTGGCGACTACGTCTGCTTCCTCGCCAGCGGCGAGGCGCGCGTCAGGAAGCGCGGCCGCCTGTTGAACGTGCTGAGCGGCGGCGAATGCTTCGGCGAGGTCGCCCTGTTCTCCGCCGCCAGCGGCGTACGCTCGGCCTCGGTGGAGGCGGAAACGGACGTCGACGTCATCACCATCCGCGCCCGCGCGCTGCAGCGCGCCTCCAACACCTGCCGCATGCACTTCTACAAGGCCTTTCTGGAAGTACTGGCGACGCGACTGTCGCTGGCCAGTGCGCGGATCGCGAACATCTGAGCCGCCCCCCGCTGCGCGACTGCCATATCGCCGGCGCGGACGGGGACGGCCGATGGCAGACTGCGGATATTGTCGGCGATTTTTACATCCTCACCACACCCTCATGCCCCGCCAGGATCAATGCCATTTAGAATCAAGAGGTTGAAAACCCCTACTGGAACGGGCGTGAAATTTGCTGCGGTTTGGGATGAGAAGACGCGCCACAACCGGCGCGACCGCTATAATCCGAGGCAGGAAGTATGGTTTTCGCAGGGGATCCTCATGCACGACGCCCATGAAGCAAGTTCTTTGGAGCAGCGCCGCAAGCTGCTGAAGGGCGCCTTGGCTGCCTCCAGCGTAATAACGATGGGCTATAGCGGTTCAGCACTCGCCTCCTTCGACTGCGTGGCGAAGGTGCGCGTTGACGGCGGCTACCCCGCCGGCGACTTCCAGTTCACCATGACGGACCCGAGTCTCTCGTCCTCCTCCAAATGGTGGGCGTGGGAAGCCGTTTTGGTGCAGATGTACCAGACGAGCGGCGGCGCCCAGTTCGAAGGTTTTGCCGTCAATGGGAACGTTTACCCGACCGCCGTCCCGGTGACGCCGCCACGCCTGGCGGTAACGGGTGCCACGCTGGTTTCGCCCCAACCGAGCGGTTATCCCAAGGCGGGTTGGGTGCTGGCCTACTTCGATGACGGCGGCACGCGGACGGGTTCCTACCCGACGTACACTTCGGCTGCAGTCGGCCAGACACCGGCAACCGAATCCTGCTTGGCGTCGATCAATCCTGGGCTGACCGGATTCACGTTTGGTGGCTGAACCGGCATGATCCAAAGCGCGGGGCTCGGACCCCGTAACTGGATGCAGCGCTACTGCCCGTCGGTGAACGGGCAGTTTCTTTTTCTGGATCCGGTCTCCTGGGAGACGCATCTGCTCAGCAAGGGCGCAGTGCTGATTCTCAGCGAAGCAGCCGACGCAATCGAAGAGCAGCGTTTCGACGCCTTTCTCGCCGAAATCGCGCAGGCGGGCGAGTGGCCGCCAGGCCTCGAGTTCCTCGCGCGGTCGCTCACGACCCTGCCTGCGCCGGAACGGACCACCGCGCAAGGATGATGCGTACCGACTACCGTCTGCTGGACGTCGGCGCGGCGTGCCTTGCCGTCGCTACGCCGATCGAGCACTTTCACCGCCATCTCGACATGGTGTACCCGCACCAGTCAGCACGGGACGCACCGCGGTTCGCCGACATCCGAGTGTCCTTGCTGCCGGGGTCACGTTGGCGCTGGCGCGGCCAGCAGGTGTCACTCTGGTCGGAGGGTCGGCGTCCGTTCGAGCCGTATCCGATACAGTCTGCCCTGCCCCTGTTCGAATGGGGCGGCAACTGGCTTCTCGCCCAGCGTCTGAACGCCTATCTCCTGCTCCACGCCGGTGTCGTGGCGCGCGGCGATCGCGCCGTGATCCTGCCGGCCGAGCCGGGCTCGGGCAAGAGCACCCTGACCTGCGCCCTCCACCTCGCCGGCTGGCGCTTCCTGTCGGACGAATTCGGCGTCATCGACCCGACGACAGGCATGGTGCTGCCGATGCTGAAGCCGGCCGCACTGAAGAACCGCTCGATCGACATCATCGGCCGGCGCCCCGGCGCAGTGCTCGGCCCCGTCTTTGCCGGGACGCGCAAGGGTGACGTTGCCCATTTCGTGCCCGACCGGCACAGCTTCCTGTCCCGCCAGCGAGGCGCGCAGCCGACCCTGGTCGTGTTTCCGCGCTTTCGTGCCGGCGCTGCCCTCGCCTGCTCCGCGCTGACCACCGCACAGACCGCCATGCGCCTGGGCATGAACAGTTTCAATTACGGGGTGCTGGGGCCGGTCGGCTTCGATGCGGCGATCGCCATTGCGCGGCGCACGCATGGCCATGAGCTGGTCTACGGTGACCTCGACGAGGCGATCGCCCATGTCGAAGCCCTTTTCGAGCGCGCGCCGTGAGCCCGCACGCGCAATCGGAAGTGGCTCTGCTGCTGAACGGGCTGCATGCGCCCTCCCAACTTGCCGAGGCGCGCTGGGAGCGTTTGCTGCGGCTGGCCCGCATGAGTGGCCTGCATGCACGCCTGGCCGAAGCCAACCTCGACAAGGCGCCGATGACCGACCTGGTACATCGGCACCTGCTGTCGTCGGCGCGCATCGCCGCCTACCGCGCGCAGATGGTGCGTGCCGAGCTGTTCCACCTTACCCCGCTCGTCGACGCCGACTTCCCCGTCATCGTGCTGAAAGGTGCTGCATACCTGCTGCAGCAGCGGAAGATGGCCGAGGGACGCTTCGTCTCCGACGTCGACCTCCTCGTCCCTCGGTCGCACCTGCGCACGATGGAAGGACGACTGCTCGCCGCTGGCTGGCAACCGGAAAAGCTGGATCCCTACGACGAGCGCTATTATCGCGACTGGAGCCACGAAACGCCGCCGATGCGCTTCCCCGGCCACAGCCTGGAAGTCGATCTGCACCATGCGATCACGCCGGTGACCGGCTCGCTGGCGTTCGATCCGGCCAGCCTGTTCGAGCGTAGCGAGGCGATCCCCGGCACGCCCTTCCGCGCACTGTGCGCCGAAGATCAGGTACTGCACGCCTGCCTGCACTGCTTCCACGACGGCGAACTGGATCTGCGGGTACGCGAGGTGGTCGATATCGACGGGCTGCTGCGGACGTTCGCTGCGCGCGAGGGATTCTGGGACCGGCTGCTGGCGCGTGCCACGGAACTGAGGCTGCAGCGACCGCTATGGTATGGATTGCATTTCGCGCGGAAGTGGCTGGAATGCCCCGTTCCGCGGGAGGTGTCGAATGCGCTGCCGGCTCCATCCGCGTTGAGCCGCGCGGTGATGGCTGCGCTCGTGCCGCTGGCGATGCTGCCGTCGGACCCGGATTTTCCGCCGCCTTTCCGCGTACGGCTGGCGCGCACGCTGATGCGTACGCGCTACCACCTGCTGCGCATGCCCCTGCGTCTGCTTGCGCCGCACCTGGCACGAAAGACCCTGCGGCGGCTCAAGGCGCGGTTCGATCGCAGGACGGAAGCGCCGACGGACGCCGGCGCCCCCTGAGGCTCGGGCAAGCACCCGAGCCGTCGCAAACCGCTTACACCACCCCGGCGTCCTGCAGCATCTGCTGCAGTTCGCCGCTCTGGTACATCTCGCGCATGATGTCGCTGCCGCCGACGAATTCGCCCTTGACGTAGAGCTGCGGGATGGTCGGCCAGTTGGAGTATTCCTTGATGCCCTGGCGGATGTCGTCGTCGGCCAGCACGTTGACGGCGAGCACGTCCGGCACGCCACAGGCCTTCAGGATCTGCACGGCGGTGGACGAGAAGCCGCACTGGGGAAACTGCGGCGTGCCCTTCATGTAGAGGACCACGTCGTTGTTGGTGACCTGGTCACGGATGACGTCCTGGATGCTCATTCGAAGCCTCTGAAAAACTGAGTGAAATAGTCGGGAAATTTTAGGGAGCGACGAGGGCAGCGTCAATAGCGCGACACGAGCCAGCGGCCCCTCGGGTTCAGGAGCGCCCCAGCCACCGCCCGCCCGACACCCGTTCGATGCCGGCGAGATCCTTCCACGATGCGATCGACGCGAAACCCGCATCGGCGAGCAGGCCGCGCACCGCGAAGGCCTGGTCGTAGCCGTGCTCGAGGAGCAGCCATCCGCCCGGCTCCAGGTGTCGCGCCGCACCGGCGGCGATCTCGACCAGGTCGTCGAGCCCTGCCGGCCCCGCCGCCAGCGCATTGCGCGGCTCGAAGCGCAGGTCGCCCTCCTCCAGATGCGGATCCGCGGCGGCGATATAGGGCGGATTCGACACGATGAGCTGGAAGCGCTCCTCGCCGAGCCCACCGAACCAGTCGCTCTGCACGAAGGACACGCTGGCCCCCAGTCGCGCGGCGTTGGCCATCGCCACCCACAGCGCCTCGCGGGAACGATCGAGCGCGGTGACGTCGGCGTCGGCCAGCTCGAGGGCGAGCGTGATCGCCAGCGCGCCGCTGCCGGTACCCATGTCCAGCGCCCTCACCTGACGCCAGTCGCCGACATGGGCCAGCGCGAGCTCGACCAGCAGCTCGGTGTCGGGCCGCGGGATCAGCACCGCGGGCGTGACCATGAAGTTGCGGCCATAGAATTCGCGCTCACCGGTCAGGTAGGCGACCGGCTCCCCCGCAGCGCGGCGTTCGACCAGCTCGCGATAGGCCGCCCAATCCTCGGCGTCGAGCAGTTGCTCGGGCCAGGCGGCCAGCCGCGAGGCCGGACATTGCAGCACATGGCGCAACAGCACGCGCGCATCCATGACGTCGATCCGCGCGCGCCCCCAGGTGAGCGCACGGGCGATGTCGGGCAGCTCGTCCGGCAGCTCGTCGCGCCCCGCGCCGTTCGTTGGCCCACTCATTCCTCGGCCAGCGCCGCGAGTTGTTCGGCCTGATGCTCCAGCGTCAGCGCGGCGACGAGCTCGTCGAGATCGCCCGTCATCACCGCATCGAGCTTGTACAGCGTCAGGTTGATGCGATGATCGGTCACCCGCCCCTGCGGGAAGTTGTAGGTGCGGATGCGCTCCGAACGGTCTCCGCTGCCGACCAGGCTCTTGCGCGCGGCGGCCTCGGCGCTTTGCTGCGCACGCACCCGGGCGTCGTAAAGGCGTGCGGCCAGCACCGACATCGCCTGCGCCTTGTTGCGGTGCTGGGAGCGGTCGTCCTGGCACTCGACGACGATGCCGGTCGGGAGGTGGGTGATGCGCACCGCCGAATCGGTCTTGTTGATGTGCTGACCGCCGGCACCCGATGCGCGGAAGGTGTCGATGCGCAGATCCGCCGGATTGATGTCGACCGCCTCGATCTCGTCGGCCTCCGGCAGGACCGCCACCGTGCACGCCGAGGTGTGGATGCGGCCCTGCGTCTCGGTCACCGGCACGCGTTGTACGCGATGGCCGCCGGATTCGAACTTCAGCTTCGAGTACGCGCCACCGCCCACCACGCGGGCGATCACCTCCTTGTAACCGCCCAGATCCGATTCGCTGGCCGAGACGATCTCCAGCTTCCAGCGCTGACGCTCGGCGTAACGCGCATACATGCGCAACAGGTCGCCGGCGAACAGGGCCGCCTCGTCGCCGCCGGTGCCGGCACGAATCTCCAGGAAGAGGTTGCGCTCGTCGTTGGGGTCGCGCGGCAGCAGCGCGCGCTGCAGCTCGCCATCGAGCGCCGCGATGCACTCCTGCCCCGCTTGCAGCTCCGCCTCGCCCAGTTCGCGCATGTCGGGGTCGTCGAGCAGTTCGCGCGCGGTCGCGCAGTCGGCCTCGGCCTGACGATAGGCGCGGTAGAGCTCCACCACCGGCTCGATCTCCGCCCGCTCACGCGACAGATCGCGGAAGGCGTTCATGTCGTGCGCGGCGGTTTCGGCGGCAAGCGCGCGGTCGAGCTCTTCGAGCCGGCTGACGAGGTGTTCGAGTTTTTCTCGGATGCTCTGCTTCATCGGGTCGGATTCGGGATCGGGGCCGCGTTCGGGCACGACGCCCGACGCGCAACGAGGCGGATTGTGGGCGCGCGGCTAGCCGTGGCGCGGCAGGTTGAACAACTGCTGCACCATGCGACCGGCCTCGGCCTGCGCTTCGCCCTCGGCATGGTTCAGAAAGCGCGACGGCCCGTGCATCAGCTTGTTGGTCAGGCCATGCGACAGCGCGTCCAGCACTCGCTGCGGATCCTCGCCTTTGGCGAGCAGGCGCAGCGCGCGTTCCATCTCGTGCTGGCGCAAGGCTTCGGCATGTTCGCGCAGGGCGCGGATGGTCGGCACCGCGTCGCGCGCTTCCATCCAGTGCAGAAAGCCGTCGACCCGGGTGTCGATGATCTGCTCGGCCTCGACCACCGCCTGCTGGCGCGACTCCATGCCGGCATCCACCACCTGGGCGAGGTCGTCGACGGTGTACAGGAACACGTCATCGAGTTCGCCGATCTCCGGCTCGATGTCGCGCGGCACGGCGAGATCCACCATCACCATCGGCCGATGCCGCCGTGCCTTCACCGCACGCTCGGCCATGCCGAGGCCGACGATGGGCAACGGCGCCGCCGTACAGGACACGACCACGTCGAAGCGCGGCAGCATGTCGCCGATCTGGTCGATGCGCATGGTGCCGGCACCGAAGCGCGACGCCAGCACCGCCGCGCGTTCCGCAGTGCGGTTGGCCACCATCATGGATTTCGGCTTCGCGCCGGCGAAGTGTGCCGCGCAGAGTTCGATCATCTCGCCCGCGCCGATGAAGAGCACGTGCTGGTCGGAGACGCGCTCGAAGATGCGTTCGGTCAGATGCACCGCCGCTGCTGCCATCGACACGGTGTTGGCGCCGATCGCCGTCGTGGAGCGCACTTCCTTGGCGACCGCGAAGGTGTTCTGGAACAGCTTGTGCAGCAGTGTGCCGACCGTGCCCGCCTCCTCGGCGCGGCGCGCGGCCTCCTTCACCTGGCCCAGGATCTGCGGTTCGCCCAGCACCATGGAATCCAGCCCGCTCGCAACGCGGAACACGTGGCGGATGGCGTCGCGCTGCGGGTAGGCATACAGATAGGGCGAGACTTCGGTCAGCGGCAACTGGTGGAAACGCGCCAGCCAGTCGGCGGCATGCTGGGGATGCTCGGCGGCGAAGTAGAGTTCGGTGCGGTTGCAAGTGGACAGGATCGCTGCCTCGCGCACCGAATCGGCACGCGCAAGATCGTGCAGCGCCAGCCCCATGTGCTCGGGCTGAAACGCCACGCGCTCGCGGATCGCGAGCGGCGCGGTGTGGTGATTCAGACCGAGGGCGTAAAGCTGCATGCGCGAAACGAGGCGGATGATCGGGGCCGGATTATAGCACCCTGAAAGCCGCACAAAAATTGAGCAAAATCAGCCACTTCGTGGTAACCGCGGGCGAAGGGCGAGCGGAACGGGGCGACCCCGCCGCGCTTTACCGTGCCCGGACCACCCAGACGGAGACATCGCGACCGCCCCGAAATTCACCCGCGCCTGGCAAAAACACCCATGTTTTGAACGACTTCGGGAGATCGTTACACGACCGGCCCCATCCTGCCGATGCCCGCCGGGGAGACGGGCTCAGATCACCTTCTTGAACAGCGAGGCCGTCTCCAGCGTGTCGATCGGCTTGTAGAACAGCTCGCCGAAGATGCGATCGACCATCGTGTACTTGCCATCGCGCAGGTAGACGGCGTGACAGACATTGGCCGCCGGGTCGTCGAAGTTCTTGATGCCGAACTCGGCCAGGTCCATGTCGAGCACGTACTCGCAGTCCTTCCCGACGTCTGGCGAAACGTCGAAATAGGTTTTCGCGTTCGCATCCACGTTCCACCAGTGCTGCAGGATTTCCGTCTTCCTCAGCATCCTGTCGTAAGGCTTCACCAGCCAGCCGCTGACGATCCTGATGTTGCGCTCGCGGTCGATGCGCGCATGGGCGTTCATGTAGCTGTTGCCGGATTCGCCGCCGCCGACCTGCCTGACGGCCACTTCCCTCACCGCGAAGCGGGCGAACTTCTGCCTGTCGTTGATGAAATCACGGGTGGCTTTGTACATGGCTGGGCAAGCTGCGAGTGGGTTGGTGAGCAGGCGCGTGGCCGGACAACGACGCGCGAGGCCGGATGAACGTGCGCTTTTCGTGCGCCCGGCCACCGGCAGTGCCGGAAGAATGCCGGAACACGGCCCGAAAAGCACTTAGCCCAGCGCGGAGGCTGGGCTAAGTGCTTGATTATTTTTGGTGGCCAGTCGCGGAATCGAACCACGGACACGCGGATTTTCAATCCGCTGCTCTACCAACTGAGCTAACTGGCCAACAGAGGGCGCATTATAGCGAGGTTTGGCGCCCAGTCAAACACAATCGGAATTTTTTTCTTCGTCATGAAACGGCCTCGAACGCGGCCGAAACGAGCTGCGACGGGGCCCCGAAGGGTTCCCGCCGCATCTCGATCACCCGGTTGCCGACCTCCTTCCCCAGAAGGCCGGCAGGGCTTGCTGCTTAGTGGCCAGACGCGCCAGCCGCGCCGATGCCCGTTTCCGAGCGGACGCGCTGGGCAAGGTAGCCGGCGCGGTCTTCCTTCGCACGCTGGCTGTTGTCGAGGATCGAGAACAGCCAGATGCCGATGAAGCCGGCGGCCATCGAGAACAGCGCGGGCGAGGTGTAGGGGAACAGCGCCGAACCCTTGGGGTTGCCCAGCGTGGCTTCCCACACCGACGGCGACACGACGGTCAGCACCACGGCCGTGATCAGGCCGAGGAAGCCGCCGATGGTCGCGCCGCGGGTCGTGCAGTCCTTCCACAGCACCGACATGAACAGCACCGGGAAGTTGGCCGAGGCGGCGATCGCGAAGGCCAGCGACACCATGAAGGCGATGTTCTGCTTCTCGAACGCGATCCCGAGGATCACCGCGATCACGCCCAGCGCCAGGGTGGTCATGCGCGACACGCGCAGTTCGGAGGCCGAATCCGCGTTGCCGTGCTTGAACACCGTGGCATACAGGTCGTGCGACACCGCCGAGGCACCCGACAGCGTCAGGCCGGCGACCACCGCCAGGATCGTGGCGAAGGCGACCGCGGAGATGAAGCCGAGGAACACGTTGCCGCCGACCGCGTTGGCGAGGTGGATGGCCGCCATGTTGCCGCCGCCCATCAGGCCGCCCTTGGCGTCGAGGAACTGCGGGTTGGTGGAGACCAGCACGATGGCGCCGAAGCCGATGATGAAGGTCAGGATGTAGAAGTAACCGATCCAGGTGGTGGCCCAGAACACCGACTTGCGCGCTTCCTTGGCATCCGGCACGGTGAAGAAGCGCATCAGGATGTGCGGCAGGCCGGCGGTACCGAACATCAGCGCCATGCCGAAGGAGATCGCGGAGATCGGATCCTTGATGAAGGAGCCCGGCCCCATGATCGCCTGACCGATCACGCTCGCCTCTTCAGGCGTCTTGCCGCCGGCCGTGGCGACGCCCGCCTTGATGCGGACCGCGTCGGCGAACAGCGCTTCGGGAGAGAAGCCGTAGTTCAGCAGCACCATGAAGGCCATGAAGGACGCACCGCCGAGCAGCAGGATCGCCTTGATGATCTGCACCCAGGTGGTCGCCGTCATGCCGCCGAACAGCACGTAGACCATCATCAGCGCGCCGACGATGACCACCGCCATCCAGTACTCGAGGCCGAACAGCAGCTTGATGAGCTGGCCGGCGCCGACCATCTGCGCGATCAGGTAGAACGCCACCACGACCAGCGTGCCCGAGGCCGCGAAGGCGCGGATCGGGGTCTGCTTGAAGCGATAGGCGGCCACGTCGGCGAAGGTGAACTTGCCGAGGTTGCGCAGCTTTTCGGCCATCAGGAAGGTGATCACCGGCCAGCCGACGAGGAAGCCGATCGAGTAGATCAGGCCGTCGTAGCCGTTGGCCATCACCGCCGCCGAGATGCCGAGGAAGGACGCGGCGGACATGTAGTCACCGGCAATCGCCAGGCCATTCTGGAAGCCGGTGATGCCGCCGCCGGCAGTGTAGAAATCAGCCGCCGACTTGGTCTTGGACGCCGCCCACTTGGTGATGTACAGCGTGCCCATGACGAACACGGCGAACATGGTGATCGCGGTCCAGTTGGTCGCCTGCTTCTCCGCCTGGCCGAGGTCACCGCCCGCGGCCAGTGCCGCAGCCGACAGCGCCGCCAGCGCGAGGCCGGCCGAAACCTGCATGAAGCGTCCGCTCATTTGCCGCTCTCCTTGACGATGTCGTGGGTCAGCGCGTCGAATTCCGAGTTCGCCCGGCGCACATAGATTCCGGTGATGATGATCGTGAACAGGATCACCCCGAGCCCGACCGGGATGCCGACGGTCATGACGCCGGCACCGAGCTTTGCGGCGAGCGTTTCCTTGCTGAAGGCGATCACGGCGATGTAGCCGTAATAGACGATCAGCATGATGACGGTGAGCACCCAGCCGTAGGACGTGCGCGTCCCCACCAGCTTGTGATACTTCGGATTGGCGGTGATCTTCTTCACCAGATCGTCTTCCATGTCTCCCTCCACTCGAACATTGGATGAACCGGACTTTCGTCCGGACGCTGACAAGTTAGCTGCGGAGACTTACGACCGGCTTACGAATTGCAAGATTCGCTTATCGCGACACAAGAGCCGTGAATGTCGAGATGAGGAACGGACGGCGCGCAAGACCCGCGCCCCCGCCGCAGCGATGCGTCGCCGCGCGGGTCGGTGGATTGCACGGAGCGGGCCGGCTCAGCCCAGCGGATAGAAGTCGCGCTGCACGACTGGCGAAAACTGGCGATGGCTGCGGGGGAAGACGACCTGCGCCAGCGTTCCCCTCCCGGCCGGATTGGGGCTGAGGGACACCGTCGCGCGGTGCAGCTCGGCGATTTCGCGCACGATGGGCAGGCCCAGGCCTGAACCATCGGCCCCGCTGCCGAGCACACGATAGAAGCGCTCGAACACCCGCTCGCGGTCGGCCTCGGGGATGCCGACGCCGGAGTCCTCGACCTCGAAGATCGGTGCGCCGGCATGGCGGATGCGCGCAGTCACGCTGCCGCCGCCCGGGGTGTACTTGATGGCGTTGTCCATCAGGTTCTTGATCATCTCGCGCAGCAGCACCGGGTTGCCCTCGATCTGCATGCCCTTCCCGGTGTCCTCCACGCCGAGATCGATGCCCTTGGCCAGCGCACGCGGGAACAGATCCTGCGCCACCTCGCGTACCACCGCTTCGAGATCGAGCGGTTCCACCACATAGAGCTTCTCGAAGCTCGCCTCGGCGCGCGCCAGCGACAGCAACTGATTGATCAGGTGCGCCGCGCGCTCGGTGCTGTCTGCGATCTGCGCCAGCGAGCGACGCAACTGCTCGGGGTCGGTCTCCTGCAGCGCCAGATCGGTCTGCATCTTCAGGCCGGTCAGCGGCGTGCGCATCTGGTGTGCAGCGTCGGCGATGAAGCGCTGCTGGGCCTGCAGGTTCTCCTCGAGGCGCGCCATCATGCCGTTGTAGGCGACGATCAGCGGGCGCACCTCCTCGGGTACGGTGGCGGGTTCCACCGGCGACAGATCGGTCGGCCGCCGCAGCCGGATCAGGCTCTGCAGCCGGTTCAGCGGCGCGATGCCGCGCGACAGGCCGACCCACACCAGTATCACCGCTAGCGGGATGATGGCGAACTGCGGCAGCAGCACGCCGGTGACGACACGCGACGCCAGGTCGGTGCGCTTGTTGCGCGTCTCGGCAAGCTGCACCACCACCATGGGCAGGCCGCGTCCGCCGGGTGGATACAGGAACTGATAGGCGACACGCACCTCCTCGCCCTGTATCACTTCGTCGCGGAACAACACCTCGTCGATGATGGGCGTCGGCGGCCGCGGCGCCGGCGGAATGTCGACGTCGCCGCTCAGCATCTCGCCGTATTCGTTGGTGACCTGGTAGTACAGCACGTCATCCTGGTCGGCGCGGAACAGGGCACGCGGCGGCGCCGGGAAGTTCACCACCGGATGGCCATTGTCTACCGCGACGAAGCGTGCCAGCGTGCGCGTACCGTCGGCCAGCGCCCGATCGTAGGGCTGGCTGGCGATGTTGTCCGCCACGTTATGCGTGACGATGATGGAGATCGGCCACAGGAACAGCAGCGGCGCCAGCATCCAGTCGAGAATCTCGCCGAACAGCGAATTCGGCTGGCCGGATCCCCGGCCACGTGCGGAGGACTTTTCAGGCTTTCGCCGCCGGGGCCGCATCCGGGTTTTCCAGGCAGTAGCCGAGGCCGCGCACGGTCACGATGCGCACGCCGCTGTCCTCGAGCTTCTTGCGCAGGCGATGCACATAGACCTCGATGGCGTTGCTCGAGACTTCCTCGCCCCAGCCGCACAGGTGGTCGACGAGCTGATCCTTGCTCACCAGGCGGCCGACGCGCAACAGGAACACCTCGAGCAGGCCGATCTCGCGCGCCGAGAAATCCACCACCTGCCCCGCGATCTTCACCACGCGGTCGGCCTGGTCGTAGCTCAGGCGCCCTACCTCGATGCAGCGCGCCTGCCCGGTGCCGCGCCGCGTCAGTGCGCGCGCGCGGGCCTCGAGTTCGGGCAGGGCGAAGGGCTTGGTCAGGTAGTCGTCGGCACCGGCGTCGAGCCCGCGGACACGGTCGTCCACGCCGTCCTGGGCGGTGAGGATCAGCACCGGCACGGTGGACTTGCGCCCCCGCAGCCGCTTCAGCACCTCGATGCCCGGTACGCGCGGCAGTCCGAGGTCGAGGATCAGCAGATCGTAAGGTTGCGATGCCAGGGCCGTATCCGCCTCGGCCCCGTCGGCCACATGATCGACCGCATAGCCCCCGCGTCGCAGTGCGCGCCCGATGCCGTCCGCAATGACCGGGTCGACTTCCGCAAGCAGAATGCGCATGAGTTTCCGGATGTAAGTTGCATGTAAGCGGGTGTCCGTAGAGTGGGCCCGCTGTTCTCCTTTTGCTCGGTCTTCGGGAACGGGCGTCGCCCACGACGCCCGTTCCGGGGAGCGGCCCGCAGCCGCTCCCCGCCGACTTTTCCCCTGCAAAACGTTCGAATTATCACATGCTTCGCACCGGCAGGTGCGCGGCGCAACGTCGATTCGCGGGCGTGAACGACAATCGGCCCCGCGCGCGGCGGGGCCGATTGTCGTGAATGCTGCGAGAGCCGCAGCCCCGATGTTCCGGGGCTGCGCGCACGGACAATTACATGCCCATGCCCATGTCGCCCATGC
>SHNC01000213.1 GCA_004295105.1 Betaproteobacteria bacterium | reverse complement strand
GCAGTAACAGGCGGTTGAGCCAGGAGTGGATCACGCCGTCGCCCGGACGCAGCGACACGCCGCCGCGGGTGCTGATGAAGCTCGGCAGCTCGCGGTGCATCTTGACGTCGACCAGCTTCGGATACGCGGCGGTGTGGCAGAACGACTGCATCGTCATGTCGGCGGAGAAGCCGAGGCAGGCGAGGTCCTTGAGTTCGTCGCGGGTCATCGGGCCGGTGGTGTCCTGCGAGCCGACGGTGGTCATCTTGGGTTCGCAGTAGGTGCCCGGGCGGATGCCCTGCTGATTTCCGTCAATGAGGGGCAGACCGCAGGCGCGGCCGACCATCTTCTGCGCCAGCGAGAAGCCCTTGCCGCTGTCCACCGGGGCCTGCGGCAGGCGGAACAGCGTCGACGGCGGCAGCCCCAGCGCCTCGCGCGCCTTGGTGGTAAGGCCGCGGCCGATGATCAGCGGGATGCGGCCGCCGGCGCGCACCTCATCGAGGATCACCAGGGTCTTCAACTGCGACTCGGCGATCACGGCGCCGTTCTTGAGCGCGGTGACCTTGCCGGTGGCGTGGTCGACCTTGAGCTCGATCTCGTCGCCCATGTCCATCTGGCCGGCGTCGATCTCGATCGGCAGTGCGCCGGCGTCTTCCATGGTGTTGAAGAAGATCGGCGCGATCTTGGAACCCAGGCACACGCCGCCGAAACGCTTGTTCGGCACGTAAGGGATGTCCTCGCCGGTGAACCACAGCACCGAGTTGGTGGCGGACTTGCGCGAGGAGCCGGTGCCGACCACGTCACCGACGTAGGCGACGAGGTTGCCCTTGGCACGCAGATCCTCGAGGAACTTGACCGGGCCACGCACGCCCGGCTCTTCCGGGGTGATGCCCGGACGCGCGTTCTTCAGCATGGCCAGCGCGTGGAGCGGGATGTCGGGGCGCGACCAGGCGTCCGGCGCCGGCGACAGGTCGTCGGTGTTGGTTTCGCCGGTGACCTTGAACACGGTCAGCTTCTGCGAGGCGGGGACTTCCGGACGGCTGGTGAACCACTCGCCGTCGGCCCAGGACTGCATCACCGCCTTGGCGTTGGCGTTGCCCTTCTGCGCCAGTTCCTTGACGTCGTGGAAGTAGTCGAACATCAGCAGGGTCTTCTTCAGGCCCTCGGCGGCGACCGCGCCGACTTCGGCGTCGCCCAGCAGGTCGATCAGCGGCTTGATGTTGAAGCCGCCCAGCATGGTGCCGAGCAGCTCAGTTGCCTTGGCGCGCGACACCAGGCCACAGGCCTCCTCGCCCTTGGCGACCTTGGCGAGGAACTCGGCCTTGACCTTGGCGGCATCATCCACACCGGCGGGGATGCGATAGGTCAGCAGTTCGACGAGGAAGGCCTCCTCGCCGGCGGGGGGATTCTTCAGCAGCGCGACCAGTTCGGTGACCTGCTGCTTCGAAAGGGGCAGCGGCGGGATTCCGAGGGCGGCACGTTCGGCGACATGGGCACGGTAGGCTTCAAGCACGGCGACTTCCTCACTTTTCGTGGCGGTGATCAGGGCTCCGAACGGGGATCGCCCGAACGGGACGGAAAGGATTATATGTCTTTTATAAGACTTGCGGTGCAGTGCAGCACAAAAGTCCGGAACGAAACCGGTCAGTGGCGCATTCGACTGTGGCGCATTCTACTCCCCGCAACCGACGTTACGGCGCCGGCCATGCCATCGGGAACATCGCCCCCGCCGATCAGTCGCACGTAGGCCCGTCCCCGAAAAACCCGCAACAAGGAGGCCCGCGATGCCACACAGCCTGTTCGATAGCCTGCAAACCTTCACCACCGCCGACGGCCGCAGCGGCCACTACCACTCGCTGCAGGCGCTGGAGGCTGCCGGGCTGGGGACCATTTCCCGCCTGCCGGTGTCGATCAGAATCGTGCTCGAAGCGGTGCTGCGCCACTGCGACGGCCGCAAGGTGACCGAAGCCCACGTGCGCGAACTTGCCGGCTGGCAACCGAACGCGCCGCGCAGCGCGGAGATCCCCTTCGTCGTCGCCCGCGTCGTGCTGCAGGACTTCACCGGTGTGCCGCTGCTCGCCGACCTCGCCGCGATGCGCAACGTGGCGGTGGAACAGGGGCACGACGCCAAGCTGATCGAGCCGCTGGTGCCGGTCGACCTCGTCGTCGACCATTCGGTGCAGGTCGATCACTACGGCACCCCGCTCGCGCTGCGGCAGAACATGGAGCTGGAGTTCGAGCGCAATCGCGAGCGCTACCAATTCATGAAGTGGGGCATGCAGGCCTTCGACACCTTCCGCGTCGTGCCGCCGGGCATCGGCATCGTGCACCAGGTGAACCTGGAATACCTGTTCCGCGGCGTGCGCCACGACGGCGATCTGTACTACCCCGACACCCTGGTTGGCACCGATTCGCATACGACCATGATCAACGGCGTCGGCGTGGTGGGCTGGGGCGTCGGCGGCATCGAGGCCGAGGCCGGCATGCTGGGCCAGCCGGTGTATTTCCTGACGCCGGACGTGGTCGGCGTCGAACTGCAGGGCAAACTGCCGGAAGGCGCCACCGCCACCGACCTGGTGCTGACCGTCACCGAAATGTTGCGCAAGGCCAAGGTGGTGGGCGCCTTCGTCGAGTTCTTCGGCGACGGCACCGCCAGCCTGTCGGTGACCGACCGCGCCACCATCGCCAACATGGCGCCGGAGTACGGCGCGACGATGGGCTTCTTCCCGGTGGATGAGAAAACCGTCGCCTACATGCGCGGTACCGGCCGCAGCGACGAGGAATGCGCGCTGCTCGAAGCCTACTTCCGCGCCCAGGGGCTGTTCGGCATCCCGCGCGCCGGCGACATCGACTACAGCCGCACGCTGACGCTGGACCTCGCCGCGATCGTGCCGTCGCTGGCCGGTCCGAAGCGGCCGCAGGACCGCATCGAACTGCCGGCGATGCGCAGCGAATTCGAGCGCCAGTTCTCCACCCCGGTCGCCGAAAACGGCTTCGGCCGCCCGCCGGGGCAGCTCCACGACCGCTTTGCCAGCGGCCGCGAAGGCGTCGAACTGGGCCACGGCGACGTGCTGATCGCGGCCATCACCTCATGCACCAACACCAGCAACCCGGCGGTGCTGATCGCCGCCGGCCTGCTGGCGAAGAAGGCGGTCGCGCGCGGCCTGACGGTGGCCCCGCACATCAAGACTTCGCTCGCCCCCGGCTCGCGGGTGGTGACCGACTACCTGCAGAAGGCCGGTCTGCTCGAGCCGCTGGCGAAGCTCGGCTTTGCGCTCGCCGGCTACGGCTGCACCACCTGCATCGGCAACGCCGGCGACCTTGCGCCCGAATTCAACGCGGCGATCGTCGAGCACGACCTGGTGGTCGCGGCGGTGCTGTCGGGCAACCGCAACTTCGAGGCCCGCATCCACCCCAACATCCGCGCCAACTTCCTCGCCTCGCCGCCGCTGGTGGTGGCCTTCGCGCTCGCCGGCCGCGCCAGCATCGACCTCACCACCGAGCCGCTGGGCACGGGTGCCGATGGCCGCCCGGTGTTCCTGCGCGAGCTGTGGCCCTCGTCCGACGAGATCGCCGCGGTGATGCCGTTTGCCACCGACCCGGCGACCTACCGCCGGCTGTACGCCGACTTCACCCGCGACCACGACCTGTGGAACGCGATCTCCGCACCCGCAGGCCAGGTGTACGACTGGCCGGAATCCACCTACATCGCCCGTCCGCCCTTCTTCGACGGCTTCACGATGCAGCCCGGCGACGTTGCCGACATTCGCGGCGCGAGGGCGCTGCTGCTGCTCGGCGACTCGGTGACCACCGACCACATCTCGCCGGCCGGCTCCTTCCGTGAAACCACGCCGGCCGGCCGCTGGTTGAGCGAACGCGGCGTCGCGCGCCAGGATTTCAACTCCTACGGCTCGCGCCGCGGCCACCACGACGTGATGGTGCGCGGCACCTTTGCCAACGTGCGGGTGAAGAACCTGATGCTGCCGCCCAACCCCGACGGCAGCCGGATCGAAGGTGGCTACACCTTGCTGGACGGTTTGCAGACTTCGGTGTTCGAGGCCGCCACTGCCCACATGGCGCGCGGCACGCCGACGCTGGTGTTCGCCGGCGAGGAATACGGCACCGGCTCGTCGCGCGACTGGGCGGCGAAAGGCACCGCGCTGCTGGGGGTGAAGGCGGTGATCGCGAAGAGCTTCGAGCGCATCCACCGCTCCAACCTGGTCGGCATGGGGGTGTTGCCGCTGCAATTCAAGGCCGGCGACGGCTGGCAGGAACTGGGCCTGACCGGCGACGAGCAGTTCGACCTCGACGGCGCCGCCGCCGGGTTGAAGCCGCAGCAGGATCTCGTGCTGCGCATCTCGCGCACCGATGGCACTGCGCAGACCGTGCCCTTGCTGTGCCGCATCGACACGCCGATCGAGATCGAGTACTACCGCCACGGCGGCATCCTGAGCTACGTGCTGCGGGAGATCCTCGCCCGGTGAGCGCGGTGGGCCGGCCGGGAGGACAGTGTCCCGGCCGCTGCCGCCGGCCGCGTGCGCAGGCATCATGCCTGCCCTGCCCACCGCCGCGGGCTGTGAAACGTTCCCAGGAAACGCCTTCGGCGGTGCCACTCCCGAGGGGTCGAACAGAACTCGGGGCGGTCCGGCGTTTCCTTTGGAGACCGATTCGCATGAAAGCTGTTGCCTGCCCCTGCGGTTCCGGCCGCCCCTTCGCCGCCTGCTGCGAGCCCGCGCTCAGCGGGCAGCGGCCGGCGCCCGATGCCGAAGCCTTGATGCGTTCGCGTTATGTCGCATACAGCCTCGGCGACGCTGCCTACCTGCTCGCCACCTGGCACGCCCGCAGCCGGCCGGCGACACTCGAGCTGGACGCGCAGCCCCGGCCGAAATGGATCGGCCTCGCGATTCGTGCGCACCGGCAGGTGGATGAAGATCACGCCGAAGTCGAGTTCGTCGCGCGTTGCCGCGTCGGCGGGCGGGCGCAACGGCTGCACGAGACCAGTCGCTTCGTGCGCGAGGGCGGGCGCTGGTACTACGTCGATGGCGACGTCCGGGATTGAGCGGCTCAGCATCGGCAGGATCGCTACCGCACCGGCACCTCGTCCCTGTGCCGCCGCGCCGCGGCGTCATCCGCGCCTATAATCCTTTGCGCATGCAGGCCCATCGGACACGCAACGCGACGAGAACAACATGAACCTCGAGAAGGTCGTCTTCGGTTTCTTCATCGTGCTGGCTGCGACGCTGAACTTCGGCTTCTTCGTCGGCGAGATCGACAATCCCCAGCACCACGACGTGTATGAGCTGTTCGCCGCGCTGGTCGTCAGCCTGGTGGCGACGGTGCTCAAGTTCGGAGACCGCACGCAGATCGGCGCGGTCCACCTGTCCACCAGCCTGGTCGCCGACCTGCAGCTCTTCGCCGCGACGATGGTGTGGGGCTACGCGGCCCATGTTTCGCCCGAAGGGCTCACCCCGGAGATGGTCGCGCGCATCGTCTCGCTATCGGGCGGAGCACTGTTCGCCAACATCGTGTCGGTCATCATCCTGATCGCGGAAACGATCATGCAGCGTCGCTGACCGCCCTGACCCGCAGCCCCGCCCAGTCAGATACCGGCGTCACGACGATGACCCCGCTACCGCGTCATCACAGCATCTTCTTCCTGATCCTGCGGCGCATGCGCGCGCCGCTGATCCTGCTGATCGTCATCATGGCGATCTCGGTGCTCGGGCTCACGCTCGCGCCTGGCGTCGATGCCGACGGCAATGTCCAGTACCTCAGCTTTTTCCACGCCTTCTACTTCATCAGCTACACGGCGACGACCATCGGGTTCGGCGAGATCCCCTACGCCTTCTCGGACCAGCAGCGCCTGTGGGTGACGATCTGCATCTACCTGTCGGTGATCGGCTGGGCCTACACGCTGGGCAGCGTGTTCTCGCTGCTGTCCGACCGCAACCTGCAGCAGGCCTTCGCCATCCAGCGCTTTTCCGGCGCGGTGCGCCGCATGCGCGAGCCGTTCTACCTCGTGTGCGGCTACGGCGAGACCGGGCGTCTGGTGTGCGACGCGCTCGACCGCATGGGCCATCGTGCGGTCGTGATCGAACTCGACGAGTCGAAGGTGGGGGAGATCGAGCTGCAGGGCTATGCCGCCGACGTACCGGCCGTCGATGCCGACGCGCGCAACCCGGAGACGCTGAAGTTCGCCGGCCTGACCCATCCGCACTGCGTCGGGGTGATCGCGCTCACCAACGACGATGCCAGCAACCTGGCCATCGCCATCGCCGCGCGCCTGCTGGCGCCGCGCCTTCCGGTGCTGTGCCGGGCGGAAAGCCAGGAGACGGCCGCCACCATGACCGCCTTCGGCACCCGCCACGTCATCAACCCCTTCCAGGAATTCGCCGAGATGCTGGCGCTGGCGCTGCACACGCCGGCCGCCTGGCAGCTCGCGAACTGGCTCACGGGGCTACCCGGCACGACAGTGGAGCGCTATCGCAATCCGCCGCGTGGCCACTGGATCCTGTGCGGCCACGGCCGCTTCGGGCAGCAGATGGTGAGCGCCATGGATGCCGAGCAGGTTCCGGTCACCATCCTCGACCGCGATCCCCCCGACGACTTCGACCACCGCTGGGTGCATGGCGAAGGCACCAGCGCCGACGCTCTGCGCCAGGCCGGGGTGCTGAGCGCCACCGGCATCGTCGCCGCGACGCGGTCCGACATCGACAACCTGTCGATCGCCGTCGCCGCACGCGAACTCAATCCCTCGCTGTTCGTGATCCTGCGCCAGAACCAGTACGCGAACCGGGCGCTGTTCGAAGCCTACGACGCGGACATCACCGTGGTGCCGAGCGAGATCATCGGTCACGAATGCCTCGCCATCCTCAGCACACCGCTGCTCGTCCCCTTCCTCACCCTGCTCAGGCGCAGCAACCCGGCGTGGTGCGAAGGCCTGTACGAGCGCATGACCGCCCGCTTGGGCCTGGCGGTGCCGGAGGTGTGGAGCGAGCGCATCAACCTCGCCAGCGCACCGGCACTCTATCGCCGCCTGATGCGCGGAGACACCGTCACGCTCGGGATGTTGCTGCGCTCGCCGGAGAATCGCGACGAGGCGCTCGAGTGCGAGGTGCTCTACCTCGAACGCGACACGGACGACCACCGCATGGGCCCCGGTGTCGACACCGCGCTGCGTGCGGGAGACGAGATCCTGCTTGCCGGCAGGCCCGGCACGCGCAGCAGCTTCGCCCTGACCATCGCCAACGAACACACGCTCAACTACGTGCTTACCGGCACCGATCTGCCGGGCGGCTGGGTGTGGGAACGGATGTCCGGACCGAGGAAGTCCAGGCCGCGCCCGGATCTGCCATGATGTCGTCGTCACCGGCAGCGCGACCGGCGCGACGTGCCGTCTTCCGTTGCCGCGCCCGCCGTGCGGGCCGGCCGCTTCGCCAACCCCTCGAAGGAGATTCTGCATGAAGCTCTACTACAGCCCGGGCGCCTGCTCGCTGTCGCCCCATATCGTCCTGCGCGAGGCGGGCGCGGACTTCTCGCTCGTGCGCGTGGACCTCAGGGCCAGGAAGACCGAGAACGGGGACGATTATCTGGCGATCAACCCCAAGGGCTATGTGCCGGCGCTGGAACTCGACGACGGCGAGCTGCTCACCGAAGGCCCGGCGATCATCCAGTACCTGGCCGACCTGCATCCGGCCGCGAAACTCGCGCCGACCCCGGGCACGCTCGAGCGCGCGCGCCTGCAGGAATGGCTGAACCTGATCTCCACCGAGATCCACAAGTCATTCACACCCTTGTTCCGCGGGGCCGGCGAGGAATGGAAGAACGCCGCCCTCGACAACATCGGCCGACGCTTCGATTTCATCGCCAAGCATCTCGCGACGCACCCCTACCTGATGGGCGAGCAGTTCAGCGTTGCCGACGCCTACCTGTTCACCGTGCTGAGTTGGACCGGCTTCGCGAAGATCGACATGTCGCCATGGCCCGCGCTGCAGGCCTTCTCCGAGCGCGTCGGCGCACGCCCGGCGGTGCAGGCCGCGCTGCGCGCCGAGGGCCTGCTGAAATAGGCGCCGCGTCAGGCGTCGGCGGCCACCAGCACGATCTCCTGGCCGCCGAAGCCGACGCGCTGGCCCGGCCGCAGTTTCGCGCGCTTGCGTTGCTCCGGCTTGCCGTCGACCCGGACCTCCCCGGCCTCGACCGCGGCGTGCGCCGCGCCGCCGGAGGTGACGAGGTTGGCGGCCTTCAGCAGTTGATCGAGCTGGATGTGATCGCCGCGCACGGCGAAGGTGATGCGCATGGTGTTTCTCCCCGACCGGATGATGGATCCGCACGACACGTGCGAGCGAGGGCCGCGTGCCATGTCAGAATTCGTGCATTGTCCTTCGCCAGCCGCTCCGATGACCAGCCTGTCCCGCAGCACGCTCCTCGACCGTAGTGCCCTGACGATGCGCAATGCGCTGAAATCCGGCGCGCTGCTGCCGATCCGCACCAACCACACGATGATCGAGGAGCGCGGCCTGCACTTTTCGGTGCGCTGGGTCTCGTCCCTCGCGCTGAAGGACCAGGCGCGCGTGGCCACCGTCAGCCGGCGCAACCCCGACTTCAATCCCTTCCTGCCGCCGGAGCCGGACCTGACGGTGGATGCGCTGGGCGATGCGCACCTGGTGGTGCTGAACAAGTTCCCCGTCATCGACCACCACCTGCTGATCGTCACCCGCGCCTGGGAATCGCAGGCGGCACCGCTGAGCCGCGCGGACTTCACCGCCCTGGCGCAGGTAGTCGGTGCCCACGGCGGACTCGGCTTCTACAACGGCGGCACGGAAGCCGGCGCGAGCCAGCCTCACAAGCACCTGCAGTGGGTCCCGCACGTGCTCGACGACGGCACGCCGCCGCGCCTCGATGCGCCCGGCGGCCTCGCCGCCGGCCTGCCGACGACCGCGCCGGGGTCACCGGTCGCCAATCCGGCACTGCCCTGGCGGCATGCCTTCGTCGCACTGGACACAAGGATGTGGTCGCATGCCGAGGAGGCCGGCGACATGCTCGAGCAGGCCTTTGCAGCGGCCTGGCGGACGATGGACCTGCCACCCCGGACCGAACCGATGGCGCCCTACAACCTGCTCGTGACGCGCGACTGGCTGCTGCTCGTGCCACGGCGCCGCGAAAGATGGCGGCACGTTTCGGTCAATTCGCTCGCCTATGCGGGCTCGCTGTTCGCCCGCAACCCGGAACAGATCGAGGAACTGCGGGAGGCCGGTCCGCTGGCCGTGCTCGCCGCGGTGGGCCTGCCCGGCTGAATCCGCCAGGCCCGGGCCGCCAGCCGGTGCACGCGGGCCGCAGATCGCGACCGGTAGCGGCTCAGGCCGCCCGCGCCAGCGGCTGCCGCGGCAAGGGCGGCAGCCCTATCTTCGCCCGCAGTTCGTCGCACTTCGGGTTCGGCGTTCCGTCCTGCAGATACGACGGGAACTCGCGGCAAGGCGTCGGCCGGTTCTCGTAGATCGTGCAGCCCACCTGCTCGCCCACCGTTCCAGCAAGTGCCGAGCAGCGTCGGGGCATGTCGTTGCTGCCTTTCATGCAGCGCAGGTGGGGAGTCAGTTTTTCGGTCATTGCCGCCGGCACGAAGCCGCCCGGCGCATCGTCGGCCTCGGCCCAGTAGAAGGAAATGCGGAAATGCGTGCAGCACATGCCGCAACTCAGGCAGGGGTTGAACGCTTCATCGTCCATTTTCGGATTCGGTGTCCTTCCCGGCCCAGAGTCTGGGGTTCCGACCAAGATGGGGTTGCGGGTTCGTCCGCCGTCGCGCGACCGCAGCGCCGGTGCTTCCGTCACAGCGGCGGCAGGCCGTGCCGCGCGCGTGCGCGATTGCAGGCGTCGTCACCGATGCCCAGCGCCGCATATGGCGCGAAGTCGCGGCAGGGCGAGGGCCGGCGGGCGTAGATGGCGCAGCGCACCGACCGGCCGATCTCGCCCTCGAGCGCGACGCAGCGCGGCGGCGCCTCGTCCGTGCCCCGCATGCGGCGCAGGGTGGCGGTCACTGGCACCACCATCGCGTCGGGCACGCCCCCCGCTTCGCGCGAAGCCAGTTCCGAGTGATGGAAATCGACCCGGAAGGCGGCGCAGCAGGCGCCGCAGCGGGTGCAATGATCCTCGCGCATGCTCGTCCTCGACGCCGTGTCAGGCCTTTTCGGCGCCACAGCACTTCTTGAACTTCTTTCCGCTGCCGCAGGGGCAGGGATCGTTGCGCCCCGGGCCGCTCCTGGCAGCCGCCTGCGGCAACTCGATCGCGACCGGTGATGGCGTCGGAAGGCCCACTTCCCGCCAATGCGCGAAGATGTCGTTCACCCCCTCGCCGACGGCGGCCAGCCAGCCGAGGCGAGTCTCGTCGTCGGCATCGCCGTCGGCCGGTGACGGCGCCGTCTCGCCATCGGCATCCGCCTCGCCTTCACCGCCCGGCCGCCAGGGGGCCAGCACCTCGTCGAGCGTGGCCTGCACCGCCTCGATGGTGTCTTCCGACAGGCCCTGCTCCCAGTCCTGCGGCCACAGCTCCAGGCCCTGGGCGAAGCCCTCGATCCACTCGTCGCCGAGCTTGAGCGTGTCGCCGTCTGCGATCGCGAAACAGAACGGCTCCCAGCAGGCCTCCTCTTCCTCGTCCAGGCCCAGCGTGGTCGCCATCTCGTTGTAGTACGACAGCACCAGCCGGATCGCCCGCTGCACGCCGCTGCCCGAACCGAAGCCGACACTGTCCTCGTGCGCCGACCACACCGCCGGCAGCCAGCGCTCGACCGGGATCGCACGCGGCGACAGCAGCACCCCGGCGAGGAAGCCGTCGAGCATCTCGAGGTCCATGCAGTCCTCGGGCACGACGTCCGAGGTGAGGATCTCCTCCAGCGCCTCGAAGGCTTCGTCGCTCATCAGGTAGGGATTTTCGGCGGGGTTGTCCGCGGCTGGGGCTTCGCTCATGTCTGATCTCCGGCAATGGTGTGCAGCGTGGCCGATCGGCCGCACCGCGGCAAGCGATATTTCAGTGACTAGAGGTCCACCACGACGCGATACAGGATCTGCCCGGAATCTCGGTACTTGCGCTCGAAGGGCGTCAGTGGCGCCGTGGCCTCGAACGTCTCCCAAGTCACGTCGCGCCCCAGCGCCAGCGCGAGCGCGAACGCCATCTCCTCAATATAGACGCGCCAGTTGCTGCGACACTCCAGACGCCCGCCCAGGCGCGGAATCCACGGAAACACCGGGTGCGCGTGCCAGCGCCGGGCGAGGTGGCCGATCTTGGGCCAGGGATTGGGATACAGGATGTAGTGCCGGGCAAGGCGCAGGCCGGCTTCGTCGACGAGTCGCCAGTAATCCACCAGGTCGGCGCGCACGAAGACCATGTTCTTCGGCAGCAGGGCCTCCGGATAGGGCTTGCGCCGCTGCAGGCGATCCTGCGACTGGTCGACGCCGATCACCCAGTGGTCCGGATTCGCGCGCGCGAGCTGTATCGTGCTGTGGCCGACGCCGCAACCCGCGTCGACAATGAACGGTGCATGACCGTCCCAGCCGGCAAGGCTGGCCTGGAGGGCAGCGCGGTTGTAGTCGGCAATCGGCTTGCGGAAGGGCTCGGCCAGGTGCCGGCCGACGATGCGTGCGAGATTGTCGTGGATGCCCTGCTGAGCGCTCTCGGGGATGCGCGAGTTGGCGTAGCTCATGCGGCCCTCCCCGGCACCGGCGCCAGACCCGCACTCGTCGGCACGACGCGGATCCCGGCGGCGGCGAAGACGCGATCGATCTCCGGCATCGCGCTCAGGCCGCGGATCTGCTGGTAGAGCCGCTCGGCCTGCGGGAAATTACGGCGCAACAGGTTCAGCCACTGCTTGATGCGGCCGGGCGCGTGTCGCGGCACCACCTTGCGCAGCACGCGCTCGCGGAAATCGCCGAGCATCGCGCGCAGTTCCAGCCATTCGGATTCTCGCGCCGCCGGCTCCGGCGCCTCGAGCTGCCCGCCCCGCAGCCGGCGGGCGAGAAAGGGGTCGGCCACTGCACCGCGACCGAGCATGATGTCGGCGACGCCGGACTCGGCGCGGCAGCGCCGCCAGTCCTCGCCGTTCCAGACCTCGCCATTGGCCACCACCGGCAAGCGCACCGCCTCCGCGATGCGGCCCACCCACGGCCAGTGCGCCGGCGGGCGGTAACCATCGTCCTTGGTCCGCGCGTGCACGACCAGCGCGGCGGCACCGCCGTCGGCCAGGGCCCGGGCACATTCGACCGCACGCCCGGCGTCCCGCACTCCGAGGCGCATCTTCGCGGTGAGCGGGATCTCGGCAGGCATCACACGGCGCACGGCCCGTGTGATCGCATGCATCAGCTCGGGCTCGTCCAGCAGCACCGCGCCGCCGCGGTGGCGATTGACCGTCGGCGCCGGACAACCGAAGTTCAGATCGATGCCCGATGGCGCCAGGCCCGCCAGTTGCGCAGCATTGTCCGCCATGCAGGCAGGATCGGAGCCGAGCAGTTGCACGCGCACCGGCGTCCCCCCGGCCGTGCGGCTGCCACTGGACAGTTCGGGCGCGATGCGGCGGAAGAAGCGCTCGGGCAGCAACGTGCCCGATACCCGCGCGAACTCGGTCACCGCATAGTCGTAGCCGCCGCAGGGCGTGATCACCGCGCGCAGCACGTCGTCCAGCAGGCCTTCCATCGGTGCCAGCAGCAGATGCACCCTCGCTCGCTCCCGCCCGCAGCGCCCGGGCTTGTCCGAAAGCGCGCGATTGTAGTCGAGTTGAACCGCGCGGGGCTTGCCTAGTTTCGACTGTGCGCGGATAATCGCTAATTCTTCAAATCAGGGCGGTCACATCCGCCGCCCGCTTGCGCCAGGAAACAGCCATGAGAGCGGACATCCACCCGAAGTACAACGACGTCAACGTGACCTGCTCGTGCGGCAACGTCTTCGTCACCCGTTCCACGATCACCAAGCCGGAACTGCACGTCGAAGTGTGCGCCGCCTGCCACCCGTTCTATACGGGCAAGCAGAAGATCGTCGACACCGCCGGTCGCGTCGAGCGCTTCCGCCAGAAGTACGGCAACGTTCAGCGCCTGGGCTGATCCGCTCGGCATCGAACACGGCACCCGAAGGGTGCTCCCGCAGGAAAGGCAGCCACGGCTGCCTTTTTTGTTGGTTCGCACGCTCGCGAGCGTGCCGTCCGCATCGTGCCGTTGGGCGCGAACGCCCGCAGGCCGTAGAATCTGGGCTTTCCCGCTCGCACACGGCATTTCCGCGCAATTCCACCGTCGCATGATCAGCGAAACCCGACCGACCTCCCCGCTGCAACGCCGGATCTACGGCACTCTGGGCATCACGCTGCTGGTCGGCCTGTACCTGATCGTCGGCCTGACGGGGCACGACCCGTGGCGCGGAGACGATGCGCGCCACTTCGGCCCCGTCTGGTCGATGCTGCGCGGCGAGGGCCTGCTGTTTCCGCAACTCGCCGGCGAACCCTTCGCCGAGTTCCCGCCACTGTACTACTGGGTGGCGGCGCTGACCGCGTGGGTTACGACACCGCTGCTCGCACCGCACGACGGCGCACGGCTGGCGACGGCCATCTTCACCGCGACCACCGTGTATTGCATCGCTCGCGCGGCCGAGGCCCTGTACGGACGGCCGGCGCGCACGCCCGCCGCGATGCTGACACTGGGCTCGCTGGGCCTGGTGCTGCACGCGCACGAGACCCAGCCGATGATCGCTGTCGTCGCGATGCTCGCGCTCACGCTGCGGGGCCTGGCCCGTGTCCCGCAGGAGCCGGTCGCGGGGAGCGTCACCGCCGGTCTGGGTGCCGCGCTGGCCTTCGTCGCGGGCGGGCTGCCGGCAGCATGGCTGACCATGCCCCTGCTTCCGCTGGTGATGACGCTCAGCAGGGATTGCCACACCCCGCACGCCAGTGGCGGTCTGCTGCTGGGACTGTCGATCGCGCTCGGGCTGGGCGCCCTGTGGCCGCTCGCCGTGCTGCTGCAGCAGCCCGACGCCTTCTCACTGTGGCTGCATGCAAGCTGGCGCGACCTGTCGTCGGGCCCCCTGCGCGCATCGGAGCTGCACCGAATGGTCGAGCTCATCGGCTGGTTCACCTGGCCACTGTGGCCGATCGCGCTGTGGACCCTGTGGCGCGGTCGCCGGGACTTGGGCGCCCTGCCCGTGCTGCTGCCGCTGTTGTCGCTCGTGACCGCCCTCGCCTTGCTTGCCGTGGACGGCGATGTCGCGCAGGTCGTGGCCCTGCCCCTGCTGCCGGCGCTGGCCCTGCTCGCGGCGGGCGGTGTGCCCACGCTGCGGCGCGGCGCAGCCAATGCGTTCGACTGGTTCGGGCTGATGACCTTCTCGGTGTTCGGCCTGCTGGTATGGCTGGCATGGACGGCGCAGGCGTTTTCGTGGCCACCGGGCCTCGCCCGCCACATCGCGCGGGTGACCCCGCACTTCGTGCTGCATGGCGGTGCGATGCAACTGGTGATCGGCCTGCTGATCAGCGCGCTGTGGCTGCTGCTGGCCTGGCGGTTGCCGCGCACGCCGTCGCGCAGCCCGTCGAACTGGGCGATGGGCATGACCATGCTGTGGTGCCTGGCAGTGACGCTGCTGATGCCCTGGTTCGACCATGGCCGAAGTTATCGGCCGGTCATGACCTCGCTCGAAAAGGTAGTGGCGGGCGAGGTGGTGGACTGCATCGCCACCACCGGGCTGCCGGACGCGCTGCGCAGTTCGCTCGACTACTTCGCCGGCATCCGCACCGTGCAGGTGCACGGCGATGCCACGCCCTGCTCGCTGCTGCTGGTGCATGACAACCGCCGCATCGACAACCCCGAGCTCGCACCCGAATGGCGCGTCATCTGGGATTACCGGCGCGGCGGCGGCAAGCAGCTCGAGACCTTCCGGCTCTACAAGCGCACACCTTCCTGAGCGGCGCGCCTGCCGCAGCCGGGTTTGCGCGCGGCCCGCCGGCGCCCGGCTACTCCAGGCGCAGGAAACGGTCGCGGTAATGCCGAAGTTCCGCGATCGATTCCTGGATGTCGGACAGGGCCGTGTGCGCGCCCTTCTTCGACACCGCACCGTAGACCTCCGGGCGCCAGCGCTTGGCCAGTTCCTTGACGGTGGACACGTCGAGGTTGCGGTAGTGGAACCAGGCCTCGAGCTGCGGCATGTAGCGCGCAAGGAAGCGGCGATCCTGGCACACCGAGTTGCCGCACATCGGCGAGCTGCGCGCCGGCACCCACTGCTGCAGGAACGCGAGCATGCGTGCCTCGGCCTCGGCCTCGGACACCGTCGAGGCGCGCACGCGGTCGGTGAGCCCCGACTTGCCGTGGGTGTTCCTGTTCCAGTCGTCCATCGCATCGAGCACCGCATCCGGCTGATGCACGACGATCACGGGCGCCTCGGCCACCGTCTCGAGCTGCTCGTTGGTGATGACGACGGCCATTTCGATGATGCGGTCGCGGTCCGGTTCGAGGCCGGTCATCTCCATGTCCAGCCATATCAGGTGCTTGGGGTCCTGTGCCATAATCCGTGCGCCTTTTTGCAGTGCCGATGGCCGACGGCTTTCGCGACGAAAGCCGTAGCGGTGAAAACTTCAGGGCGGCGATTGTGTCACAGATCGCGATGGCGCCGTGTGCGCTCGAGGGTGGGCAGCGCCACCGTCGATCGCCCGCGGCCAGACACACCCCGAGAAGCACCGCCAGAAACATCGCCCGGCCACTTCGCTCGATCGCCCTCTTCCCGCACCGTTCCATGCCCGTCGACAACGCCAGTTTCCTCACCTACCTCTTCGTCGCCATGCTGCTCGCCAGCGTCGCGGTAAAGACGACGCTGATGCAGCGGCAGATCCGCCATGTCGCCGCGCGCCGCGAGAAGGTTCCCGACGCCTTTGCCGGCGCGATCAGCCTGCACGCACACCAGCGTGCAGCCGACTACACGCGTGCGCGCATGCGCCTGGCGATCGTCGCCACCGTCGTCGGCGCCCTGCTGGCGCTGGCGCTGACACTGGGTGGCGGCCTGCAGGCGCTGCACTCGGCATGGTCGCGCTGGCTCGACGCCGGCGGCCTTGCTCATGGCGTGGCCCTGCTCGCCACGCTCAGCGTGATCGGCTGGGTGGTGGATCTTCCGGCCGTGCTGTACCGCACCTTCGTCATCGAGAAGCGCTTCGGCTTCAACCGCATGACGCCTGGATTGTTCGCTGCCGATGCCCTGAAGGAGGCGGCGCTCGGCGTGGTGATCGGGCTGCCGCTGATCGCGCTGGTGCTCTGGCTGATGCAGGCGATGGGCGAGCTGTGGTGGCTGTGGGTATGGGCCTTCTGGCTGACTTTCAACGTGCTGGTGATGCTGATCTGGCCGACATTCATCGCCCCGCTGTTCAACAAATTCACCCCGCTCGCCGACCAGGCGCTGAAGACCCGTGTCGAAGCGCTGCTTGCACGCTGCGGCTTCAAGTCGAAGGGGCTGTTCGTGATGGACGGCTCGCGCCGCTCCGCGCACGGCAACGCCTATTTCACCGGCTTCGGCGCCGCCAAGCGCATCGTCTTCTTCGACACGCTGCTCGACAAGCTGAGCCCGGAAGAGGTCGAGGCTGTACTGGCGCACGAGCTCGGCCACTTCCGCCATCGCCACATCCTGAAGCGCATGGCACTGCTCGCGCCGACCACCCTGGCGCTGCTGGCCCTGCTCGGCTGGCTGATGCAGCAGCCCTGGTTCTTCGCCGGCCTCGGCGCCAGCGCCACCGACACGGCCACCGCGCTTGCGCTGTTCTTCGTCGTGCTGCCCGCCTTCACCTTCATGCTGTCGCCCATCGCCAGCCACTGGTCGCGCGTACATGAGTACGAGGCCGATGCCTACGCCGCACAGCAGACGCGGGCCGCCGACCTGGTCGCGGCGCTGGTGAAGCTGTACCGCGACAACGCCTCCACGCTGACGCCCGACCCGCTGTACTCGCGTTTCTTCGACTCCCACCCGCCGGCGGCGCTGCGCGTGGCCCGACTGCAGGCCCTGGCCTGATGGCGCAGCAACGGCGCAAGGATGCAGCACGCCTGCATGGGGTGATCGTCGCGGCTTTCGGCCGCCATTACGAGGTGGCCACCGCCGACGGGCGGCTGCAATGCACCACGCGCGGCAAGAAGAACACCTTCGCCTGCGGCGACGAGGTCGACGTGCTGCCCGGCAGTGACGGCCAGGGCGTGATCGAACACCTGCAGCCGCGCCGCAACCTGTTGTGGCGCTCGGACGCCTTCCGCGAGAAGCTCATCGCCGCCAACCTGAGCCACGTCGCCATCGTCGTCGCCACCGAGCCCGGCTTCTCGGACCTGCTGATCTCGCGCTGCATCGCCGCCGCCGAAAGCCAGGAGATCACGCCGCTGATCGTGCTCAACAAGGCAGACCTGAGCGACCGCCTTGACGCCGCACGCGCGCAACTGGCGCCCTTCCGCGCGCTGGGCTACGAGGTCATCGAGCTTTCCGCGCTGGCGGGCGCGGAGGCGCTGCGCACACGGCTCGCCGGCACGCACGCCATCCTCGTCGGCCAGTCGGGCATGGGCAAATCGACGCTGACCAATGCCCTGATCCCGGAAGCCAATGCGGCGACCCGCGAGATCTCGACCGCGCTCGACACCGGCAAGCACACCACGACTTTCGCGCGTCTGTACCCGCTCAGCGGCGACCTGACGCGCGACGGCTGGCTGATCGACAGTCCCGGCCTGCAGGCCTTCGGTCTCGCGCACCTGACGGCTGCGAGCCTGGCCGAGAGCTTCGTCGAATTCCGCGCGTTTCTCGGCCACTGCCGCTTCCGCGACTGCCGGCACGAAGCCGAGCCCGGTTGCGCGCTCCTCACCGCCGTTGAATCGGGAACGATCGATCGGCGCCGCTTCGAGCACTTCCGCACCATCCGCGCCGAGATCGCCGAAGCGAAGCGGCTGAACCCGGGCTGGTAGGCCGGCGTGCGCGGCAGGCCGCCCGCGTCAGTCGTCGCGCAGGGCGATCAGCGCGGGCGAGGTGAAATCGCGCCGGTACAGCACCACCGCGATCAGCGACGTCATCGCGACGAAGATCCACGGCTGCACGAACCACGCGACCGCCGCGAGGCCGAAGTAATAGGCACGGATCCCGCGATTGAATTCGTCGCCCGCCAGCGAATTCACCCGTCCCAGACGACGTGCCGAGACTTCGGCCAGCCCGGGATCGGAACCGTCGCCGTCCTTGAACACCGGCGTGCTGCCGATCAGGATGGACAGCAGGTTGAACTGCCGCAGGGCCCAGGTGAACTTGAAGTAGGCGAACACGAACACGCCGAACAGCAGCACCAGCTTGATCTCCCACAGTGCGCGCGAGGTCTCGCGCGCGAACGGCAGATCCTCGGTGAAGCTGATCACCTGGTCCAGCGTGCCGAGCAGCGCGAGCACGCCGGCGATGATGTAGATCGTGGTGTTGGCGTAGAAGGACACGCTCTGCATCAGGTTTCCGACCAGCGCCGCATCCGGCATCCTCACCTCGCGGCGCAGCATCTGCCACGCCCACGCCAGACGATGGCGGTCGCCCACGTCGGCAAGCCCGCGACGGGCCCACCGGCTGTGCTCCGACAGCCAGCCGTAGCCGACCCAGACGAACAGGAACCACGCCAATGCCGCGGCATCAGCGTAGCTGACGACGGAGAAGAGGCCGGACAGCATCGGCGACGCTCACGCAGCCAGCAGGAAGTCGCGCACGACGGCGATCTGCCCCGGATCCATCAGCATCGGCGCATGGCCGATGCCGGGGAACTCCACCGTCCGCGCGCGCGGTCCGCGCGAGGCCATCTGCGCCAGCGCGGCGGGCTCCAGCAGGTCGGATTCCGCGCCCCTCAACACCAGGGTCGGGCAGGTGATGCGCTCGTACACCGCCCACAGGTCGACGTCCTCCTGGACCGGCGTCTCACGGAAGGCATCGCCGATGGCCGGATCGTAGACCATGGCGAAGCCCACCCCCGACTCGCCGCGGACCGGCCGCACCGAATGCTGGGTCAGGTGGCGCCATTGCGCGTCGGTGAGCGGTCCGAAAGGGGCACTGACCTCGCGGATATAGGCCTCGGCCGCTTCCATGGACGCGAACACCGGCGCCTTGCCCACATACTCGCCGATGCGCTGCAGCGACACCGCGGTGATGACCGGCCCGACATCGTTGAGCACCAGGCGGGTGATCGGCGTATGCGGCTGGCTGGCGATGAACATGCCGATCAGCCCCCCCATCGACGTGCCGACCCAGTGCACCGTCTCGACATCCAGGCGCGCGATCAGCGTGATCATGTCCGGCACATAGACGGGGAAGCCGTAATCGGTCTTCACGCCGAGCCAGTCGCTGCGCCCGCGACCGACCACGTCCGGGCAGATCACGCGGAAGTCATCCGCCAGCGCGCGTGCGAGGTCGTCGAAGTCGCGCGCGTTGCGCGTCAGTCCATGCACGCAGACCACCACGCGCGGGTTGTCGCGCTCGCCCCATTCCGTGTACGCCAAGCGATGCAGTCCATGCGGGCCGATGCACTGCACGCTGCGCTCGCGCAAGGCATGCCGCGGACGATCGGGCTCGAAGGCCTGACGGATGTCGGAAATGAGGCTCATGGCGGGAATCCCCCTCGGGCAAAAGTCGCGTCGAGTCTAGCATTCCGCACCGCAGCGCGGACGGCCCCGCGCATGCGGCTCAGCGTCCATGCCAGTAGCGCGGTTCCTGCTCGCGGGCGGCGGTCACGCCAACGCCTGCCGCCGTCACCCGCACACGGATCGCGCCCTGGCCGTCGGTACGCCAGTTGCGCGCGCCGGCCTCGGCCCAGCGTGCCCACACCGCGGGGTAGGGATGGCCGAAGCGGTTGCGATAGCCGGCGGAGTGGATCGCGGCCTCGGGCAACACGGCATCGACGAAGGCAGGGGACGACGACGTGCGGCTGCCATGATGGCCGACGACGACGACCGAGCTCGCCAGCGCCGCTGCGCCGTAGCGCGCGATCATCGCCGCTTCTCCGCGCACCTCGAGGTCGCCCACCAGCAGCAGCGATCCGCCCGCGGCCGTCACCTTCAGCACGCAGGACAGATCGTTGTTGCGACGCGCGCGGCGCATTCCGGCCCAAGGGTGCAACACCTCGAAGCGGACGCCGTCCCACGTCCAGTGCTGGCCGGCGCTGCATGCCAGCGGTCGCGCGTCTCCATGCCGCAGCGCGACGTCGCGCCAGAAGCCGGCCGCATCGCCCTCGGCGGCCAGGATGGACTCGACTTCCAGGCCTGCCAGCACGCTGCCGGCGCCACCCACGTGGTCGGCATCGTCGTGCGACAGCACGATGCGGTCGAGCCGCTGCACGCCTGCGGCGGCGAGAAAGGGCAGGATGACCCGCTCGCCGGCATCGGCGGAGTCGCCGTAGGGCGGACCTGCATCGTAGAGCAGTTCATGCGACGCCGTCTGCACATGGACGGCGAGCCCCTGGCCGACATCGAGCACGGTGGCGACGAAGTCCCCCGGCGCCGGGCGCCCGGGCTGCCACAGCAACAGGGCGGCCAGCGCCGTCGCCGCCGCCGGACGCGCCGGGGTTGCGCACGGCAACAGCAGCAGCGCCACCGCGGCCACGCCCGCCAGCACCAGCCAGGCGGGTGGCGCGGCCTGCCGCCACAGCGCGAACTCGCTTCCCGCCAGCCATGTCACCGCCTGCATCAGGACCGCGAGCAGCCAGTGAGCCAGGTCCAGCGGCGCATCCATCGGCAGCAGGGCGGCGAGCAGGGCCAGCGGCGTGACGACGAAGCTCACCACCGGGATCGCCAGCGCATTGGCAAGCGGCGACACGATGGAAAACGACTGGAACAGCGCGACCAGCAGGGGCACGGTGGCCAGCGTGATGGCGATCTGCGTCTTCACGGCGGCACGCCAGCCGGCGCCAGCCTCGCGCACGCCGTGGCGAGCGCCCAGCACGAGCAGGATGACGCCGACCGCCGCGAAGGAGAGCCAGAAGCCCGCGGCAAGAACGGCCCATGGATCGATCACCAGCACGCCGGCCAGCGCCAGCATCAGCACGCGTCCCGGCGCCAGCGAGCGCCCGAGCAGCAGCGCCAGCCCCGCCATGCACAGCATGATCAGCGCGCGCTGCACCGGAATCCCCATGCCGGCCAGCAGCGCGTAGCCGGTGGCCGCGACGATCGCCGCCAGCGCCGCAGCCTTTCGCGCCGGCAGGCGCAGCACGAGAGGCGGCACCCTGCGCCAGAGGGCGCCGAGCAGCGTGGCGCCGATCAGGCCGACGAGCGAGATGTGCATGCCGGAGATGGCGACGAGGTGCGAAATGCCGGTACGACGGAAGACCTCCCACTGCTCGGCGGGGATCGCCTGCTGGTCCCCGATCACCAGGGCGACGAGCACGCCGGCGTAGGGGGCATCGTGCAGCACGGTGAGGAAGCGGTCGCGGATCGTGCTGCGCGCCCGATGCACCCGGTCCATGAAGGACGCCGCCTGTGCGTCGAGCCTGCGGGCACCACCGCGCACGTAGCCGGTCGCCCGCAGCTCGCGCTCGAGCAGCCAGGCCTCGTAATCGAAACCGGCGGGGTTGGCGAAGCCATGGGGGCGCTTGAGGCGCACCACGAACCGCCAGCGCTCGCCCGCCGCCACGTCGGGGGGCGAGGCGTCGTCGTCCTGCAGCCGATACCACGAGAGCTGGATGCGCCCGGGAACACCCTCCACGCCGGCATCGGGCACGAACGCGAAGCGGACGCCGTCGGCCAGTTGCTGGGGCAGGTCGTCGACGCGGCCGGTGATGACGATGTCCCTGCCTTCGAGCGCCATCGGCAGCGCGTCGGCGAGGCGCCCTTCGGCGCGCTGTGCCGACCACAGGAGACCGGCACCGAGCGCAATGCCCGCCGCAAGCGCCGCGAGTACGAGCCGGCGGACGGGCGGACGCTCCGCTTCCCCCGGCACCGGCGGGCGATGGCGAAGCCGGAACCACAGCAGCAGCGCGACGGTCCACGCACACCAGCCACCGATGCGCCAGGACGACGGTGGCAATTCGGCCTGCTGCTGGAACAGCCATATCCCGATGGCGAACAGCGCGACGACAATTCTCATGGCATCCGATGATGCCAACGTCAATAGCGGGACGGCAAGCCCTGCGCGCCGCCACGCAGCGCGCTGTTAGAATCGCCGTCGCTCACGATCATGCGCAGACACCTCAAGCAGTTCCTCCCCGATCACGACGCCATCCGCGACAACCGATGGCTGCGCCCGTTCGCCGGTACGCTGCTGCACCCGCGCCTGTGGCACCTGAACCGCCATTCCGCGGCTGGCGCGGTGGCGGTGGGAATGTTCTGCGGCCTGATTCCCGGTCCGCTGCAGATGCTGGGGGCGGCGATCTGCTGCGTCGTGCTCAGGGTGAACCTGCCGCTCGCGCTGATCTGCACGCTGTATTCGAACCCGATCACCATCGTGCCGCTCTACGTCCTCGCCTTCGGCCTGGGCAATTGGGTCATGGGCAATGGGGCCGCGCATTTCACCCCGCCGCCGGAGCTGACGGGCATGGATCTCGGCGGCTGGGTAGCGGAGCTGATCGGCTGGATGGCCGGTCTGGGCAAGCCGCTGGCGCTCGGCCTGGTGCTGCTGGCGGCGATCCTGTCGCTCACGGGCTACCTGGCCGTAAAGGCAGCCTGGCGCTGGTGGCTGATCCGGCACTGGCGCAAGCGGCAGGCCCTGCGCCTGCGGCGCGACGCGGGTTGAACGAAGCCTGAAGCCCGTCGGCGGACATCCGCCGGGCAGGCCTCGGCGACGGACGGCACGGCTCAGGCGAGCCGTCCGTCCTCCAGCCGCAACGTGCGCTGGGCGCGCCGCGCCAGGCCTTCGTCGTGAGTGACGATGACGAAGCTCGTCGCCAGGCGTTCGTTGAGCGACAGCATGAGGTCGAACACCGCCTCGGCGGTGCGGCGGTCCAGGTTGCCGGTCGGCTCGTCGGCCAGTACGCAGGCCGGCTGGGTGACCAGTGCGCGGGCGATCGCGGCGCGCTGGCGCTCGCCGCCCGAGAGTTCGCCCGGCGTGTGATCGAGCCGGTGGCCGAGCCCCACCTCGCGCAGCATCGCGGCCGCCTGCTCGTTGGCCGCGGCGCGCTCCATGCGGCGGATGTAGAGCGGCATGGCGACGTTCTCGAGCGCGGTGAACTCGGGCAGCAGGTGGTGGAACTGATACACGAAGCCGAGCGCCGCGTTGCGCAGCCTGCCACGCTCCGTCTCGGACAGGGTCGAAAAATCCTTGCCCATCAGCCGCACCGCTCCGGCGCTCGGTGTATCGAGCCCGCCCAGCAGGTGCAGCAGCGTGCTCTTGCCCGAACCCGAGGCGCCGACGATCGCCAGCCGCTCGCCACGCGCCACCGCGAGGCTCACCCCGGTCAGCACCTGCACCGCGTCCGCACCTTCGCGAAAACGCTTGACCAGCCCGTCGCAGGCGAGCACCGGCGACACGGCGGGCGTGTCGGACCTGGCGATGTCGTTCATGTCGACCCCGATCTCATTCATAGCGCAGCGCCTCCGCCGGATTCACCTTGGACGCCCGCCAGCTCGGATACAGCGCCGCCAGGAGCGTCAGCACGAAAGACACCGACACGATGCTGACGACGTCGCTCCACAGCACCTTCGACGGCAGCTCGTTGATGTAATAGACCTCCTTGTTCCATAGCGTCATGCCGGTGATGGCCTCCAGCGCAGGAATCACGACGTCGAGGTTGTGTGCGATCAGCAGGCCGCCGATCACCCCAGCAGCCAGGCCGACGAGGCCGATGATCGTGCCCTGAAGCACGAACACCGTCATGATCGAAGCCGGGCTCGCGCCCAGCGTGCGCAGGATGGCGATGTCGGCGTATTTTTCCTGCACCGCCATCACCAGCGTGGACACGATGTTGAACGCGGCCACCGCGACGATCAGGAACAGGATCAGGGTCATCATCGTCTTCTCCAGCGCCACCGCGCGGAAGAAATTGGCGTGGGCGCGCGTCCAGTCGGCCACCATCAGGCCCGGCTCCGACAGCGTGGCGGCCAGCTCGCGCGCCACCCGCGGCGCGGCGAAGAGATCGTCGAGCTTGAGCCGCACGCCGGTGACGTCCTCGCCCATGCGGTACAGCGCCTGGGCATCGGCGAGGTGGATCAGGGCGAGGCCCGAATCGTATTCGTACATGCCGGCCTCGAATACGCCGACCACCTCGAACTGCTTCACCCGGGGCAGCACCGCCGCCGGCGTCACCAGGCCCTGCGGCGCGATCAGCGTGACCTTGTCGCCCAGAGTCACGCGCAACGCCAGCGCGAGGTCGCGCCCCAGCACGATGCCGAAGCGGCCAGGCTGCAGCGCGTCGAACGCGCCCGCCTTCATGTGCCGGGCGAAGTCGGCCACCTTGTCCTCCTCGCCGGGAATCACGCCGCGCACCATGGTGCCGCGCACCACCTCGTCGAAGGACAGCATGCCCTGCTCCTGCACATAGGGCGCTGCCGCCTTCACCGACGGATGCCGCCCCGCCTCGTCGGCCACCTGCTGCCACGATGCCAGGCCACTGTCGATGCCCTGGATCTGTACATGCGAGGCGACGCCGAGGATGCGGGTACGCAGTTCTTCCTGGAACCCGTTCATGACCGACAGCACCACGATCAGCGCCGCGACGCCGAGCGCGATGCCCAGCATCGACACCAGGGAGATGAAGGAAATGAAGCGGTTGCGGCCCTGCGCCCGCTTGCGTGAGCGGGTGTAGCGCAGGCCGACGAGAAATTCGTAACGCATCGGATGGCGAAGAGGACGGGCCGGTGTCGGCAAGGCCGGCATTGTGCCGGGGATGCGGGCCGATGGGGAGCTCGACGACGAGCGAGTATGTAAGCGGCGGTAGCCGGCAGCGCCGCGGTATTGACTTCGATGACTGTATTTTTTTACAGTTTTCGAATGTCCCTTCCCTATGCCGAACTCCACTGCCTGACGAATTTCAGCTTTCAGCGCGGCGCCTCGCATCCCGAGGAACTCGTCGCGCGGGCGGCCGAATACGGCTACACCGCGCTGGCGATCACCGACGAGTGTTCGCTCGCCGGCGTGGTGCGGGCCCACCGGGCGCTGCGCGACCTGCCGCCCGACGCCGCGCCCAGCCTGATCGCCGGCAGCGAGATCCGTCTCGCCGACGGTCCCTGCCTGGTGCTGCTGGCCACCAGCCGCACGGGCTACGGACAACTGTCGCGGTTGATCTCGACCGGGCGGCGGGCGGCGGCGAAGGGCGAATACCACCTGACCCGTGCAACGCTCGAGGCCGCTCCGGCAATGGCTCCCCCGGATTCCCCTTCGGCGTCCTGTGCGGCTGCCCCCGCGACGGACCCTTCCGGGGCTGCCGGGCCGGCTCCCGCAGCCGGGCTCCCTGCCGGCCTGCCGGACTGCCTGGCACTGCTGGTGCCGCCACCCGGCCGGCCTGACGCTGCCACCCTGCTCGCCGATGCGCGCTGGCTGGCCGGGCTGTTTCCCGGTCGCGCCTGGCTGGCAGTGTCGGTCAGCTTCGACGGCGAGGACCGTGCCCGCATCACCGCCCTGCGCCGCATCGCGCGCGCCGCCGGCCTGCCGGCGGTGGCCGCCACCGGCGCGCTGATGCACGACCCCGCCCGCCGCCCGCTCGCCGATGTGCTCACCGCCACGCGACTGCATTGCAGCGTGGCCGAAGCCGGGCTGCAACTGGCGCCGAATGCCGAACGCCGTTTGCACGACCGCGGCTCGCTGGCCCGGCGCTACCCGCCGGCGCTGCTGGCGGAAACACTGGTGGTGGCCGCACGCTGCCACTTCAACCTGGACGAACTGCGCTACGAGTACCCCGAAGAACTGGTGCCGGCCGGCGAGACGGCCGCCTCCTGGCTGCGCCGGCTGGTCGAAGGCGGCTTGCGCTGGCGCTTTCGGCAGGCTGGACCCGTCGCCGCTGCGTCGGCTTCCGATCCGGCGCCGATGCGGGTGCGCAGCCAGATCGAGCACGAACTCGCGCTGATCGCCGAGCTCGGCTACGAGGCCTATTTCCTCACCGTGCACGACATCGTTCGTTTCGCACGCAGCGCCGGCATCCTGTGCCAGGGGCGCGGCTCCGCAGCCAACTCGGTGGTGTGCTGGGCCCTGGGCATCACCGAGGTCGACCCGACGCTGGGCATCATGCTGGTCGAGCGCTTCATCTCGCGCGAACGCAACGAGCCGCCCGACATCGACGTCGACTTCGAGCACGACCGGCGCGAGGAAGTCATCCAGTACGTGTACCGCAAGTACGGCCGCGAACGCGCCGCCCTGGCCGCCACCGTGATCACTTACCGCGCGCGCAGCGCGCTGCGCGATGTCGGCCGCGCGCTCGGCCTGGGCGAGGCCCAGATCGAACGCCTGACGCGCGACCACTTCTGGTTCGACGGCCGCCACATCCTGCCCGAGCGGCTGCAGGAGGCCGGACTGGATCCGGACAGCCCGGTGGTGCGCCACCTCGTCGCGCTCACCGAGGCCCTGATCGGCTTCCCGCGCCACCTGTCGCAGCACGTGGGCGGCTTCGTCATTGCCCGCGGCCGGCTCGACGAGCTGGTACCGGTGGAAAACGCCGCGATGGCCGACCGCAGCGTGATCCAGTGGGACAAGGACGACCTCGACACCCTCGGCCTGCTCAAGGTGGACGTGCTCGCGCTCGGCATGCTGTCGGCGCTGCGCCGCGGCCTGGCGCTGGCGTCAACCTGGCGCGGCCGCGCGCTGACGCTGGCCAGCATCCCGCGCGAGGATCCCGCGGTGTACGCGATGCTGTCGCGCGCCGATGCGATCGGCGTGTTCCAGGTCGAGTCACGCGCCCAGCTCACCATGCTGCCGCGGTTGAAACCGCAGCGCTTCTACGATCTGGTGGTGGAAGTCGCCATCGTGCGCCCCGGCCCCATCCAGGGCGGCATGGTGCATCCCTACCTCGAGGCACGCGCCCGCACGGCGCGCGGCGAGGATCCGCTCGCCGACCTGCGGCCGGAGATCCGCGACGTGCTCGCACGCACCATGGGCGTGCCCATCTTCCAGGAACAGGTCATGCAGCTCGCGGTGGTCGCGGCCGACTTCACCGGCGGCGAGGCCGACCAGTTGCGCCGCGCGATGGGTGCCTGGCGGCGCAAGGGCGAGCTCGAGCGCTATCGCGACAAGCTGCTGCGCGGCATGGCCGCCAACGGCTACGACACCGATTTCGCCGAACGCCTGTGCCGCCAGATCGAGGGCTTCGGCAGCTACGGCTTTCCGGAATCCCACGCGGCCAGCTTCGCGCTGCTGGTGTATGCGTCGGCCTGGCTGAAATGCTTCGAGCCCGCCGCCTTCCTGTGCGGCCTGCTGAACAGCCAGCCGATGGGCTTCTATTCGCCCTCGCAACTGATCCAGGACGCACGCCGCCACGGTGTCGAGGTCCGCGCCCCCGACGTCAATGCCAGCGCGCGCGACTGCACCCTGGAGACCATCGAGGGTAGTACCGAGCCGGCGGTGCGCCTGGGCCTGCGCATGGTGCGCGGCCTGCAGGCGGATGCGGCCGAGCGTATCGCCGCTGCCCGGGCCAGCAGCGTCACGGCAGGCGCAACGACTCGAGACATGACCACGGCGGGCGGCCCCGGCCAGCGCTTCACCAGCGTGGAAGAACTCGCCACCCGCGCCGCACTCGATGCCGGCGCGCTGCGCGCGCTGGCCACTGCCGGCGCGCTCGCCAGCATCGCCGGCCACCGTCGCCAGGCGTTGTGGCAGGCCGCCGGGGGCATCCCGCTGCCAGGCCTGCTGGCCGATGCTCCCGGCGCCGACGTGCCCGCCACGCTCGCCGCCCCCTCCGAAGCCGAAGACCTGCGTGCAGACTACGCCCGCCTCGGCTTCACCCTGGGTCGGCACCCGCTCGCGCTGCTGCGCGGCGAACTCGCCGCCCTGCGCTTCCTGTCGGCGGCCGACATCGCCGGCGCGCCCGACCGCATGCTGGCACGCGGCGCCGGGCTGGTCACCTGCCGCCAGCGCCCCGGCACCGCCAAGGGCACCATGTTCATCACGCTGGAAGACGAGACCGGGCTGATCAACGTCATCGTCCGCCCCGAACTGCTCGAGCGCCAGCGCCGCATCCTGCTCGGCGCCCGCCTGCTCGGCATCTATGGCCAGATCAGCCGCCAGGGCAGCGTGGTGCATCTGCAGGCGAGCCGCGCGGTGGACCACTCCGCCCTGCTCGGCACGCTCGACGCCCGCAGCCGGGACTTCCATTGAGTGCGCCACGACCGTCCATCCTGCCGCCGGTTTCCGGGATAATCGCCACTTCGACGCCTGCCTCGACCGGCGCCCCGTGCGGCAGCGCCCTGCCGGCTGCCCGTCCCGCAACATCCGTCATGGAACCCACCTCATGAGCGACTCCTCTCCCGACCAGCCCCTGCTCCGCACGCCGCTGCACGCCCTGCACGTCGAACTCGGCGCGCGCATGGTGCCCTTCGCCGGCTACGACATGCCCGTGCAGTACCCGGCCGGGATCATCAAGGAGCATGCTCACACCCGTACCCAAGCCGGCCTGTTCGACGTCTCCCACATGGGCCAGATCCGCCTGAGCGGGCCCGACGCGGCGGCGGCGCTCGAATCCCTGGTGCCCGTCGACATCGTCGACCTGCCGGCTGGCATGCAGCGCTACGCCCTATTCACGAACGAAACCGGCGGCATCCTCGACGACCTGATGGTGGCCAATCTCGGCGACTGCCTGTTCCTCGTCGTCAATGCGGCCTGCAAGACACAGGACATTGCCCATCTGCGCACGCACCTCGCCGGCCGCTGCGACATCGAGGTGCTCACCGACCGCGCGCTGCTCGCCCTGCAGGGGCCTGCCGCAGGCACCGTGCTGGCGCGCCTGGCGCCCGCAACCGCAAAGCTGGTGTTCATGACGATCGCACGCGTGCCGCTGCTCGGTGTCGAATGCATCGTCAGCCGCTCCGGCTACACCGGCGAGGACGGCTTCGAGATCTCGGTGCCGGCCGACAGGGCGGATGCACTCGCCCGCCTGCTGCTGGCCCAGCCGGAAGTCCAGCCGGTGGGCCTGGGCGCACGCGACTCGCTGCGCCTCGAAGCGGGCCTGTGCCTCTATGGGCACGACCTCGACCCTGCCACCACGCCGGTGGAAGGCAGCCTGCTGTGGGCGCTGTCGAAGGTTCGCCGTGCCGACGGCGCACGTGCCGGCGGCTACCCCGGCGCGGACGTGATCCAGCGCCAGATCGCCGAAGGCGTGGCACGCAAGCGGGTCGGCCTGCTGCCCCGGGAGCGTGTGCCCGTGCGCGAAGGCGCGGACATCGTCGATGCGGACGGGCGCATCGTCGGCAAGGTCACCAGCGGCGGTTTCGGGCCGACCGTGGGCGGGCCGGTCGCCATGGGCTATGTGGACGCGGCGCTGGCAACGCCCGGCACGCGTCTCGGCGCCATCGTGCGCGGCAGGACGGTGCCGGTCGATGTCGCGAAGACGCCCTTCGTGCCTCAGCGCTACTACCGCGGTTGAAGGTTGTACCCGGGGTAGGCGGCGATGCCCTCCCCGCGGCAGGCAAGCGCCCCGCCGGGATTCCCCTTGCTCGTCGAGGCCAGCGCTCCTTTGCTGTGCCAGCCGGGACGTCTTCGCCGCTAGGACTTTTTCCTGCGCTTGCCCTTGTTCACCGCCGGCAGCGCGTCCAGCAGCGCCAGGAGTTCCCGCTCGCTGCACTGCGCCACCAGCCGCAGTCCCACGCGCAGCAGCTCGGACTTCGACGTCTGCCTGCCACGCCCGGCCAGCGTGGCGCGCAAGGTCTTGATGCGGCCATGCTCGCCCTTGGGCATGGCGAAGGTGTCGTGCACCACCTTGCCCCGCTTGTCCGAGCCCGCCGCTTCGTCCGGGGCCTTCGCCTGCATCGGGCGCGCGGTCTCGGCGCGAATCACGGTCGGCGCAGGTATCGGCGGCACATTGGGGAGCGGCGGCAGGACCTCTTCGCCCCTCATCCCTGACGCAGCGGGTTTGGCTGCGGCGGGTTTGGCTGCGCTGACCGCGGGCTTCGCCGCGGCCGCGCGGGCACGACGGGGTTTGGCGATGGCATCCGCCGGCGGCGGCGCGACCTTCTCGGGTTCCACCGCCGACGCCCCTGTGGCAGGGGCTTCCGCCACCGCGGGCAGGCGCTCGGCGACCGCCTCATCCTCCTTCTTCAGCGCGGCGCGCAGAGCCGACTGATTCTTGCGACTCGAGGTCATTTCTTCACTCCCGTCAGGTCAACGACGGCCGACACCAGCCGTTCCACTTCTTCGCGTGCCGCCTCGGCGGCGCGCCCCAGGCCATACACCGACCCCCCGGTCACCGCACTCTGGGCATAGGCATTGCGCTGTGCCAGCACCGCGTCGAGCACCGGCAACGTGAATTCGCGCAGCACTTCGAGCACGTCGCCGGCAAGCGCGGTGCGCTGCATGCGGTTGGGCAGCAGCGCCCCGCGCAACGCCGGTCGCCGGGCCATGGTGGCCACCACCAGGCGCTCGGCGGCGCGCGTCGACCACAGGTCAGTCGGACTGGGCACCACCGGCAGCAGCACCACGTCGGCGAGTTCGAGCGCGGCGAGCGTGTGGCCGTGCTCGATGGACGGCGGACAGTCGAGCAGGATGAGGTCCGCCGAGGCCATGCCCGCACGCCGCAGACTACGCGCGATGTCTTCCTGCCCCCCGCGCAGGCTGCCGACCGGCGCCGGAAACGGGGACGACGGGTCAGCCGACGCCGCCCAGCGCGACGCACTTTCCTGCGGGTCCAGATCACCGATGGCGACGCGGTAGCCTCGCCCCGTCAGCCCGGCGGCGAGCTGCATCGTCACCGTGGTCTTGCCCACTCCCCCCTTCTGGGACAACAGCGCGACGATCCTGCGGGCTTTCATGTGTGCCTTCCTCCCAATCCGTTCGTGCGATGACGGCCGCAAGGTGCCGGGGCGCGCGACGCCCGGGGATTCTGCGCTCGCCCCGTCCTGCGGACAAGGACGCGGAGCTCCGCAAGCCGCCGACCGCGCGGCGGCCAACCACGCATTGGCGGCCGCGAGTTGCCGCTCACGGGAGGTACTTCGGTCCGCATTGCACAGTGGCTATACTCGTGCGCTCGATCACAAGGGGAGACCACTGCATGAAGCTCGAGACCCTCGCCGTCCACGGCGGCTATTCGCCCGATCCGACCACCAAGGCGGTGGCGGTGCCGATCTACCAGACGACGTCGTACGCCTTCGACGACACGCAGCACGGGGCCGACCTGTTCGACCTCAAGGTGCAGGGCAACATCTACACCCGCATCATGAATCCGACCACCGCGGTGCTGGAGCAGCGCGTGGCGGCCATGGAAGGCGGCATCGGCGCACTGGCGGTGGCCTCGGGCATGGCGGCGATCAGCTACGCGATCCAGACGATCGCCGAGGCCGGCGACAACATCGTGTCGGCTTCGACGCTTTACGGCGGCACCTACAACCTGTTCGCCCACACCTTTCCGCAACTGGGCCTCGAGGCGCGCTTCGCCGACTACCGCAATCCCGACGCCTTCGCCAAGCTGATCGACGATCGCACCAAGGCGATCTACTGCGAGTCGGTAGGCAACCCGCTCGGCAACATTACCGACTTCGAGCGCCTGGCCGACATCGCGCACAAGGCCGGCGTGCCGCTGATCGTCGACAACACGGTGCCCACGCCCTACCTGTGCCGGCCGTTCGAGCACGGCGCCGACATCGTGGTGCATTCGCTGACCAAGTACCTCGGCGGCCACGGCAATTCGATCGGCGGCATCATCGTCGATTCGGGCAAGTTCCCGTGGGCGGAGCACAAGGCACGCTTCCGGCGCCTGAACGAGCCGGACGTGTCCTATCACGGCGTGGTCTATACCGAGGCGCTGGGCGCAGCGGCCTACATCGCCCGCGCCCGCGTGGTGCCGCTGCGCAACATGGGTGCCGCCATTTCGCCGTTCAACGCCTTCCTGATCCTGCAGGGCATCGAGACGGTGACGCTGCGCATGGACCGCATCTGCACGAACACGGTCAAGGTTGCCGAGTTCCTGCGCAAGCATGCCAAGGTCGAGTGGGTGAACTATGCCGGCCTCGCGGACCACCAGGACCACGGCCTGGTGCAGAAGTACATGGACGGGCGCGCGTCGGGCATCCTGTCGTTCGGTGTGAAGGGAGGCTTCGAAGCGGGGGGGCGCTTTCAGGATGCGCTGAAGCTGGTGACGCGCCTGGTGAACATCGGCGACGCCAAGTCGCTTGCCTGCCACCCCGCCTCCACCACGCACCGTCAGCTTGCACCGGCGGAGCTTGCCAAGGCCGGCGTGTCGCCCGACATGGTGCGCCTGTCGATCGGCATCGAGCATATCGACGACATCCTCGCCGACCTCGACCAGGCCCTTGCCGCCGTCTGACCGCCGCAGCGGCTCAGGGGCTGCTTGCCCTGTGATTCCGGCACGCCGCCGCACCAGGCGGCGCGTTCACGACGGAGCAGCCGCGGCGCCCGGTCGCCGGCTGCGACGCCAATATGTTGCCCCTTGCAGATTGACCACTCTGTTCGAACTTCCCAGCCCCTTTCCCGAGGAGCCCGGCATCATCCGTCTGCTCGAGCCCCCCGGCAGCGACGCCGACGCGCTGCGTGCGCGCCTGCTCGACGGCAGCTACGGCCGGCCCTTCGTGCTCGAGCATGGTGGCCTGCGCGCCCTGCACTTCAGCCTCGGCTATGTGCAGAGCGTGGTGAAGGTGGCCGACCCCTGCGCATTGCAACTGGGCTACGCGCAGCGCATGATGGCCTTCCTGCTGTTCAACCCGCGGCCGCGCCGGATGGTGATGATCGGCCTGGGCGGCGGTTCGCTGGTCGGTTTCTGCCACCGCCATCTGCCCGGCACCGATCTCGAGGTGGTGGAAATCGACGCAGACGTCATCGCCTTGCGCGAACAGTTCTGCGTGCCGCCCGACGACAGCCGACTGCGGGTGATCCACGCCGACGGCGCGCAGTTCGTCACCGACCATCCCGGCCGCATCGACGTGCTGATGGTGGACGCGTTCGGCGCCGACGGCGTGGCCGAGGAGCTCGCTAGCTTCGAGTTCTATGAGCAGGCGCGGCAGCGTCTGTCGGCCAGCGGCGTGCTCGTCATGAACGTCGCCGGCAACAAGACGACGTATGCGCGCCATGTCGAACGGCTGCTCACCGCGTTCGATGAGGCGGTGATCGCGCTGTCGGTGCGCGAGGATGGCAACTACATCCTGTTCGCCTTCCGCGATGCCGCCTTCGAGCCGCGCTGGAAGTTCATGCGCGCGATCGCGATCGAACTGCAGAAGCGCCTGCGGCTGGATTTTCCCGGCTTCGCGCAGCAGCTCGAACGCGGACGGACCCTGCGCCTGGCGCAGCGCCTGTCCGCCTGAACGCTACGCTCAGCGCAGCGAGAACTGCACTTGGCCGCCCTCGGCGACGGCCTCGACCTTGGGCTCGACCAGGAAGATGCGCTCGCCCGGCACCTGCCCCTCGACCGTAAGCCAGTTCTTGACCGCCTGCGCGCGCTGCTCGGCGAGCGCCCGCAGTTCGCCGTCCCCGACCACGGTGTTAGCGATCATCAGCGCCTCCATTTCCGGGACCGGCAGATCCTTGGTGAGGCCGATCAGGTTGCGGGGCTTCTTGAAGTCCGCCTCCTTGTATGCCCTCTTCAGCAGTTCCGGATACTCCTGTGCACTCACCTGGATGTCGTCCACCGACGGCGCCTCCTGCCCCTTGGCAACCATTGCCTTCAGCTTCTGCGCGCGCACGGTGCGCTGCAACAGCGCCTGCTTGAGGCCCTCGGTATCGGTCGCCGGATCGGCACGTCCAGTGACGTCCAGGCGCAACGCCGGCCGATCGACGAGCGCCTGTGCCAGCGTCTTCAGCTTCTGCTGTTGCGCCTCGCCCGGCTGCGCCAGCCCCGGTGCGAGTTCGAGATAGGACAGCTCCTCGCCACCACCGAGCACCGAGCCGAGCAGCGCGAAGGGCGCGGTGATCGCCTTGCCGATCAGGTTGACCAGGACCTTCACCACCAGACCGAAGACGCTGAACTGCGGGTCGTCCAGCGTGCCGCTGATCGGAAGGTGCAGGTCGATTTCGCCACGCGCATTCTTCAGCAGTGACACCGCGAGCTGCACCGGCAGGTTCAGCGCATCGGGGCTGTCGACCTTGTCGCCGAAGCTGAGCTGGTCGAGGAAGATCTGGTTGGTCGCGGTGAGCTTGCGATCCTCGATCTTGTAGTTCAGCTCGGCCGACAGCTTGCCCTTGGCGATGCCGTAGCCGACGTACTTGCCGGAGTAGCTCGACAGCCCGGTCAGTTCGAAATCCTTCACGGTCGCGAGGATGTCGAGATGGGCGTCCTGGCGGAAGGGGTTCAGTTCGCCGGTGACCTTCACCGGCGCGGCATTATCCACCTTGCCGCTCAAGTCCAGCTTCGCGATGGTCGTCGGATCCGACGACAGCCCGACCAGCGAGCCCGCCATGCCGGTCAGATTGACGTTGTAGTTTGGCCGGATGAAGCGGTCGCTGAAGGCGACGTTGCCGCCCTTGACATCGATGCGGCCGACACGGATCGGCGGCGGCGGCTCGGTTCGCGGCGGCAGTTCGGCGGTGCGCTTGCCACCGTCCGCAGGCTGCGTCGCCACGCCGGGCGCGACGGCGACGCCGCCGGGCCCCTCCGCCATTGCAGGCGTCGCGGCTGCCGGCGCCTGCGGCTGTGCGGCGGCAGGCGCGGCCTCGCCGCCATCGCCGCGTATCTCGCGCAGATTCAGGCGCCCCTGTTCGTCGAGGATCAGGCGCGTGTAGAAGTCACTCAGCGCGACCTTGTCCACATCGAGCGCGAATGGCTGCAGCTTGAGGTCGATGCCGCCGACTTGGAGCGCGCGCCAGCGCACGAAATCGGTGGCATTGAGCTTGTCCACCGAGGCGAAATCGGCCACGCCGACGTCGCCTCGGAAGCGGCCGAGCAGGCTGCCGTTCCTCGCAGTCTGCAGATTGAGACTGCCGCGCGTGGTGACGTTGCCGCGCGAGATCGCGATCTTGGTCCTTTCCAGCACGTAGGGCTGCAGCGGCAGCAGGTCGACGCTGCGCAGGTCGAGCTTGAGGTCCGCCTTCAGCGGCTCCAGCGTCAACGCGCCGCTGGCGCCGAGCCGGCCACGCTTGTTGATGCGTGAATCGAGCTTGAGCTCGGTCGTCGCGCCCTTGGCCGTCGACACGTTGTCGAGCTGCAGGCCGATGCCGTCGACCGCCAGCACCACCGGCTTGGCCACGGTGCGGTCCTCGACGCGGATGGCGGCATTCTGCAGCGCCAGTCTGGCGACCTTCACCACCCATTCGGGCGCGTCGCTCTTCGGCTTGGGCGCATCGCCGGCGAGGCTCGCCAGGTCGAAACGGCCATCCTTCAGCCGCACGACGGAGACGGCCGCGCCGTTTACGCCGAGTTCGGCCAGTTCGACGGTACGCGCGCCGACATCGATCGCCACCTCCCGCACGGCCAGCTCCGGCACCTTGACCGCGGCATCCTTCTGCCCCTTCAGCGCGAGTGCGAAATCGCGCAGCGTCAGGCCGTCACTGCTCACCTTGATGTCGGGTTTGCCATCCTCGCCGAGGGCGATGCGGTAGCGGACCGCACCGTCGAGCTGCCCGCTGCGCAGTTCACCGCCCGGCAGCGCGACCGCCGCATAGGCCGCATAGCGTGCCGGCTTGATGGCCTCCAGCGTCGCCGCGCCTTCGAACACGAAAGGAACGAGACTGAGCCTGTCCTCGTGGGTGATCTTCTCGCCGCCATCGGTGACGTAATCGAGCCGGATCTCCGCGGGCATGTCTCCGGTATTGGCCAGGTCACGCATGTCGAGGTTGATCGCCTCGATGCGGGCGCGCACGGGATCGCCGAACGAACGGTCCTCGAAGCGCACCGCGCCGTCCCGGATACGCGCATCGGCGAGCAGGAAGTCGGGCTGGGCGGGCTTTCCAGCCGACGCCGCGTCGGGGCCGGCCGATCTGTCACCGACCTTCCCGTCACCCCCCTTGGCCGGCGGCGGTGCCAGTGTCGCCAGATTGATGCCGCCATCCTTGAGGCGGACGAGGTCGATTTCCGGCTGGTGCAGGCGCAGACGGGTGAAATGCCATCGGTTGGCGAAGGGTTCTACGTCGGCCAGTTCGAGGCCGAACTCGCCGACCTTGATTGCCGGCGCGCCGGTCCTGTCCTGCACCTCGAGCCTGTCGACCTGAACCTGCCCGCGCAGCGCCACCAGCGGCTTCGCGTCCGGCTGTTGCGCGAACGACAGCTCAAGATTGGTGGTCAGCAGCCCGGACGGCAGACGGAAGGTCGGCTCGAACGGCAGATAGGCCATCCACGGCGAGAGGTCGAATTCGTTCAGCGTGAGATCGAGAATGGTCTCTTGCGTGTCCTTGAACGGCTTGCTGCGGGCGCTCACACTCACCGGATCGCCGTCCAGCGTGGCGGCCAGTTTGGGCTCGACGAACACATCCACCTTTACCGGGAGGTTCGACACGAAGGGCACGCCGAGCTCGATGTCGGTGAGCTCGTGCTTGAGCTTGCGCGACTCGTCGTTCACCGCGATACGGCCGCCGCTGACGTGGATGTTGCCGATCGAGAACAGCGTCTCGGCCTTGTCCTCGTTCTTCGGCTGCGCGGCCAGGCGGTCGAGCACGTCCTTCCAGTTGTGGCGTCCCTCGCCCTGCAGCACGACATTGACCCGCGGGCCGACGAGCGACAGTTCGTGCAGCACGGCGCCGCCACGGATCAGGGATTCGAGTTCCGCATTCACGCGCAGCATGTCGAAGCCCAGCGCCTCGGTGCTGCCGTCGGCCTCCATCACGTGGACCCCATGCACTTCGGCGGTGAGCGCGAACGGGTTGAAGCGGACCTGATCGACGCTCACCTGGCGGCCGAGCACTTCGCTCGCGATCTTCACCGCATAGTGTTTCGCCACGGGCGGCACCGCGCCGAAGCCGATCGCGGCCACGGCGACGAGCACACCCACCCCCCACTTCGCCGGGCCCGCAAGCCGCCGGAGGGCACTCGGCGCGGCCGCGCTGGTGGTGGTTTCGGTCATGAAGGCACTCCCTGATCTCGCTTGTCCTTGTTGTTCCACGCCGGCGTGTCGACGGCGGCCGGCCGCGATTGCCGGTGCGTGGCGCAGCGCGTATTCTGCGCCGCTTTCATTGCAGCAGGTACCCGCACATGGGCAAGCATCGGCCCGAGCACAGCTTCGACGTCGTCGTCATCGGCGCCGGTGCCGCCGGCATGATGTGCGCGGCCACTGCCGGTCAGCGCGGACGCCGGGTGCTGCTGGTCGACCACGCGACGAAGCTGGCGGAAAAGATCCGCATCTCCGGCGGTGGCCGGTGCAACTTCACCAACCGCCAGGTCGGCGCGGAAAACTACCTCAGCCGCAACCCGCATTTCGTGCGCTCCGCACTTTCCCGTTACACGGCGCGCGATTTTATCGGGCTTGTCGAGCGCCATGGCATCCGCTATCACGAACGTGACTGGGGCCAGTTGTTCTGCGACGACTCCGCGCAACAGATCATCGACATGCTGCGTGCCGAATGCGAAGACGGTGGTGTGCAGTGGCTGATGCCGGCGAACGTCGAGCGCATCGAGCACCACGGCGAGGTGACACCCGAGCGCTTCGTGGTCGATACCGACCGCGGCCGCTTCGCTGCCCACACGCTGGTGATCGCCACCGGTGGGCTGTCGATCCCCAAGATCGGCGCCACACCCTTCGGCTACAAGGTGGCCGAGCAGTTCGGCCTGCCGGTGGTGCCACCGCGCCCGGCCCTCGTGCCGCTGACGCTGCCGCCCGAGACGCTGGCACGACTGGCGCCGCTGGCCGGCGCGTCCTTCGACGTCATCGCCGACTGCAATGGCGGCCGCTTCCGCGAGGCTGCGCTGATCACGCACCGCGGCCTGTCCGGCCCCGCCGTCCTGCAGGTGTCGAGCTACTGGCAGGCACAGGCGTACGACGTGCAGGACGGGGACGCCAATCGCCGGGACGGCGACTGGGCGCCCGTCGCGCTTGACCTGCTCCCCGGCATCGATGCCGAGGGCTGGTTGCTCGAGCACGCGCATGACCGCAGCCTGCTCGCCAACCTGCTGGCCGAGCACCTGCCGCGCCGCTTCGCGCAGGCCTGGTGCGAACTGCACGGCTGGCAGCGCCCCCTGAACCAGTTCCGTCACGCCGAACTGCGCACGATCGCGGCCGAACTCTCCGCGTGGCGGCTGATGCCCTCCGGCACGCAGGGCTACGCGAAGGCGGAAGTCACGCTGGGCGGGGTGGACACGCGCGCGCTGTCGTCGAAGACGATGGAGTCGCGCGATTGCCCCGGGCTGCATTTCGTCGGCGAAGTGATGGACGTCACCGGTCACCTGGGCGGCTACAATTTCCAGTGGGCGTGGTCGTCGGGCCACGCGGCCGGAACTGCAGTCTGAAACCCGCCAGCAGCGGCAGGAAAGCCAGCACCTGCAGTGCGACCAGCCCGGCGAAGGCGACCGGCAGAGCTTCGCTCATGCTCTGTCCGCGCGCACTCAGCGCATCGAGGGCGAGGCCCATGCCCCACTGCACCGCGAAGGCACCGGCAAATGCCATGAGGTTGGTCGCGGTACTGACGCGGCCGAACAGCGCGCGCGGGAAATGCGCCGAGGTCGCGAGGTAGGTCTGCGAATTCACTGCGGACAGCAGGCCGAGCAGGAACCACAGCACCGGCGGCGGGCCGACATCGAACAGGATCGCGAACTGGAGCGCCAGCAGCGCACCGTACCCCGCCTGCATCAGGTTCACCGGCTTCACGCCGCGCCGCGCCAGTGCGGTGCCGAGGATGCCGATCGACAACTGGCCACCCAGCATGCCCAGGTTGAGCAGAACCAGGGTACGGGCGGCCTGAGCGATGTCGAACCCATTGACGTTCATCAGCCATGGCACCGCCCACAGGCTCTGCAGCGCCATGAAGCCGCCAACGAAGAACATCGACGAGGCGGCGAAGCGCAGGAATGGCGGCGACAGGTAGATCCCCACGACGACGAGCAGCGCCTCGCCGACCGACTCCCGCGCGTGGGTTGGCGCTTCGTCGGGCAGCGAGCGAAAGATCATCAGCGAGGCGACGAGCGCCACCGCCGCCACGATCCAGAACACGCCACGCCAGCCGAGCAGCGGCAGCGCGGCTTCGATCGGCACGCTGGCGGTCAGCGCGCCCAGCGCCCCGGCCGCCATGATGAAGCCCGTCATCGAGCTCTGGCGCTCGCGCGGATACCACCGGGAAAACCCGCTCAGCGCTCCCATCAGGCAGGCCGACACACCCAGGCCGATGAGGGCCCGGGCGACGCCCAGGGTTCCGAGCGAATCGCCCAGCGCGAAGCCGCCAGCGCCGACGGCAGCGATCAGCAGCAGCGAGCCCTCGACGCGTCGCGGCCCGAGGCGGTCGAGCGCGATGCCCACCGGGATCTGTGCCAGACCGAAGGCGAGGAAATAGGTGCTGGTGAGCAGACCGAGATCCGCTGCCGACAGGCCCAGTTCCGTGGTCAGTGCGGGCGAGATGACGGCATTGACCGTTCGCAGCAGGTAGGACAGGTAGTAGCCGAGCGCGAAGGGCAGGAAGATCCGCAGCCAGGCGCCCGGAGCAGGAGGAGATGGCATGCCGTTCCCTTGCCGATGGAGGGCCGCATTGTGCCTGTTCGCAACGATGCGGTCGCCTGCCCGCGCCGGGATTCCCTCCGTCGTCGCTACGCGGCGGCAGCCGACACCGCCGACCGTGCCGACTTGACTCGCATCAATGCCGCCGAGGTCCGCGCGGGGAAAATAGTTCCATCGCCCGCCCGGAGTTGCCCATGACCCTGATTGCCACCCTGATGACGCAGGACCACCGCGACTGCGACCATGAGTTCGCCCTCGCCGAGAGCCTCGTCGCCCGCCGCGATTGGGACGCCGCCGTGAAAGCGGTCGACGCCTTCGCCAGCGCACTCGAGATTCACTTCAGCAGCGAAGAGCAACAACTGTTCCCGCGCTTCGAGGCCGTCACCGGCACGACCCATGGCCCGACCGAGGTCATGCGCGGCGAGCATGCCGAGATGCGCGCCATCGTCGCCAGCCTGAAGGATGCGCTGGCGCGACGTGATGCGGACGATTTCGCCGGCGAGGCCGAAACCCTGCTGATCATGATGCAGCAGCACAACATGAAGGAAGAGAACATCCTCTACCCGATGTGCGATGCGCGCCTGTCGGCCGAACGCGACACGCTCGCCGAAGATCTCGGTCGTCGCATCGCGCGGAAGACGCCAGCATGAGCGCCGTCGTCGTCGATGTGCGCGGCCTCGAACCGCCCGAGCCCTTCGAACGCGCCATGGAAGCGCTGACCGCGCTGCCGGCGGGCGACGAGTTGACGCTGCTGCTCGATCGCATGCCCTACCCGCTGCTCCGCCTGCTCGATCGCGACGGTTATCGTCACGAAGACGCTGTGCGCGACGACGGCGTGGTCGAGATCCGCATCACCCGGCCATGAGCGGTGCCAACCCCGGTCTGTCCTATGACGACGCCCCGCCGTTCGCGGCTCCGCTGCGCTACTTCCTGACGGCCCCGCTGTTCGGCATCGCCGCCGGGCTGCTGTTGCTGGCCGACGGCAGCGCGCTGTCATCGCGCTGGTCGCCCGGTGCACTCGGCGCCGTGCATCTGGTGGCCACCGGCCTCATGCTGCAGGTGATGCTGGGCGCGCTGATGCAGATCCTGCCCGTCGTCGCCGGCGCATCCCTGCTCAGCCCGCTGCGCACGGCACGCGTCAATCACGCGCTGATCGCGAGCGGCAGCATCGGGCTGAGCTGGGGCTTGTGGCGCGCCCAGCCGATCGCGACCCTCACCGGCGCGACGCTGCTGACGCTGGGCCTGGCCGTCTTCCTGCTGGCCGCCGCGCGGGCCCTGTACCGCGCGCCCGCCACCCGCGGCGGCAGCGACACGCCGCGCGACCTGCGCCTCGCCCTTGTCGGGCTTGCGATCGCGGCCGCGCTCGGCATCCTGCTGGCCACCGCGCTGGCACGCGGCCTCGCGCTGCCGATCGATCTGCCGACCCTCGTCAATCTCCACGCAGGCTGGGCGTGGATGGGCTGGGGCGCCCTACTGGTGGCGGCGACGAGTTGGGTGGTGGTGCCGATGTTCCAGATCACCCCGCCCTATCCGCAACGGCTGACGCGCGCCTGGGCGCCGACGGTGCTGGTGCTCCTGTTGCTGTGGTCGATCGCCACCACCGTGGCCCGCGACGTGGCCGACGTGCCCCTGGCCGTCATGCTGTGCGCGCTCGCCGCCACCTTTGGTGCCATGACACTGCGCCTGCAGGCACGCTCCCGCCGCAGCACGCCGGACGCGTCCTTCCTCGCCTTCAGGCTCGCGATGGCTGCCGTCATCTGCGGGGCGCTCGCCGTGCCGCTATCGCTCTTCGCCGACGCGGACGCCTTGCCGCTGCTGGCCGGCGTGCTGATTCTGCACGGAGGATTCGTCGGCGCCATCAGTGCGATGCTGTACAAGATCGTGCCCTTCCTCGCCTGGCTGCATCTGACCCAGGCGGGCATCAAGGCCCCGAACATGAAGAAGCTGTCGCCCGACGTGCTGGTGCGCCGGCAGCTTCGCGTCCATGCGTTCGCTCTGGCGACACTGCTCACGGCCGTTTTCGTGCAGCCTCTGTCGTACCTGGCCGGTGCCGCCGTCACGACCGAATTCGCCTGGTTGTTCCTGAACCTCGCGCGCATCGTCCTGGCATGGCGCCGTGCAGGTGGGCAATGGAGTGCGGGCCACAACCCCGCCAGCAAAAAATATGTTTGACGCGTCAGCCGGAGATCTATATAGTGCGCGGCTCTCGGGGTGTAGCGCAGTCCGGTAGCGCGCTTGCTTTGGGAGCAAGATGTCGGGGGTTCGAATCCCTCCACCCCGACCAGCTCACACCCCTTGATGCCCGCGGGAATCTGCCCGTAGCTCAATTGGATAGAGCACCGGCCTTCTAAGCCGGGGGTTGCAGGTTCGATCCCTGCCGGGCAGGCCAGGAAACGGTTTCTTGGGTCTCGGTTTCACCGGGGTCCGGTAGTGGCGGCATTAGCTCAGTTGGTAGAGCACTGGATTGTGGCTCCAGGTGTCACCGGTTCGATTCCGGTATGTCGCCCCAAAAATTTTGTCACTTGCGCGATGGTCATTCGATGAGTTCTCGCAGCAAGCACAAGCAAAGAGCCCGCTGAAATGCGGGCTCTTTGCATTCTGCCGCACTCGCTCGGGCTTCAGCGACAGGTGGCGAAAGCGACCTGTCCGCGTCATACGCCACGCACGACGCTCCCGACCCACCGCCCCGCGATGAAGTGCACGCGGCCGTTTCCGCACGCTGGGCAATGATGCCTCTGCCGTTCGAGTCGTGATGATGCAGCATCCCCACGCCGATACGATGCACGACGCATGGAATCCGGGCGTTTCGAGGCGGATCCCGCGTGAGTTCCAGCACCTCGAGACCATCTATGTCGACGAGCCTGCGTCTCCAGGCCTCGATCTGGTGGAGGATTTCGCGCGTCTGAGCGGCCTGCCGCACGAGGAGCTGGCCATGTTCGGGCCGGCGCGGCTGGCACTGCATGAGGTCATCGTCAGGGTGACAGCGGACATCGCGGTCTCAGAAGGAGCCTCCGAGGAGGTGTTCGGACGGAATTTCCGCCGCATCGCGGGGACGATCGTCTCGGACTACGTCGCGCCGCGGATGCCTGAACTCGAGGCCATGCACGACCATCTGCGCAGGCGCACCGGCGAGCGCGTACGTACGCTGCTCGAGGCCCGCCTTGATGCCATGCCCGAGAAGCCGCGTCCGGCGCCCTTCCCGTTCAATCTGTTCAGGCGGCAGCAGCGCGAAGCGGTGCCGGGCGGGCGTCGGGAAGAGCACGAACATCGCGTGGTCGCGCGCTTCAAGACCGAAGGGCTGGCCAGCACCGATGCATTCGAGCGCGCCGTTTTCAGGAGCCTTTACCGGGTCCTGGGCGCAGTCCTGGCTCATCGAGGCCATCTGGGGCGGGATCACGGAATCCTGGCCGAAATGGCGACGCGGCTCGTGTGCAACACCTACGGCAGCCGCCTGATCGGCGAGGCAATCGGATCCCTGATCGAGTCCGCGATCGACGCGGAGGGCTACACACGCGTCCTCAACCGTGCCGCGCCCGTCCTCATCAGCCTCAAGGGGGCGTCGGCGGCGGGAAAGAGCTCGATACGCCCGATGATCAAGCGCCTGATGCGCGACAACGGCATCGAGCCCGATGGCTATGCCACGATCAGCCCCGACGTCTGGCGCCGCCTGCTGATCGACTACGATGCACTCGGCGCAGCGTACAAGTACGCGGGCCACCTGACCAGCCGCGAGGTGATGGTGATCGACGCCAAGCTCGACCGCTACATCCGCGACAAGGCAAACCGTGCGCAGGCCATCTCCCATCTGCTGGTCGATCGCTTCCGC
>SHNC01000261.1 GCA_004295105.1 Betaproteobacteria bacterium | reverse complement strand
GATCAGGATTACGGGGAAGAAGCTGGCGCCATATTCCACCCACCACGGTGAGGGGGCATCGACGGCGCGCTGCCTTCGGGCGAAGAAATGGTCGTAGGCCCACAGCACGCCGGTGACGACGAGCAGCAGGAACAGGATTAACGCAAAGTTCACGCGGACTCCGATGAAACAGGGTAGGTCGTGGCAGTGTCGACAGGACGAAGGCAGGCCGGTGGTGCCCGCGCCGGCTACTTGCCATCCTCGACGCGCAGCACGGCGAGGAAGGCTTCCTGCGGAATCTCCACGTTGCCGACCTGCTTCATGCGCTTCTTGCCTTCTTTCTGCTTCTCGAGCAGCTTCTTCTTGCGCGTGATGTCGCCGCCATAGCACTTGGCCAGCACGTTCTTGCGCAGCGCCTTGATCGTCTCGCGCGCGATGATGTGCGAGCCGATCGCCGCCTGCACCGCCACGTCGAACATCTGGCGCGGGATCAGGCCGCGCAGCTTGGATGCCAGCTCACGGCCGCGGTATTGCGCGCTGGAGCGGTGCACGATCACCGACAGGGCGTCCACCTTCTCGCCGCCCACCATCAGGTCGAGCTTGACGAGATCGGCGGTGCGGTATTCCTTGAACTCGTAGTCGAGCGAGGCGTAACCACGCGACACCGACTTCAACTTGTCGAAGAAGTCCATCACGACTTCGTTCATCGGCATGTCATAGATCAGTTGCACCTGACGGCCGTGATAGCGCATGTCCACCTGGGTGCCGCGCTTCTGGTTGCACAGCGTGATCACCGGGCCGACGTAGTCCTGCGGCAGGAAGATGGTCGCGGTGATGATGGGCTCACGAATCTCGGCATACTTTCCCACCTCGGGCAGCTTGGCCGGATTCTCGACGTGAATGATCTCGCCGCTGTTGAGCACGACTTCGTACACCACCGTCGGCGCGGTGGTGATGAGATCCATGTCGAACTCGCGCTCGAGCCGCTCCTGCACGATGTCCATGTGCAGCAGACCCAGGAAGCCGCAGCGGAAGCCGAAACCCAGCGCCTGCGAGACTTCCGGCTCGAACTGCAGTGAGGCGTCGTTGAGCCGCAGTTTCTCGAGCGAATCGCGCAGTTGGTCGTACTCGCTCGATTCCACCGGATACAGGCCGGCGAACACCTGCGGCGTGATCTCCTTGAAGCCGGGCAGTGCTTCGGCCGCGGCTTGATTGGCCAGCGTGATGGTGTCGCCGACCTTGGCAGCCTCGAGTTCCTTGATGCCGGCGATGACGAAACCGACCTCCCCCGCGGAAAGCTGCTCGCGCCCCACGGACTTGGGCGTGAACACGCCGACCTGCTCGCACGGATACTGCGCGGCGGTCGACATCAGCAGGATGCGGTCCTTGGGCTTGAGCACGCCGTCCACCACGCGTACCAGCATCACCACGCCGACATAGTTGTCGAACCACGAATCGATGATCAACGCCTTCAGCGGCGCGTCGACCTTGCCCTTCGGCGCCGGGATGCGTTCGACGATGGCCTCGAGCACATCCTCGATCCCCAGGCCGGTCTTGGCCGAGCACAGGATCGCGTGCGAGGCATCGACGCCGATGACATCCTCGATCTCGCTGCGCGCGTTCTCGGGATCGGCCGCCGGCAGGTCGATCTTGTTCAGCACCGGCACCACCTCGACGTCCAGATCCAGGGCGGTGTAGCAGTTGGCCACCGTCTGCGCCTCGACGCCCTGCGACGCGTCGACCACCAGCAACGCGCCCTCGCAGGCGGCCAGCGAGCGGCTGACCTCGTAGGAGAAGTCGACGTGTCCGGGAGTATCGATCAGGTTCAGGTTATAGACCTTGCCGTCCTTCGCCTTGTAATGCAGGGCGGCGGTCTGAGCCTTGATCGTGATTCCGCGCTCTCGCTCGATGTCCATCGAGTCGAGCACCTGGGATTCCATCTCGCGTTCGGACAGCCCGCCGCAGAACTGGATCAGGCGATCCGCCAGCGTGGACTTGCCGTGGTCGATGTGGGCGATGATGGAGAAGTTTCTGATGTGCTGCATGCGATAACAAAACGGGTGCCTTTCAGCACCCGGTTCGGATTGGTTGACGAGGTCAAGCCCCGGATTCTAGCGGAAAACCCGCGCAATAGGCACGGACGGCCTCGGCGTCGAGGTGGTAGTGACACAGTTCGGTGTCGCCATGCAGCAGCACCGGCACCAGTTCGTTCCAGCGCTCCTCTAGCACCGGATCCTGGTCGACGTCCAGCACCACCACGCGCCAGCCGAACTCGTCGGCGATGGGCCGCAGTGCATCGACGAGCTCGTGACACAGGTGGCACCACTCGCGGCTCATCACGGTGAATTCGCGCGTGGGCGTGTTCGCAGACGAAACCATCGGCTACTTGTCCGCGCGCAGGCTGACGTAGGACGTCGCCTCGCCGCGCTTGACGAGCAGCGTGACCTGCTGTCCTTCCTTCAGGTTCGCCACCTGGCGATTGAATTCCTCGACCGACTTCAACGGCGTCTGCTTGCCGGCGACGACCAGTGCGAGCACCAGATCGCCCTCGCGGATCTCCGCGCGGGCGGCGGCGCCGACCGCCCGTTCCACCACCAGTCCCTGCTCGATGCCGCGCTCGCGGCGCTGTGCCGGAGTCGGCGGGGCCAGGGCGAGCCCCAGTCGATTGGGTGCAGCCTGGGACTTCGGCACCGTGCCCCGCTGCCGTCCCGGCTTGCCGTCCTGCCATTCGCCGACCGTCACGACGAGATCCCGCGGCGCACCGTTGCGATACACCTGCACCGGCACCTTGGCGCCCGGGCGCACCGCGGCGACGATGCGCGGCAGGTCGCTCGAATTTTCCACCGACTTGCCGTCGAAGCGGACGATGACGTCCCCCTGCTCCATGCCCGCGCGCGCCGCCGGGCTGTCCGGCTCCACCGCACTCACCAGCGCACCGGCCGCGCGCGGCAGGCCGAAGCCGTCGGCGAGATCGCGCGTCACCTCCTGGATCGCGACCCCGATACGTCCGCGCTGTACCCGGCCATGGGTCCGCAACTGGTGCTGAACGTCCATCGCCACATCGATCGGTATGGCGAACGAGAGCCCCATGAAGCCGCCAGTGCGGCTGTAGATCTGCGAGTTGACGCCGACGACCTCGCCCTTCAGGTTGAAGAGCGGCCCGCCCGAGTTGCCGGGGTTGATCGCCACGTCCGTCTGGATGAAAGGCACGAAATTCTCGTCCGGCAGGCTGCGGCCCTTCGCACTGACGATACCGGCTGTGACCGATTGCTCGAAGCCGAACGGCGACCCGATCGCCACCACCCACTCGCCGACCTTCAGCTTGTCCGGATCACCAAAGGTGACCCGGGGCAGCCCGCTGGCCTCGATCCTGATCAACGCTATGTCGCTGCGGGCGTCGGCGCCGATGACCCGCGCCCGAAACTCCCGCTTGTCGGCCAGCCGGACGACGATCTCGTCAGCCTCCTCCACCACGTGCGCGTTGGTCAGGATGTAACCGTCGGCGCTGATGATGAAACCCGAACCGAGGGACTGGTTGTCGGGACCGAATTGCGGTATTTCGGGATGCCTGGGAATGAATTTGCGGAAGAAGTCGAACATCGGATCCGACTCGTCCAGGCCTGGAAACGGCAATTGCGGAGACTTGCCGCGGACCTGAGTGGTGCTGATGTTCACCACCGCAAGCCCCTGTCGCTCCACCAGCGAGGTGAAATCGGGAAGACCGGCAACCGACGAGGCAAGCGCCGATCCGGCGACAAAGGACGCAAAGAGCCATGCCGACAGATGGCGCATGATCGAGCGAATCATCAGGCCTTCCGAACAGGAGACGATGACGCCTGAAGGCACGCGCCGTCCGCAACGACTTCCATGCTCAGACCGTCACGCCAGCGCCGGCTCCTCACCAGCAGTCGATTGCTCACGAATGCGAGGGCAAGGCCCGCAGCGGCCCCGATTGCGCCGAAGAGATCCGATTCACTACCAGTGGCAAGCGCAGTGCCCACGGCCGCACCGGTGACGAGCAGCGCGGCCGCCAGGCCATAGCTGCCGAGTGCTGCACGCAAGGGTGCCCCGTCGGCAATCCGGATTCGCACCCGGTCACCCACCCGCGCACCTTCGTACGATGGCAATGCAAACTCGGTTGCCGGCTTGCCGAACACGTGGACGATCTGCACGGAGCGGCATCCGCCCGGCTCGTCACAACGACCACAGCCACCGCCGGTGTCGCTCACCTTCAGCCACAGCCGACCGCCGTCGACTCGCTGCACTCGCGCAAACGCTTCCATCACTGCCCCGAGTGCTCGATGCCGTCGGCCAGCCGCTGCACCGCCCGTGCAGGAACCTCGCCGAGCGCCGTGATGAGGTAACGATCCACCGTTCGCTTGTAGATACTGATCGCCCCCGACGCGAGCGCGCCCGGCGCCGCCGAGGCCCCCTGGCTCTGCAGGGGTTCGATGAAGACGGAGATGGCAGCGAGACCATCGCTGTAGACCATGTGGATTGCTTCGCCGCGCTCGCGGCCGAGCGGACGACGCATGATGGACATCAGCGAATATCCGGGCAGCGGCGAACGCAGCACCCAGCCGCCCTCGCTGCGGGAGATCTCGCTGCCACGGGCATTCACCACGCGCCAGTCGCCACTCTGGTCGAATCGCGACTTCAGCAGCTCGCCACCGACATCACCACCAATACGAACGTCACTGAAGGCGAACTGCTCGATGACGTCACCGCGCTCGTCCACCATGCGCGACTTGAGCAACAGACCCGATTGCGCATCGGCCCACAACACCTGGCCATAGCGCAGATCGTCACGCGGCTCGAGGATGATCGACTGGGCTTCGTAGCCCGCCACCCGCCCAACCTCACCCTTGCGGATGCGGTAACTCTCGGCCAGGTTGGAGAAGCTCGCCGGCAGGCGCGCCGGAAAGGCGCGACGACCACCCGGCTGGTCGATGATCACCGTTTTCTGCTCCGGCAGCACGCAGCGCACCTCGTTGCCTGAACGGATCACCTCGCGCGGGCTGCCGTCCAGCACCTCGAGCCGCTCGTACTCGCCGCTTGCATCCATGCGGTGCGCGATGCGCGAGGTCTCGAAGGTCCCACGGGACTGATAGGTGAACGTGCCCACGTAATTGAGCTTCTGTCCGGCACTCGCGATGCGTCCCAGCCAGGTCAGTGGATCAGACAGTGCTTCGGCACGGACGGGCGACTGCGCAAGTACCGCGCAGAGCGCGATCACGGCCGCAGCGAACCTCATCGGGCGGCATCCTCACGCAGATTCGACACGCTGCGGACATACTGCAGGGCAGCGGGAACCGGTCCACCGCCGACGACGCTCTGATGAGCGAACAGGTACTCGCGATGCAGGTCTTCACTCGCCCGCTGCGCCGCGCCGGCCTGCACCGCCGGTGCGATCAGTCGCGCGACCGGCGCCGCCGCAACGACCGCCGCCCCACCCGCCCCGGGGGTGACCGACCGTTCCTGCCCGGAATAAAGCGAACTGACCACCAGCCCCACCGCCGCAACCCCCATCACCGACGCTGCGATCGGCATCAGCGATCGCCAGCGGCTCTGGTTCGCTGCCGATGCCAGACTTCGACCGCGCGGCGCCAGCACGGTCGGCTCTTCCTCGAGGCCCGCCATCACGCGACTGACGAAATCGGACGAATTGGTCCGCTCGCCGCGCAGGCTATCGCCAATCAGGCAATAGGCCTCCCATTCCCTCCTGAGCTCGGAGTCACGCTGCAGCCCATCGAACACCGGCTTCATCGCCTGCTCTTCCAGATCGCCGTCCAGAAGTGCGGAGAGTTTGTCCTTCATCCCTTGTACCTACCAACGTTTGTCCGGGGCCGTATCGAGCAGCGGCCGCAGGCGTTCAGCAATCGCCTCGCGCGCCCGGAAGATCCGGGAACGCACGGTTCCTATGGGGCAATCCATGATGTTGGCAATTTCCTCGTAGCTGAGCCCCTCCAGCTCACGAAGCATGATCGCCGTCCTCAACTCTTCGGGCAGTGCAGCCATCGCCTCGTCGACCGTTTCGCCGATCTGGCGCGTCATCATCAGCCGTTCGGGCGTGTTGATGTCGCGAAGCTGCTCACCGTCCTCGAAACTCTCCGCTTCCTCCGAATCGAAACTCGTCGACGTAGGCGCCCGCCTGCCTTGGGACACAAGGTAGTTCTTGGCAGTGTTGATGCCGATCCTATACAACCACGTGTAGAACGCACTGTCTCCGCGAAACGAACCGAGCGCCCGATAAGCCTTGATGAAGGTTTCCTGCGCCACGTCCTCGACTTCGGCAGGATCGCGGATCAACCGCGACAACAGGCGATTCAACTTGCGCTGGTACTTGGATACCAGCAAGCCGAAAGCCTGCTTGTCACCGCGCTGGACGCGTTCGACCAGTACTTGATCGATTTCACGATCGCTCATGTAGGGCGGATACTGTTACTTGGATGAGGAAACCGCCCGATTATAAGCGCCCGTCCACACGCCCTGATCAAAAATCGAAGACAGTTGAACAGACACGAGCAGGTTCAATTAGTTCATAGGCGATCAGGGGTATTTGGGCATCGGTCCACCTCTCGCCGCACCGCCGCGCCGCGCTTGGCAGACAGCCGCGCGACACCTTGCCGGCGTGCTATATTTTCGGCCCTTGACCCGCTCGGACCGACATCTTGCTGAAACAGTACGACGTACTCATCCTCGGGAGCGGAACCGCAGGCCAGTCGCTTGCGTTGCGCCTTGCAGACCGGCTCAAGGTCGCATTGGTCACCAAGCGCGAACTGTCCGACAGCGCAAGCGCCTGGGCTCAGGGCGGGATCGCTGCGGTGCTCGATACGACCGACAGCATCGAAGCGCACATCCAGGACACCTTCACCGCTGGCGCAGGACTCTGCGATCCGGTCGCGACCCGCTTCGTCGTGGAGAACGGCCGCCGGGCGATCGAGTGGCTGATCGAGCGTGGCGTACCCTTCACGCGCGAGGCTCAGTCCGAACTCGGCTATCACCTCACACGCGAGGGAGGCCACTCACATCGCCGCATCATCCACGCTGCGGACGCAACCGGCGCGGCGGTTCAGGCCACCCTCGGCGAGCAGGTCCGGGCGCATCCGAACATCACCATATATGAGCATCATATCGGGGTCGACCTCGTGCTCGGCGACAAGGTCGGACATCCGGGTGCCGGCTGCCTCGGCGCCTATGTCCTCGACATCCGCGGCGACCAGGTCGTCACCTTCAGCGCACACAATACGATCCTGGCGACCGGCGGAACGGGTAAGGTCTATCTGTACACGACCAACCCGGACGTCGCCACCGGCGATGGGGTCGCGATGGCGTGGCGCGCAGGCTGCCGGGTCGCGAACCTGGAATTCATCCAGTTTCACCCTACCTGCCTGTACCACCCGCACGCCAAGTCCTTCCTGATTTCGGAGGCTGTGCGCGGTGAAGGCGGCCTGCTGAAGCTGCCCGACGGCACCCGCTTCATGCCCGAGCACGACCCCCGCGTCGAGCTTGCACCGCGCGACATCGTCGCCCGGGCAATCGATTTCGAAATGAAGAAGCACGGACTCGATTGCGTCTACCTGGACATCAGCCACAAGCCAGCCGACTGGCTGCGCGGACACTTTCCCAACATCCACGCACGCTGCCTCGAGCTCGGCATCGACATCACGCGCGACCCCATCCCGGTCGTTCCAGCAGCGCACTATTCCTGCGGCGGCATCGTCACCGACCTGGCGGCGCGAACCGACGTTCCCGGCCTCTACGCGGTCGGGGAATCCGCGTGCACGGGATTGCATGGCGCCAATCGCCTGGCAAGCAACTCGCTGCTCGAGTGCCTCGTGTTCGGCGAGGCGGCGGCGCAGGACATTCTCGCCAAGCCGCGCGTTCCGCATCGAACGCTGCCCGCGTGGGACGAGAGCAGGGTCACCGATGCCGATGAAGAGGTGGTGATCACCCATAACTGGGCGGAACTGCGCCGTGCCATGTGGGACTACGTAGGCATCGTTCGCACGACCAAGCGCCTGCAGCGCGCCCAGCATCGCATTCGCCTGCTCGCGCGCGAGATCGACGAGTTCTACTCGCACTTCCGGGTCAGCAACAACCTGATCGAACTACGCAATCTCGTCGTCACCGCCGACCTGATCGTTCGCTGCGCGCTCAAGCGCCATGAAAGCCGGGGCCTGCATCACTCCCGGGACTATCCGGAAACCCTCGACAGCGCGCGCAACACCGTGCTGCGCCCGTTACGCCGCAGCGCAGTGCGCTAGGCCCGTCTCGCGGCATAGGCCTTATGTCGCAGCCAGATGCGCAGGCCACGCCAACCGTCCGCCGGCCGCAGATTGGCCCGCAACAGCATCAGGGAGCGGCGGTCACGCCTTGCCGACCTGTTGGCCGTCAGGTCAGCGTCAGCGGGGCAGAATCGCAGCCATATGGCATAGCCAAGATCGACCGCGCCGTTTTCCAGGCGGTAGTGCCGCATCCCCATGGGCGTCTCGCACACCACGCTGCCATCGTCGGCCAACACGAGCCGCAGTGCTCGCTTCGCCCACTCGCGACGCAGGCCGATGACGACCGAACCGAGCAGCACCACCACGCATGTCGTCTGCGCCGCAACTTGCGGGACGGCGAGCCCGCCCAGTTGGAGACTGCCGCCGCGCAAGCTCAGGACATGAAAGAACGCCAGTGCTGCCGCGACATGCACGACAAGCACTGACGTCATCAGGACCCACGACGGCCTCAGGCGCAATGCGAGCGGGTAACGCATGCCTCGCCCGGCGCCGTCAGAATCAAAAGCGACGGAAAACCAGCGTCCCGTTGGTTCCACCGAAGCCGAAGTTGTTCTTCAGCGCCGCATCGATCTTCATCGGACGCGCAACATTCGCGCAGTAATCCAGGTCGCATTCCGGATCCTGCTCGAAGATGTTGATGGTCGGCGGCGAAATCTGATGATGCACGGCGAGCACCGTAAACACCGACTCCAGCCCACCGGCGCCGCCGAGCAGGTGACCGGTCATCGACTTCGTCGAATTGACGACGAGCTTCTTCGCAGCGTCGGCACCGAACGCCAGCTTGATCGCGTCGGTCTCGTTCTTGTCGCCCAGTGGCGTGGACGTGCCGTGCGCATTCAGGTAATGCACCTCGTCCGCATTCACGCCCGCATTCTTCATCGCGTTCAGCATGCTGCGGCGCGGGCCGTCGGTATCCGGGGCGGTCATGTGGTACGCATCACCGCTCATGCCGAAACCGGCGAGCTCAGCATAGATCTTCGCGCCACGCTTGACGGCATGCTCGTACTCCTCCAGCACCATCACCCCGGCACCTTCACCGAGCACGAAACCATCGCGATCCTTGTCCCAGGGACGGCTGGCGGTAGCTGGGTCCTCGTTGCGCGTCGACAACGCCTTCGCCGAACCGAAACCACCGATGGCGAGTTCCGTCACCGACGATTCGGCGCCGCCGCACACCATCACGTCCGCATCGCCGTATTCGATCATGCGGGCGCTCAGGCCGATGGCATGAAGACCGGTGGTGCATGCGGTAACCACCGCGATGTTGGGCCCCTTCATGCCGAACATGATGGACAGGTTGCCCGAAATCATGTTGATGATGGTGCCCGGAATGAAGAACGGCGAAATCTTGCGCGGACCACCGGCAAGAAAATCGTTCTGCGTATCGGAGATCATCGGCAGACCGCCGATACCCGAACCGATATTGACCCCAATGCGATCCGCATTGGCGTCGGTGACCTCGATTCCAGAATCACGAATCGCCTGAATGCCGGCCGCCATGCCGTAATGGATGAAGATATCCATGCGGCGGGCTTCCTTGGCAGACAGGTAGGCCGACACGTCGAAATTCTTCACTTCGCCAGCAATGCGGGTCGAGAAGACACTCGCATCGAAGCGCGTTACCGGACCGATGCCGCTCTTGCCGGCAACCAGGTTTTCCCAGGCTTCGGAAACAGTATTGCCAACCGGGGAAACGAGTCCCAGACCGGTTACGACGACTCTACGACGCGACACGGGCAGCTCCGTATGGAATCAAGGCAGGAGAATCGGGAATTCCGGACTCCGCGCCTGGCCGAGTCCGGAATGGGGAATTGACTGCCCGAATTACTTCTTGAGGTGGGCGTTGACGTAGTCGATCGCCTGTTGAACGTTGGTGATCTTCTCGGCCTCTTCGTCCGGAATCTCGCACTCGAATTCTTCTTCCAGTGCCATGACCAGTTCCACGGTGTCCAGCGAATCTGCGCCAAGATCATCAACGAACGACGAGTCGTTCTTGATTTCAGACTCGTTCACGCCAAGTTGCTCAGCGACGATCTTCTTGACGCGCTGTTCGATGTTCTCCATGAAAAACTCCTTCCTGACAGGTCCAGGTTTGTAGTTGAAAAGCGGGCGTATTCTACCAAAATGGCCGGGAACCGCTATCCCGGCCGAAAATCACGACATGTACATGCCGCCGTTTACATGCAGCGTCGTGCCGGTGACATAGGCACCGGCAGGCGATGCAAGAAATGCAACCGCGCCGGCAATCTCCTCCGGACGCCCGAGGCGGCCCAGAGCGATGTTGCCAAGCAGGGCGTCGCGCGCCGCGTCGGGCAGCGCGCGCGTCATGTCGGTGTCGATGAACCCGGGCGCCACGCAGTTCACCGTAATGTTGCGGCTGCCCAACTCACGCGCCAGCGCGCGCGACATGCCGGCCACGCCGGCCTTGGCGGCAGCGTAATTGGCCTGCCCCGGGTTTCCCGCACTCGCCACCACCGAGGTGATGTTCACGATGCGCCCGCTGCGTGCCTTCATCATGCCGCGCATGACGAGTTTGCTCATGCGGAACACGGCACGCAGATTGGTATCGAGCACCGCATCCCATTCATCGTCCTTCATGCGCATGGCGAGGTTGTCGCGGGTGATGCCGGCGTTGTTGACCAGCACGTTGATGATCCCGAAACGCTTTTCGACCTCACCCACCAACGTCTCGCAGGCCGCCCCGTCGGTGACGTCGAGCGCCATGCCCGCGCCCTTGACGCCGGCTTCGGCAAGCGCGCTGTCGATGTCCAGCGCACCGCTTTCCGACGTTGCCGTGCCGACGACCACCGCGCCCAGGCGACCAAGTTCCATGGCCACCGCGCGACCGATCCCGCGCGATGCGCCGGTGACCAGCGCGACCTGACCTTCGAGGGAAAAACTCATTGCTTACCTCACTGCCGCAATCGATTGTTCGAGGCTGGCGGCATCGTGCGCCGAGCCGCCCTCCAGATCCTTTGCGATGCGCTTGGTCATTCCGGCAAGGACCTTGCCCGGGCCGCATTCGATGACGTGCGACATGCCGCGACGGGCCATCTCCTGCACCGATTCGATCCAGCGCACCGGCGAGAAGGCCTGGCGCACGAGTGCATCGCGGATCCTGTCCGGATCAGCATAGACGGAAACATCGACGTTGTTCAGCACATCGATCTGCGGCGCAGCGATCGCGACCGACGCCAGGCGTTCGGCCAGACGCTCCGCGGCAGGCCGCATCAGCGCGCAGTGGAAGGGAGCCGACACCGGCAGCAGGACGGCGCGTTTGGCCCCCCTGGCCTTGGCGACCTCTACCGCGCGCTCGACCGCCGCCTTGGCACCGGCGATCACGATCTGGCCTGGCGCATTAAGGTTCGCCGCCTCCACGACCTCACCCTGAGCAGCCTCGGCACAGGCTTCGCGCACCGCATCGGCCTCGAGGCCGAGCAGCGCTGCCATCGCACCTTCGCCGGCCGGCACCGCTTCCTGCATCGCCTGCGCACGGAAACGCACCAGCGGCACCGCATCCTTGAACGCGATCGCGCCAGCCGCGACCAGCGCGGAATACTCGCCCAGGCTGTGCCCGGCGACCAAGGCAGGCTTGAGGCCGCCGGCCGCCAGCCAGGCGCGGTAGGTCGCCACGCCGGCCGTCAGCATGAGCGGCTGCGTGTTGACGGTCAGCGCAAGGCGCTCGGCCGGACCATCGCAGACCATGGCCCACAGATCCTCGCCGAGAGCATCCGACGCCTCTGCGAAAGTGTTACGGATGTCGGCGGACTCGCCGTAGGCCGCCATCATGCCGACCGACTGTGAACCCTGGCCGGGAAAAACCAGCGCAAATGCCATGCCGTTCTCCACTCGTCTGCAAAAAAGAAGTCTCAGAAGTCGATCAGGGCAGCGCCCCAGGTGAAGCCGCCGCCCACGCCTTCGACGATCAGGCGCTGCCCGGGGCGGATCTGTCCGCCCCGAACGGCCTCGTCCAGCGCGAGCGGAATGGACGCCGCCGAGGTGTTGCCGTGGTGACCCACGGTGGTGATGACGCGCTCCATGGGCAGTCCGAGCCGCTTCGCCGTCGCCTGAATGATGCGGATGTTGGCCTGGTGCGGGATCAGCCAGTCCACGCTGTCGGCAGCGGCGCCCGTCTGCTCGAGCACCTCGTTCGCGACGTCGCCGAGCACCTTCACCGCGAACTTGAAAACCGCCTGGCCATCCATGCGCAGGAACGGATCGCCGATCACCTGCCCCGACGCGACGCCCCCGGGCACGCACAGAATCGGGTGGTGACTGCCGTCCGCATGCAGAGCGGCAGCGCGGATGCCGGGCCGGTCAGAGGCCTCCAGCACCACTGCCCCTGCGCCATCGCCGAACAGGACGCACGTGGCACGGTCCGACCAGTCGAGAATGCGTGAGAACACTTCCGCCCCGATCACCAGCGCCCGCTTGTGGCTCCCTGATCGGATGAACTTTTCGGCCACGGTCAGCGCATACACGAAGCCGCTGCAGACTGCCTGCACGTCGAACGCGGCACCGCCGTTACGGATGCCGAGCTTGGACTGCACGAGTGCCGCAGTGCTGGGGAAGATGTAATCGGGCGTCGACGTGGCGACGATGATGAGGTCGATGTCGTCCGCCTCGCATCCCGCGGCCTCGATCGCCCGCTCCGCAGCCACGCGCGCCAGATCGCTGGACCCCACGTCGGCCGCCGCGAGATGGCGGCTGCTGATGCCGGAGCGGGAAACGATCCATTCGTCCGACGTCTCGATGCCGCGCGCCACCAGGTCGTCGTTGCTGACCGGATTGCCCGGCAGACAACTGCCGGTACCCGCGATCCGTGCGTAGATCATGCCTTCACCTCGTTCATGCTCGCCATACGTTCGGAGATGCGCTCGATGAGCCGGTTCGACGCAGCCTCGGCCGCACGCGCCAGGGCGTTCTCGAAGGCCAGCGCATCAGCCGAGCCGTGGCTCTTCAGCACCACGCCACGCAGTCCGAGCAGCGGTGCGCCGTTGTACAGCCGGTGGTCGACACGTTGCTTGAAGCGCTTGAGTACCGGCAGTGCAACGATCGCCATCAGCTTCGTCAGCATCGAGCGCTTGAACTCTTCCTTCAGGAAGGCACCGATCATCTGTGCGAGCCCCTCGGACGTCTTCAGCGCGACATTACCGACGAAGCCGTCGCAGACCACGACGTCGACCGTGCCCTCGTAGATGTCATTGCCCTCGACGTTGCCGTAGAAATTGAGACCACTGTTGCGCAACAGCTCGCCCGCCTCCTTGACGACATCGTTGCCCTTGATGACCTCCTCGCCGATGTTCAGGAGACCCACGCTGGGGCGATCCTTGTGCTCGATTGCCGCCACCAGCATCGCACCCATCACCCCGAACTGGAGCAGATGCTCGGCCGAGCAGTCGACGTTCGCCCCGAGATCGAGCACATAGGTATGCCCCTTCAACGAGGGTAGCACCGTGGCGATCGCCGGGCGGTCGATTCCGGGCAGGGTTTTCAGCACGAAGCGCGAGATCGCCATCAGCGCGCCGGTGTTGCCGGCGGACACCGCGGCACTGGCCTCGCCGGCCTTCACCAGATCGATCGAAACCCGCATGGACGAGTCTTTCTTGGTCCGCATCGCGATGGCGGGCGGGTCGTCCATCGTGACGACTTCCGTGGCGGACTGCATCCGCAACCGCGCACCGAACTCGGTCGAATGGCTGGAGACGAGCGGTCTCAGAACATCTTCGCGCCCAACAAGGATCGCGTTCGCATCAGGATGACTGCGCAAGAAGGCGAGCGCAGCAGGCACGGTCACGGACGGACCGTGATCGCCACCCATGCAATCGATTGCTATCGTGACACCCATCGGCATCTCGCGTGATTACAGGGAGAACGTCGGACAAAAAAGGCGGCGCCGGCGCGATGCGCCGTGCGCCGCCCTCACATCAGGCTGAAGCCTTATTCACCCTTGGTCTTGACGACCTTCTTGCCGCGGTAGAAACCGTTCGGGCTGATGTGGTGACGAAGGTGAACCTCGCCCGTGGTCGCCTCGACCGCCAGCGCCGGACCGGTCAGGAAATCGTGCGCACGGTGCATGCCACGCTTGGACGGGGACTTCTTGTTCTGCTGAACTGCCATGAAATGACTCCTGAATCAAAAAAGTTGCGCCTACGCCTTGTTGCCGCCACCGCGCAGCGCGGCCAGCTTGGCGAAAGGCGATTCTTTCTCCACCCCGCCCTCGGGGCGAGGCGGTTGGCAATCATCGTGTCGCGGCGCAATCGGCAACGCCAGGAGGACTTCATCCTCGACGAGCGCGTCCACGTCGAGGTCGGCGCCGACTTCCAGCGCATCGATCTCGTCGTCTTCCAGTTCCTCGTCGGGGATTTCATCCCCCTTGCGGACCGGCTGCAACGTCACCCCGATGTCAACCGGCCAGGCGAGCCCACCGAGACAACGTTGGCAACGCAGGACCAGACCGCCGCTGACATTCAACCGCAGGCGAGGACGACGCTCCTCATCGAGCGAACCCTCGATACCGTAGCGAAGCACGCCCGCCGTATCTGCCAGATTGTCAGCCAGGCGCTCCAGCTTTGCCACATCGACTTCCCCGTCGATGCGACGGCCATCCGCCGCAAACCGGAACGGATCCGCGATGGTTGTAGAGGTAGCGCCATGTTGCGACATAAGCCGTGCATGATATGATTTTTTTGGCGTTCGTGTCAAAGCCCGCGCGATCATCGCCCGCACGCCGCCCTCCGGGCGTTTGCCCGAAAGCAGTCCTTCCACCGACCGACGCCGGATCCCGTCAAGATGAAGCTCGTCCTCGCCTCCACGTCCGTCTATCGCAAACTGCTGCTCGAGCGCCTGCAGCTCGCGTTCGAAACCGCGCGACCGGATACCGACGAAACGCCGCTGCCAGGCGAACCCCCCGCTGCCACCGCCGAGCGTCTCGCCGTCGCGAAGGCCCGAGCAGTCGCATCGGATTTCCCCGACGCGCTGATCATCGGCAGTGACCAGGTCGCCCACCTCGGCGACGAGGTGTTCGGCAAGCCCGGCACCGAGGAACGCGCCATCGCCCAGTTGCAACGCATGCGCGGCCGCACGGTGGTGTTCCATACCGCGCTGGCCGTGCTCAATACACGCACGGGAAGTATCCGGTGCGAAGGCGTGCCCACCCTGGTGCGCTTTCGCGACCTCGACGACGACGAGATCCGCCGTTACGTCGCCAAGGAGCGCCCACTCGATTGCGCAGGCAGCGCGAAGTCCGAAGGACTGGGCATCGCCCTGCTCGAGGCCTTGTCGGGCGACGACCCTACCGCACTGATCGGCCTGCCGCTGATCGCGTTGTCACGCATGCTGCGCGCCGAAGGCCTGCAACTGCCATGAACGCACCGGTTCGCGGCACGTTGTACCTCGTTCCGGTCGCCCTCGGCGACGCCCCCTGGCAGTCCTTCCTGCCGCAGCATGCGCAGACCACCGTCGCCGGACTGAGGCACTTCGTGGTTGAAACGGCACGCAGCGCGCGGGCACACCTCAAGCAGCTCGATTATCCGCACCCGCTGCGCGAGACCGACGTCCGCGAACTGCCCGCCGACCCGGTGAGCGCATCGGACGCCGCGATCGACGCCCTGCTCGCCCCTGCGCTCGCCGGCGAGGATATCGGCCTGATGTCGGACGCCGGCTGCCCTGCGGTCGCCGATCCCGGCGCAAGGCTGGTGGCACGCGCACATGTGCTGGGCATCCGCGTGATGCCGCTGGTCGGCCCGTCCTCGATCCTGCTCGGCCTGATGGGCTCGGGGCTGAATGGCCAGAGCTTCGCCTTTCACGGTTACCTGCCAGTCACCGAAGCCGAACGCGACGAGCGCATACGTGCGCTGGAGAACGAGTCGCGCGCGCAGCAACGAACTCAGATCTTCATCGAGACGCCCTACCGCAACGACCGGATGTTCGAGGCCCTGCTGCGCGTCTGCCGCCCGGGCACCCGACTGTGCGTCGCCTGCGATCTGAGCACCGCTGGCGAGTACCTGCTCACCCAAAGCATCGGCGACTGGCGCCGCACGAGCAAGCCCGAACTGGCCAAGCGCCCCACCTTGTTCCTGCTGCTCGCCTGACGCAGCGGGGCGCTGCCCGCCCCGGGTCAGGCATTGCGGCGTAGCCACTCCCCCAGTTCGCCCGGCGTCGCCACGCACGCAAGCGGCGCCTCGGCGCGCAGGGCCTCCGCGGGATGGGCGCCGAAGCTAACGGCGAGCGAGGCCACACCGGCGTTCTTCGCCATCAGCAGATCGTGCGTGGTGTCGCCGACCATCAACGTTCGATCGGGCTCCACGCCGAGTTCGTCCATGATCTGCTCGAGCATCGCCGGATGCGGCTTCGAGAAACACTCGTCCGCGCAGCGCGTGCTGTGGAAACAGGCCGCGAGCCCCGCACGACCGAGCGCGCGATCGAGGCCGACGCGGCTCTTCCCGGTCGCCACGCCCAGCATGCGCCCCTGCTCCGTCAACCACGCGAGGGTTTCCGCGACGCCGGGGAACAGCGTCAGCTCGTGATCGCTGGACAGGTAGTGGTGGCGGTAACGCTCGACCATGCGCGGGTAGTCGCCTTCGGCCAATTCCGGCACTGCATGGCGCAGGGCATCGCCCAAGCCGAGGCCGATCACGTAGCGCGCCCGCTCGTCGGAAGGTTCGGGCAGGCCCAGGTCGCGGCACGACGCCACGATCGCACGCACGATCGCGCCGGCCGAGTCCATCAACGTGCCATCCCAGTCGAACACGATCAGGTCGAAACGTTCAGCCATGTGCCCTCTCCTGCCTCGCATCCAGTCGGTCGATGAAGTCCTGCAGATCGTCCGGCAACGGCGCCTCGAAGCTCAGCCGCTGGCCCGTCAGGGGATGGTCGAAACTCAACCTGGCCGCATGCAGGAACATGCGCTTCAGCCCCTCGGTCTCCAGTCGCTTGTTCAGGGCAAAATCGCCGTATTTGTCGTCTCCGCACAGCGGGAAGCCAAGATGCGCCAGATGGACGCGAATCTGATGCGTGCGCCCCGTCTTCAGTTCCACTTCCAGCAGGCTGTAGTCGGGCCAGCGTTTGGCCAGTCGCACCACGCTGTGGGCCGGCTTGCCGTCCTCGCTCACGCGCACCCGGCGCTCGCCCTCGGCCGTCAGGAACTTGTGCAGAGCGACCTTCACATGCTGCAGCGGATTCGACCAGCGGCCCGGCACCAGCGTCAGGTAGCGCTTCTCGACCTTGCCGTCGCGCATCATGTCGTGCAGCGCGGTCAATGCCGAGCGCTTCTTGGCCACGATCAGCAGGCCGGACGTCTCGCGGTCCAGACGATGTGCCAGTTCCAGCATGCGCAGTTCAGGGCGCTGCACCCGCAACTGCTCGATCACGCCGTAGCTCACGCCACTGCCGCCATGCACCGCCTTGCCCGACGGCTTGTCGATCACGATCAGCGCATCGTCCTCATACACGACCGGAAGCGGCTTGCCGGCGGGAGCCGGCGCCGTGCGCGTCGGCTCGGCCGTGCGGATCGGCGGAATACGCACTTCGTCGCCCTCTTGCAGGCGGTAGGTCTGCTGGACGCGGCGGCCGTTTACGCGCACCTCGCCGCTGCGAAGGATGCGATAGATGTGGCTTTTCGGGACCCCCTTCGCCACACGCAGCAGGAAATTGTCGATGCGCTGACCAGCCGCGCCCTCGTCGATGCGTTCGTGGCGCACCGCAATCGCTTTGCCTTCTGTCGTCGTCATGAAATATACTTCCGGGCCGTTGGATCCGGTTTCAGTCAGCCAAGTGCCTCGCCCGCAAGAACATGCGGGCAACCGGGGCAGACTGCTGGCGACGAGCCTCGAAGAGCGCTCCCGGCTTCATCGTCGCGTCCCGTCCAAGGCCAAAAAAGGCGCAGATGGTAACGCAAACAAGCCAGTACGACACACCTGTCCAGCTCACAAACTGGACGTAAACGCCTAAATCAAAGCAGGCACACGCAGGATCAAATGTGCCGGCCCGCTCGCCCGAAACGGCAGCCGGGCGGGGACAAGAGAATTTCGACCAGCCGACCCATCACAGCCCTTACCAAGACCGGATGAAAGCAGCAGCCCTACCCAATCGCTCCTGATCCCGGAAAGCGCGATGGTGCGCGCCGTTCGTCCTGCCCGTGTGACCTGCGCGGGAGAAGGATCAAATGAAGCGCATGCTTTTCAATGCGACGCAGGCCGAGGAACTGCGCGTCGCGATCGTGGACGGTCAGAAACTGATCGACCTCGATATCGAATCGGCCGCAAAAGAAGAACGCAAGAGCAACATCTACAAGGCCGTCATCACCCGCATCGAGCCCAGCCTCGAAGCGGCGTTCGTCGACTACGGCGCCGACCGACACGGCTTCCTGCCATTCAAGGAAATCTCCCGCTCCTACTTCCAGCCGGGCGTCGACGCCGGCAAGGCTTCCATCAAGGAAGCGCTGAAGGAAGGCCAGGAACTCATCGTCCAGGTCGAGAAGGACGAGCGCGGCAACAAGGGGGCCGCGCTCACCACCTACATCTCGCTGGCCGGCCGCTATCTGGTGCTGATGCCGAACAACCCGCGCGGTGGCGGCGTGTCGCGCCGCGTCGAGGGTGACGAGCGCGCCGAGCTGCGTGAGAACATGGACCAGCTCGACGTGCCGCAAGGCATGAGCCTGATCGCGCGCACCGCCGCGATCGGCCGCAGCGCCGAAGAGCTGCAGTGGGACCTCAACTACCTGCTGCAACTGTGGACCGCCATCGAAGGTGCGGCGCAGGGCCAGAGCGGCGCCTTCCTGATCTACCAGGAAGGCAGCCTGGTGATCCGTGCGATCCGCGACTACTTCCAGCCCGACATCGGCGAGATCCTGATCGACACCGACGACATCTTCGAGCAGGCGCGCCAGTTCATGGCGCACGTGATGCCGAACAACGTCGCCAAGATCAAGCGCTACTCGGACGACGTGCCGCTGTTCTCGCGCTTCCAGATCGAGCATCAGATCGAGTCCGCCTATTCGCGCCAGGTCGGCCTGCCCTCGGGTGGCGCGGTGGTCATCGACCACACCGAGGCGCTGGTGTCGATCGATGTGAACTCGGGCCGCGCCACCAAGGGCGCCGACATCGAGGAAACCGCACTGCGCACCAACCTCGAGGCAGCCGACGAGATCGCCCGCCAGTTGCGCCTGCGCGACCTCGGCGGCCTCATCGTCATCGACTTCATCGACATGGAGTCGCAGAAGAATCAGCGCGAGGTGGAAAACCGCCTGCGCGATGCGCTGCGCCATGACCGCGCCCGCGTGCAGACCGGCAAGATCAGCCGCTTCGGACTGCTAGAGCTGTCGCGCCAGCGCCTGCGTCCGGCGCTGGCCGAGACGAGCTACATCACCTGCCCTCGCTGCAACGGCACCGGCCACATCCGCAGCACCGAATCTTCCGCACTGCACATCATCCGCATCCTCGAAGAGGAAGCGATGAAGGAGAACACCGGCGCGGTGCACCTGCAGGTGCCGGTCGATGTCGCCACCTTCCTGCTCAACGAGAAGCGCGTCGACATCGCCCGCATCGAGATGCGCCACAAGGTGCAGCTCATCATCGTGCCCAACCGCCACCTCGAGACACCGGCGCACGAGATCATTCGCCTGCGCCACGATCAGCTCAACGCGGAAGAGATCGCGCTTGCCAGCTACCAGATGGTGCAGAAGCCGGAAGAGGTCGAGCAGCGACTGCCAGGCAAGGCCAGCGACAAGCCAGTCCGCCAGGAGGCCGCCGTGAAGGGTATCGCGCCGGCCCAGCCCGCCCCCATGCCCGAGGTGCGCGCCGAGGTCCAGCCTGCGCCGGCGCAGGCGCCTGCCCCGCGTCAGGGCCTCATCGGCCGTATCCTCGGCTGGCTGCGTGGCGAACGCGCAGCAGCGCCAGCCCCGGCGCCCGTGGTCGAAGCCGAACCGAAGCGCGAGGCCCGCCCGCGCACCGAGCGCGGCACCGACGTCCGCCGTGGCGGCGGCAACCGCAACCGTCGCGATCGCGACACCGAAACCCCGTCCGGCCGTGGCGGCAGCCGCGCCGAACGTGGCGACCGCGCGGAACAGGGTGAAAGGGCCCAGCGTGCGGTGCCGCCGAGCGAGCGTACCGAACGTCCGGAACGCGCCGAACGTCCGGAACGTGCAGAGCGTGCCGAGCGTGGCGAACGCGGGGAACGTGCGGAGGGTGGTAATCGTGGTCGTGGCCGCGGACCACGGACGCCCCGCAGTGAAGAGGGCGCCGAGAAGCCGGTGAGCTCGGCCGTCCCCGAAGCGGCGGTCGACATGGCGGCAACCGCGGCTGCGGCCGCTGCGGCCGAAGAAGCGCTCGCGCCAGGGGAAGGCGTCGCCCTGGCCGAAGGTGGCAGCGCCGAGGAAGGCCTGCAGCCCGAGAAGCGTCGCCGCCGTGGCCGCGGCCGCGGCCGACGCACCGGCGAGGCCGCCGGCGTCGCCCTGGTGACGGAAGAGGGCATGGTGCCGGCCAGCGAAGAGGTTGCCGAAGCAGCCACTGCGGCAGCGGCAGAAGCCGTGACCGCCACGACCGAAGCTCGGGTCGAGGAACACGCCGCCTCGCCCGCCGCCCCGTCCATCGTGGAGCCCCAGGCCGAGGCGGCGCAAACCGCGGTGCCGGCAGTCGAGACGATCGAGCCCGCTCCGCTGCCGATCGCCGTAGCCCCGGCCGTCGAGGCGCCCGCCGCGCCCGCCGTGGAGGCTCCCCTCCCCGTCGCCGTGGCCGCCGTTTCCGAGCCCCCGCAGCCGACCGAACGAGCGTTCGAGCAACAGCCGGGCCGTGTCGAGGAGCTTGCCACGCCGGAGACGGTCGAGTCAGCAAGCACCGAACCCGCTCGTATCGAGGAGGCCGCGGCCGCGGGCGTCGAGGCTGCGCCCGCCGAACCCGGGGTCACCGAGCCCTGGGTCACCGGACCCGTGGTCACCGAGCCCTTCGTCACCGGGCCTGTCGCGGCTCTGCCCGTCAGCGTCGAGGCGGTCGTCGTGGAGCCCACCCCCACGGTCGCGGTTCAGGCCGAAGCATCGGCGGTTGCGGTCGAACCGGTTGGTGCGCCATCTCTGTCGGCGCCGATCGAGGTCGCTGGCGTGGTCGCCGACAGCGGTCTGATCATGATCGAAACGGATGCCGGCAAGATCGCACAGTTCGGCACCGGCGCACCCGAGACGCCGGCCCGCCTCGGGCGCAAACCACGCCCGGCCCCGGTGATCGTGGAAGAACCGCTGCAGCAGGTCGAAACGCACAAGTAAGGATCGATCCGAAGTCGCTGAAAGGCCGTCCCGCGGGACGGCCTTTCTCACTTGCGATCCCGTCGATGGCACTCGCCGCCAATGGGGCTCCCGGGCACCGCCGGTTCAGTCGCGCCTTGCGATCGTCTCCAGCAGGCCCTGGACTGCGTCCTCGCACATGTCCAGCACCGCGTCGAACCCCATCGGGCCGCCATAATAGGGGTCGGGTACCTCGTCGAATTCGCTGTTTCGGGCATAACGCATGAACAGCCCCAGGCGCTCCCTGTAGGGCTCGGGGCAGGCGCGGCGCATGATGTCGAGGTGTCCCCGGTCCATCGCCAGCAGCAGGTCGAAGCGCTGGAAATCCAACTGTTCCAGCTTGCGTGCACGCAGCTTCGACAGATCGTAGCCACGCTTCAATGCCGCCTTCTGGGTGCGCGGGTCCGGCGCTTCGCCCGCGTGGTAGCCGTTCGTCCCGGCCGAATCAACCTCGATCAGGGGGCCGAATCCACCCACATCGATGAAGTGGCGCGCCACTCCCTCGGCAGTCGGCGACCTGCAGATGTTCCCCGTGCACACGAAAAGCACTCTCGTCATGATTTCCTTCTCCCTCAGACACTGCCGTGCTGGTCTGCGCCAAATGCGCGCTGACGCAGCTTGAACAGCTCGTCGCGCGCCGCAGCGGCCTTTTCGAACTCCAGATTGCGGGCGTGCTCCTGCATTTCCTTCTCGAGGCGCTTGATGGCCCGCGCCAGCGCCTTCTCGTCCATCACCGCGTAATCCGCCTCCTTCTCGGCGATACGCGCGGCGTCGCGCCTTGCGCCGTCGGCATCATAGACCCCATCGATGATGTCCTTGATCCGCTTGGTCACCGACTTCGGCACGATGCCATGCGCTTCGTTGTAGGCGATCTGCTTCTGACGTCGGCGCTCGGTCTCGCCGATCGCGGCCTTCATCGAATCGGTGATGCGATCCGCGTACAGGATCGCGGTGCCGTGCACATGACGCGCGGCACGGCCGATGGTCTGGATGAGCGAGCGCTCGGAGCGCAGGAAACCTTCCTTGTCCGCGTCGAGGATCGCCACCAGCGACACCTCGGGAATGTCGAGGCCCTCGCGCAGCAGGTTGATGCCCACCAGCACGTCGAACTCGCCCAGGCGCAGGTCGCGGATGATCTCCACCCGCTCCACGGTGTCGATGTCCGAGTGCAGATAGCGCACGCGGATGCCATTGTCGGCCAGGTAGTCGGTCAGATCCTCGGCCATGCGCTTGGTCAGCACGGTGACAAGTACCCGCTCCTGCACCTCGAGGCGCTTCTTGATCTCGGACAGCAGATCATCGACCTGCGTCATCGCCGGCCGCACCTCCACGACCGGGTCGACGAGACCGGTCGGCCTCACCACCTGCTCCACCACCTGGCCCTGATGCTGCTCCTCGTAGGCGGCGGGCGTTGCCGACACAAAGATCGTCTGCGGCATCAGGCGCTCGAATTCGTCGAACTTCAGCGGCCGGTTGTCGAGCGCCGACGGCAGGCGGAAACCGTAGCCGACGAGGTTTTCCTTGCGCGAGCGGTCACCCTTGTACATACCGCCGACCTGGCCGATGGCGACGTGCGACTCGTCGACGAACAGCAGCGCGTCCGGCGGCAGGTAGTCGATCAGGGTCGGCGGCGGCTCACCGGGCCCGCGGCCGGAGAGATGCCGCGAGTAATTCTCGATGCCCTTGCAGAAGCCCATTTCGTTCAACATCTCGAGGTCGAAGCGGGTGCGCTGTTCGATGCGCTGCGCCTCGACGAGCTTGCCGTCGCGCTGGAAGAAGGCGACGCGCTCGCGCAGTTCCTCCTTGATCGCCTCGATCGCCTGCAGCACCGTGGCACGCGGCGTCACGTAGTGACTGGACGGATAGACCGTGAAGCGCGCGAGCCTGTGCTTGAGGTGGCCGGTCAGGGGGTCGAACAGCGTGAGGTGTTCGATCTCGTCGTCGAACATCTCGATGCGCACCGCCAGTTCGGCGTTTTCCGCCGGAAACACGTCGATCACATCGCCGCGCACGCGAAAGGTGCCGCGGCGGAAGTCGATGTCGGCGCGGGTGTATTGCATCGCCACCAGGCGCTGGATCAGGTCTCGGTGCGCCATGCGCTCGCCTTCGCGCAGGTGCAGGATCATCGCGTGGTAATCGACCGGATCGCCGATACCGTAGATGCACGACACGGTCGCCACGATCACAACGTCGCGCCGCTCCATCAGGCTCTTGGTCGCCGACAGCCGCATCTGCTCGATGTGCTCATTGATCGACGAATCCTTCTCGATGAACAGGTCGCGCGACGGCACGTAGGCTTCGGGCTGGTAGTAATCGTAGTAGCTGACGAAGTACTCGACCGCGTTCTCGGGCAGGAACTCCCTGAATTCCGCGTACAACTGGGCCGCCAGCGTCTTGTTCGGCGCCAGCACCAGGGCCGGGCGCCCCATGCGGGCGATGACGTTGGCCATGGTGTAGGTCTTGCCGGAGCCGGTCACGCCGAGCAGCGTCTGGAACAGCAGACCGTCTTCGACGCCTTCGCACAGCAGGCGGATCGCTTCGGGCTGGTCGCCCGCGGGCGGAAACGGCTGGTGCAGGCGGAAGGGGCTGCCTTCGAACGTCAGCACCTGCACGTCGCTCCCGGCGGTTCCGTCCGGTTTCTTCGCCTCGCTACTGCCTTGACTCGCCATGCTAAAATTTCCGCTTGTTTCTTCGACTGCACGCCCCGACCCGGTGCGCGCACGCGAAAACCCCGATTATTTCCCAAATCGCGCCTCAAGGCACGGCTCACCGTCGGCCGCGGGCGCGCATGACACGCCAGCACAACTGGCACCACTGGAGTCGATATGTCCGCTTCGATCTTCGCCGCCGTCGAGATGGCGCCCCGTGACCCGATCCTTGGCCTGAACGAGGCCTTTGCCGCCGACGCCCGTGCCGAAAAGGTCAACCTCGGCGTGGGCGTGTACTACGACGACAACGGCAAGATCCCGCTGCTCGCGGCGGTGCGCGCCGCCGAGAAGACCCGCCTCGAGGCCGCCCCGGCGCGCGGCTACCAGCCCATCGAAGGTCCGGCCGCCTACAACAACGCGGTGCAGAACCTGCTGTTCGGCAAGGATTCCGCCCTCATTGCCGACGGCAAGGTCGTCACCGCCCAGGCCTTGGGCGGCACCGGCGCACTGAAGATCGGCGCCGACTACATCAAGCGCCTGCTGCCCGGCGCAACCGTATACATCTCGGACCCGAGCTGGGAAAACCACCGCGCGCTGTTCGAAGCGGCCGGCTTCCCGGTCGAGAACTACCCCTACTACGAGCCCGAGACGCGCGGCGTGAACTTCTCGGGCATGAAGGCCAAGCTCGACACGCTGCAGCCCGGCTCGGTCGTCGTGCTGCACGCCTGCTGCCACAACCCCACCGGCGCCGACCTGAGCGACGCGCAGTGGAACGACGTGGTCGAGGTGTGCCGTGCGCGCGGCCTCGTGCCCTTCCTCGACATGGCCTACCAGGGCTTCGCCGACGGCATCGAGCCGGACGCCGTCGCGGTGCGCGCCTTCTCGGCCAGCGGCCTGCAGTTCTTCATCTCCAGCTCGTTCTCGAAGAGCTTCTCGCTGTACGGCGAGCGCGTCGGCGCCCTGTCCATCATCACCGCCAGCAAGGACGAATCGGCCCGTGTGCTGTCGCAGTTGAAGCGCGTAATCCGCACCAACTACTCCAACCCGCCGACCCACGGCGGCGCCATCGTCGCCGCGGTGCTGAACTCGGCGGAACTGCGCCAGATGTGGGAAGACGAACTGGGCGGCATGCGCGACCGCATCCGCGCGATGCGCACCGGCCTCGTCGACCAGCTCAAGGCCGCAGGCGTGGAGCGGGACTTCTCCTTCGTGATCAAGCAGCGCGGCATGTTCTCCTACACGGGCCTCAGTGCCGCACAGGTCGAGTCGCTGAAGAGCGACTTCGGCATCTACGCGGTGTCGACCGGCCGCATCTGCCTGGCCGCGCTGAACTCGAAGAATATCGGCTACGTCGCCAAGGCGATCGCCCAGGTCGTGAAGGCCTGATCCGATCGGAATGACGACGACGAGAAAATCGTCGTCATTTCCTTGACGAAGCGACGCGCTCTGCCTAGAATGCGCGCCTCTGTTCCCCGATAGCTCAGTCGGTAGAGCGCCGGACTGTTAATCCGTAGGTCCCTGGTTCGAGCCCAGGTCGGGGAGCCAAGTTTCGGTACTTGGTGTTTCTGAACGGAACAGCAAGACAGCAGTAACAGTTTCGACAGCAGCAACAGTTTCAATTCCCCGATAGCTCAGTCGGTAGAGCGCCGGACTGTTAATCCGTAGGTCCCTGGTTCGAGCCCAGGTCGGGGAGCCAAATCCTGGAGAAGGTCAGCCATATGTGGCTGGCCTTCTTTTTTTCGTCCTTTGCAGGCGTTGCGTGATCTGCTGATACGGCCTATCGGAGTCGTTCTGCCAGTTCGGCGATCCTTCGCCGCGCACGGGCGAGGCTCGGCGAGCGCTCCGCGCCCTTCTCCGGACTCCAACCGCTCCTGACCAAGTCCGTTAGACGGGCGTTATACCCGAGCCCTTGCGCGGATACGCTTCCCTCTTCTCGCAACAAATCCTGACGAATCGATCTCGACGCGCGTTTGGCCAACCGCAGCAGATGTTGCTTGGGATCGGGCAATTCGTCAGGGTGAGGGGGAAGGCGGCCGCTGCCCAGAAGAGCGCGCATGGCATCGTGATCTGCGAGGAGCCACGATTCGACTTCTCGCACTGCTATCCGCACCAACAGGCTATCGGGAATCGGATTTGCCCCCACCCAATCACGCAGCAGCAGCACCGGGCACGTAACGCGATCCAGGTCCGTGATCAGTACTACCGGCTGATACTGAGCAAGTTGCCGCCAGCTATCCATCTTGCTGCGTAGATAACCAAAGCCTGACTTGCGCAGGAGCAAAGAAGCATCGAGTACTCCGCCTTGCTCCGCCAACAAACGTAATCCAATTGCCTCGCTCAACTCGTCTTCAGTGCCAAGGGCCACCGACACCATCACCAAAGCCCCAGTTGATTGACGGTCTGCGGGCGAGTTTTCGGAAGAACGACTTCGGCCACCGTAAAACCAGCCTCCAGAGCGCTTTCCTCGGCCATGTCGAGCGTCCGCGCTTGGGACCCTTCCTGGCTGCTTTGGAGCACGATCACTCCACGTCCATCGATACCCGGGTTACTCAACAGCGCCTCGCTATGCGTGCTGAGGATCACCTGACGCCGCGTTTTTCGGTCACGCTGGATGCGCTCGATGATAAGCGGGATTTCTTTGACGATTGCATCATTCAGGGAGATCTCGGGCTCTTCGAGCAAGAGCAGCGCATTTCCTTCCAGCAATGCCCACAATAGGCCTAAAAGACGCAGCGTACCGTCCGAAAACTGCTCCTCGGACTGCCAGCCCGCATTCGGCCTGTGGTGGGCATACAAGGCTTCGAGGTGCGGATGCCCCAGTTCGTCCTTCGCAAAACGTAGCTCCTTGAACTGCGGCACCGCATGCTGCAATGCAGCATTGATCTTTCCAAGGCGCGCGGCTCTCGTGCGGTCAGGCGTCTTTGCCAGGCGTTCCAGGAATCCCTGTCCAAAGGGATCGTCCTCCAGGCGCTGACCACCGATCTTGTCGCCAAACTTCAGTAGCTGTGGCACAAGATGCAAATACGTCGTTGCACCAAAGAAATCGACTAAGTCACGAAACTTGGTGTTTGCCTGAATCTGCTCGAGATGTGTCTGGGTCAGCAACACCGGGTCCGCCTGATCAGCTTCATTGGGCCTATCGAGCTTCAGTTGTCCCTGATGCCATACCCGTTCGGCCGACACCATGATGCGCTGAGCTCCCTTGCCTTCCGGTTTGAAGCCGAGCACGTACCGCCAGGACACAGGTCCGTCCGGCTGCTCGGACAACTCGATATCAAGCAGCACCTCGTTGTCCTTTCGCGCATGCAGGCAACGCAACTTGCTGATGCCATCACGATCGGCAACTGCTGCCTGCAGCCCACCCCCTTTGGGCTTGCTCAAGTCCCTGAGAAATCGAAATACGTCCAGGAGATTCGACTTGCCCGAGGCGTTCGGACCAAGGACATAGGTCACCTCGCGCAGTGGCAGATCCAGAGTGCGGAAATTGCGCCAGTTCTTCAGGCGGACTCGAGTAATCAACATGGTCCGTTTCTCCTAGCAAGCGGTGACGTACGTCTCGCTTCTTGAGCTTCACACGCGGCAGGTTCAGCCGCCCTTACAGTCGTTTGGCATCAGAACTGCCACGCAGGCGACTGCGAATCCCGGATCGATAGCGGGACACCTTCCCTTGCCATTCTCGGCCCTAGGTCATCCACCAAAGCCACATTTCGCCTGGTGCCGCAACCCTACCGACGTCCAACCCCTGCGGCATTAAACTCCATGTCGCTGCCGGTGCTGGTGGCCGAGCGGCTTGCGCCCTTCCGTGTCCTCGTGCGCGCGGCGCGCGGCGGTCATTTCGGCCAGCACGGTCGCCACCTTGTGGTTGAGCGTACCGCGCGGGATCACGCCCTTCGCGTCGGGTTCGCCCGCCGGCATGCCGGTGAGCACCGTCATCGCCTCGTCCACCGTGCCGATGGCGTGGATATGGAACAATCCGTCGCGCGCCGCCTGCACGACGTCCTCGCGCAGCATCAGGTGGCGCACGCTGGCTTCGGGGATCACCACCGCGTGGCTGCCGTCGAGCCCGCGCGCCTTGCACAGGTCGAAGAAGCCTTCGATCTTCTCGTTCACGCCACCGATCACCTGCACCTCACCGAACTGGTTCACCGATCCGGTGATCGCGAAGCGCTGCCGGATCGGCACCTGTGCGAGCGCCGACAGCAGCGCACACAGCTCAGCCAGGGAGGCCGAGTCGCCCTCCACCATGCCGTAGGACTGTTCGAAGACCAGGCTGGCCGACAGCGACAGCGGCTGATGCCGGGCGTAGCGTGCGGCGAGGAAGGCGGACAGGATCATCACGCCCTTGGAATGGATCGCGCCGCCGAGTTCGGCCTCGCGCTCGATGTCGACCACGTCGCCTTCGCCCAGGCGCACCGTCGCCGTGATGCGCACCGGGTAACCGAAGCGCTCGCCGGCCAGCTCCACCACGACCAGGCCGTTGATCTGGCCGGCGCGCTCGCCTTCGGTGGAAATCAAGGTCGTACCGTCCAGCATGGATTCGCGCACGCGCAGCGGGTAGCGGCTGACGCGCCGCGCACGCGCGGCGATGGCCGACTCGACTTCGGCGCGGCCGGTCGCCTCGCACCCGTTGATGCGGGCATGATGGTCGGCCTCGCGCATCAGGTCGGACAGCGCGCGGGTGTTGAGCGAGAGCTTGCCGGCATCCTCGGCCAGGCGCGCGCCTTCCTCGATCAGCCGCGCCACTCCGCTGCGGTCGATCGGCAGCAGGCTGGCGCCGCGCGCGAGCAGCGCCATCAGCCGGGCGTACTCATACTCGTTGTCCGGCGTGCGCGGCAAGTCGTCCTCGAAATCGGCCGCCACCTTGAACAGGTCGGCGAACTCGGGATCGTTTTCCATCAACAGGTAGTAGAGATCGCGGTCGCCGATCAGGACGACCTTCACCGCGCACGGCACGGCCTGCGGTTCCAGGGTCAGTGCACCGCTCCAGCCCTGGGCCTCGGCAGGCGGCTCGATGCGGATCTCGCCGGAACGCAGGCTGCGCTTGAGTCCCTCCCAGGCGAAGGGCTGCGTCAGCAGACGTTCGGCGTCGATGACCAGATAGCCCCCGCTGGCGCGATGCAGCGCCCCGGCGCGAATCATGTTGAAGTGCGTGACCTGAGCGCCCTGCTGCACCACATGCTCGATGCGGCCGATCAGATTGCCGTAGCCAGGATTATTCTCGAACACCACCGGCGCCCCCTGCGAGGCGGCATGGTCGACCAGCAGCTTGACCTGGTAGCGGTGGTAGCGCGTGGCCTCCTCCGGCTCGGAGACGTCCTCTTCTTCCTCTTCCTGCGGAATGCCGTTGACCACGTTCTCGAGCACGTCGTGGCTCACCGCATCGAGAAAATTCAAGACCTCGGGCAGGTCGGCGTGGTGTTCGCGCAACTCGCGCAGCAGGTGCGACACGGCTGGCCCCAGCGCCTCCTGCTCGGCCCGTGCAATCGCTTCGCGCAGCGCCTTGCGCCAGCCGGGAAACTCGTTCAGCAGGTCCTCGAGCTTGTCGCTCCAGCCGGAAACCCGCGCTTCGATATCGTCGCGCTCGCCCTGCGTCAGGGCGTCGAATGCCTCGGGCGACAGCACCTCGCCGTCGCGCGAGGGCGCGAACACGAAACCTTCGGGCGTCTGCAGCAGCGAGATGCCCTCGGCGCCGCACGCCTCGCCGAGCTCGCGCAATGCGCCTTCCTCCCGCGCCTTGTGATTGCTCTGCAGCGCCTCGACGCGGTCGCTATGGGTATCGCTGCCGAGCGCGGCCTCCACCGCCGGCCCCAGTTCGCGGATGAAGGTCTGCATCTGCGCCCTCAATGCGCCGCCACGACCGGCAGGAAGGGTCAGCAGCCGCGGATGCAGCGGTTCGTCGAAGTTGTGCAGGTAGCACAGATCGGGGGGCACCGGCTCCTTAGCGGCTCGCGCGCGCAGCAGACGGAAGGTCGTTGCATGCTTGCCGCTGCCCGGCTCGCCGAGGACGAAGACGTGATAGCCGCTGTGCCCCATCGCCAGCCCGAAGTGCAGCGCCTCGACGGCGCGGGCCTGGCCGAGGTCGCCGGCGTGGTCGGCCAGCGCGGCGGTGGAATCGAAGTCGAAGCGAGCGGGATCGCAACTCGCGCGCAGGGCGGTTGCCGGGAGCGGCGCAAGATCGGCCATGTTGTTGTTCTCCGGATGCCGAGAAAGGAGGCGGTACGCCGTGACGTGCTCATCATCTTTACCCCAAGCGCGACCGAGGGCAAGCGCCTTGCACGCCCCCGCGCGCCTGCCGATAATCGAATCATTGTCCGGCGTAGTGGTCCACGTCCTGTGAGAACCGCATCGATTGATGCCGGACAAGGCATCGTATGCCCGCCGGGCGGACGATCACGCGATCTGCAACGACAAGCGCCGTTTGCCATGAGAGTCATCCCCATTCGCGACGCGGCGACGTCCCCGTTGCTGCCCGAAGTCACCGCGCCTCTTGCGGTGGACGGTCCGCTGCTCGACCGGCGCGGCCGCAGCCTGCGGGACTTGCGCATCTCGGTCACCGACCGCTGCAATTTCCGTTGCATCTATTGCATGCCGCGCGAGGTATTCGGCCACGATTACCCCTTCCTGCCCCGCGAGGCCTTGCTGAGCTTCGAGGAGATCACCCGCGTCGCGCGCCTTTTCGTGGCCCAGGGTGTGCGCAAGATCCGCATCACTGGCGGCGAGCCGCTGCTGCGCAAGGATCTGCCCCGGCTGATAGAGATGCTGGCCGGACTCGACGGCGTAGAACTGACCCTCACCACCAATGGCGTGCTGCTGCCCAGGCTGGCTCCTGGCCTGAAGGCGGCCGGATTGCATCGCGTCACCGTCAGCCTCGATGCGCTCGACGACCCGACTTTCCGCCGCATGAACGATGCCGACTTCCCGGTGGCGCGCGTGCTCGACGGCATCGCCGCCGCGCGGGATGCCGGCCTGGGACCGGTCAAGGTGAATATGGTGGTCAAGCGCGGCACCAACGACCAGGGCATCGAGGCGATGGCGAATCACTTCCGCCACAGCGGCCATATCCTGCGTTTCATCGAGTTCATGGATGTCGGCAGTTCCAACGGCTGGAAGATGGACGAGGTCCTGCCCTCGCGCGAGGTCGTCGCACGCATCGACCGCCTGTTTCCGCTGGAACCCATCGACCCCAATTACGAAGGCGAGGTCGCCGAGCGCTGGCGCTACAGGGATGGCGCCGGCGAGATCGGCGTGATCTCCTCCGTTACCCACGCCTTCTGCTCGACATGCACCCGCCTGCGCCTGTCTACCGAAGGCAAGCTCTACACCTGCCTGTTCGCGCAGAACGGCCACGACCTGCGCGCCTTGCTGCGCGCAGGTGCCGACGACGAACGCCTGCACGCCGCGATCGCCGCTGTATGGCGCCAGCGCGAGGACCGTTACTCGGAAATCCGCACCGCCGCTACCGCCGCCGCGCGCAAGATCGAAATGTCCTACATCGGAGGCTGACGTCCGCCATGCGCATCGGTGTCCCGAAGGAGATCAAGACGCACGAATACCGTGTCGGCGCGACGCCGCACAGTGTCCGCGAAATGGTCGCACACGGTCACCGCGTGCTGGTGCAGAACGGCGCCGGCGCAGCCATCGGACTCGCAGACGACCAGTATCTGGCCGCCGGCGCGGACCTTGCCGATACGCCGGAGGAAGTCTTTGCACGGTCAGAGCTGATCATCAAGGTGAAGGAACCGCAGCCGCACGAATGCAGGCAGTTGCGCGCCGATCAGGTGCTGTTCACCTACCTTCATCTCGCCGCCGACCCGCAGCAGGCCAGGCTACTGCTCGACGCCGGCACCACTGCCATCGCCTACGAGACCGTGACCAGCCCGTCGGGCGGCCTGCCGCTGCTCGCACCGATGAGTGAAGTTGCCGGGCGCATGGCGATTCAGGCCGGCGCCACCTATCTGGAAAGGCCACGCGGCGGCTCCGGCGTCCTGCTGGGCGGGGTGCCCGGCGTGGCACCGGGCAAGGTCGTGATCCTGGGCGGTGGCGTGGTCGGCTACAACGCGGCACGGATGGCGATCGGCATGGGCGCGGACGTGATCATCGCCGACCCGTCGATCGACCGCCTGCGCCGGCTGGACGAACTCTTCGCCGGCACCATCGGCACCCGCCACGCCACCGCCGGCATGATAGAAGCGCTGGTGCTGAAGGCGGATCTGGTCATCGGCGCCGCGCTGGTCCCCGGCGCGCGCACGCCACGCCTCGTGCCGCGCGAATGGCTCGCCCGCATGCAGCCAGGATCTGTCCTCGTCGACGTATCGATCGACCAGGGCGGCTGTTTCGAGACCAGCCGCGCGACTACGCACGCCGACCCGACCTACGTCGTCGATGGCATCGTCCATTATTGCGTCGCCAACATGCCGGGCGCAGTTGCCCGCACCTCCACCTTTGCCCTCAACAATGCCACGCTCCCCTTCGTCCTGGCGCTGGCCGACAAGGGCTGGAAGAAGGCGATGGAGGACGACCGGCATCTGGCCGCCGGACTGAACGTGCACAGTGGTAAAGTCATGCACCCTGCGGTAGCCGAGGTTCTCGAGAGCATCTGAGGCACGGCCGCGCCGCGCCCGGCGACATATTCCCGCTCAACGTTCGACCAAGGCCCCTGACGTGTCCGGCATCAGAAGTCTCGCGCATCCTCATTTTTCGGCCGACTTGCGGGCCGAACGGCCTTGGGTCATCGCCAAGCAGACCCTCCTGGTCGCCGTGCTGATTCTTGTTCCGCTCGTATACACGCTGGTTCCCCCCCTCGAGGACTATCCCAACCACCTTGCGCGGATGTTCGCGCTGGCGCAGATCCCGGGCAATGAATGGCTGTCGGGCTATTACGAGACGGCATGGGCACCGATCCCCAATCTGATCATGGACCTGACGGTGCCGACACTGGCGTCATGGCTGGGCATATACACCGCGGGCCGCGTCTTCATCGGCCTGACGATGCTCCTGCTGCTGCTGGGTCCCATGGTCCTGCATCGCACGCTCTACGGGGCGTGGTCCGCGTGGCCGCTCGTCGGTGGCCTGTTCGTCTATAACGGCTTTCTGTTCGTCGGCCTGATGAACTACCTGTTCGGCGTTGGCGTCGCCATCTTCGGACTGGCTGCCTGGGTGAAACTGGCCGAGCGCGGGCCGGCGCTGCGCACACTCTGCAGCCTCGCCTTCTGCGCAATCCTGTATGTCTGCCATCTGTCGGCGCTCGGTCTGTACGGCCTTGCCATCGCCAGTTTCGAGGCCTGGCGACTAGCGGGGCAAGAGCCGCGCCGAGCGAGGCAACTGCTCGCGAGCGCGCTCGCCCTCGGGCTGCCCTTCCTGCCTTTCCTCTACCTGCTGCTGCACAGTCCGACCTGGGGCCTGGCGCACGATAACGTCTGGGAAGCCCAGGGCAAGCTCGAGGCCGTCACACGCTTCCTGTCCGTCTATTCGGACGTGGTCGACATCCCCTTCCTGATCCTCATCGGCGGCGCCATCGCCGTGGCCATCCGCCGCGGCCTCGTCCGCTTCCACCGCGCCGGCCTCATCGTCGCGGGCGTACTCACCGTCGCCTTCCTCGCCATGCCGCGCATGGCCTTCGGCTCGTGGATGGCCGATGAACGCCTGGTGGTGGGCATCTTCTTCCTGACCCTCGGCTTCATTTCCACCGATCTGCGCAAGCTGGAGGGGCAGAACGCATTCTTCGCCATCTGCCTCGCGACGATCGCCTTCCGCGTGGTCGATGTGTCGGTGAACTGGGCGTCGATCTCCCAACCCCTGCTCGAACTCAGGAATTCGATCCATGCGATGGCGCCCGGCTCGCGGCTGCTCGTCGCCCAGGCCGACAACCTTCCCGATGGCGCCATCGACGCCGCACTGTCGCACACGCCTGCGCTGGCGGTCATCGAGCGCTCGGCGCTGGTGTCACGGCTGTTCGTGGTTCCGGGCAAGCAGATCCTGCACGCGCGCGCCGATTATCGCGACAACGTCGATACCGAGGATGGCGAAACGCCCACCATCAGCCAGGTGATCCTTGCAGCCCACGTCGCTGCCGCCGACGGCGACGCGCATTACTGGGACCGGTGGCCGGCTTTCTACGACTACCTGGTCGTGCTCGGCACCGACCCCGACGACTCCGCCAACCCGGCGTCGGACCTGCTGCAGGTCGTGCATGTCGGACGCAACTTCACCTTCTACAAGGTCCGCAAGACGTCCTGAGGCGATGCCCGCAAGGCGGGCCTACCGCCGGAATCGCGGCCGCCGCGCCGCCGGCCTCTCGCTTCACCGCCGGCGCACCATCTCGTGGATCATGGCCGAGAACTGCTCGGCGGTTTCGTGGCGGACGAAAGCCGGGCCGATGAGCGGTGGCAGCCAGAAGTCGGGTTCGACCTCCGCGTGATATTCGAGCCGGGTGCCGACCTCGTCCTGCGTCAGCCGCATCACGCTGTCCATGCGGCGGACGTTGCCACCGGTGCTGTGCGCGCGGATCTCCTGCGACGGACGGAGCGTGAATTCGCGCACGAAGTCGAACCGCGCCGAGAACAGCCCATAGCGCGCCACCCCCGCCTGCCTGATCCTGACGACCTCGCCGTTGCGCTCGAGCACTTCGCTCGCGGTCAGGTTGGGCATGAAGTCGGCCATATGCTCGAAATCGGTCAGCACCGCCCAGGCCTGCGCCGCCGCGACCGGCGCATGCGCAACCATGTCGACGGTGAAATGGTCGCCGGCGCGTTGCACGCGCACATCGCGATCGGCGACGAAGGCGCCCTCCGCCGCCATCGCGGACGCGATCATCGACACGCCGAGCAGCAGGCCGACAAGGGCATTCCTGGCTGAATTCATGATGTTCTCGTCCGACGGTGTTTCGGCGTACCCTGATGCAATGCTAACCCACGTTGCTGATGTCGGAACCCGATGCGCCTGCTCCTGATCGAAGACGACCCGATGATCGGTGCCGGCGTGCAGCAGGCTCTCCGCGGTGAAGGCTACACGGTCGACTGGGTGCGCGACGGCGTCGCTGCCGAACTTGCCGTTGCCGACAACCCCTACGAGTTGCTGCTGCTCGATCTCGGTCTGCCCCGGCGCGACGGCATCGCGCTGCTGCAGCGCCTGCGCGCCGGCGGCAATACGCTGCCGGTGCTGGTGATCACCGCCCGCGACGCGGTCGCCGACCGCGTCCGCGGTCTCGATGCCGGCGCCGACGACTATCTCGTCAAGCCCTTCGACCTCGACGAACTCGGCGCGCGGGTGCGTGCCCTGCTCCGCCGCCAACGCGGCGCCGCGGCGCCGACGATCACACTCGGGCCCCTGCAGGTCGATCCCGCCGCGCACACGGTGACGCTTCATGGCGAGCCGATTCGCCTCTCGGCACGCGAATTCTCGCTGCTCTGCGCGCTGCTTGAGCAGCCCGGAAAGCCGCTTTCGCGCGCTCAACTCGAAGAACGCCTGTACGGCTGGGACGAGGAAGTGGAAAGCAACGCGGTCGAAGTACATATCCACGCGCTGCGACGCAAGCTGGGTGCCGAGTGGGTGCGCAATCTGCGCGGCGTCGGCTATTACCTGCCGGTGCAGGCATGAGCTGCGCCCGTTCCGTCGCCGCTGTCCCGCCATGCCCATGCGGTCGCTCATGGCGAGGATGCTGTCCGCCCGCAGGAAGAGGCCGATGAGATCGCTGCGTCGCACGCTGCTCCTGTCCCTGCTCGGCGCCCTCGTCGTGGTGTTCGCGCTCGGCGGGCTGGCGACCTACATCGCTGCACGCGCCGAGGTCGACGGCCTGATGGACTACCAGTTGCGCCAGCTCGCGCTGTCGCTGCGCGACCAGCAGTTCGGCCGCCCGACGGCGGCCCCCCTGGCGGCACCGGAGGAATCGCTGGACTTCGTCATCCAGATCTGGGACCGCAGCGGCGTGCAGCTCTATCTGTCGCGACCGCACAGCACCCTGCCCTCGCTCGCGCAGCTCGGCTACAGCACTGTCAAGACCACCGAAGGCAACTGGCGCGTGTTCTCGACCCCGCTGCTCGACCGCGTGATTCAGGTCGCCCAGCCGATGTCGGTGCGCAGCCGCATGGCCGCCGACGCCGCGTTGCGCACGCTAATGCCGGTCGTGGCGCTGATCCCGCTGTTCGGTGCGCTGATCTGGTACCTCGTGGGTCGTGGCCTGCGGCCGCTCGAGCGCCTGACACGTGAAGTCGCCGCGCGCCGCCCGGACTCGCTCGAGCCGTTGCGCGCCGATCATGTCCCCGACGAGGCGCAGCCCCTGGTGCAGGAGTTGAACCATCTGCTCGATCGGCTGGGGCAGGCGCTGTCCGCGCAGCGCGCTTTCGTTGCCGATGCGGCGCACGAGCTGCGCACACCGCTCGCCGCGCTGCAGATCCAGCTTCAGTTGTGCGAGCGCGCCGCTGATGTCGATGCGCGCCGTGCCGCGCTGGGCGAACTGCGTGCCGGACTGCAGCGCGCGACACACATGGTGCAGCAACTGCTGACACTCGCACGGCAGGAGCCGGGAGCCGGGCCGCAAGCCGCGCGCACCCGTGTCGCGCTGGCGGAGGTCGCCCGCCAGGCCCTCGCCGACCACGCAGCGCTTGCCGATCGGCGGCACATGGACCTCGGTGCCGCAACGCTGGACGACGGAGTCGTCGTCGACGGCGATGCCGCGGCACTGCGCACCCTCGTCGGCAACCTGATCGACAACGCCATCCGCTACACGCCGGAAGGCGGACGCATCGACGTCGGCGTTCGCCTGCGCGATGCCGGCACGCCGGACGTGCGCTGCTGGCTCGAGGTCGACGACAGTGGTCCCGGCATCCCGCCTGACGAGCGGGAGCGCGTGCTCGACCGCTTCTACCGCCGCGCCGGGCAGGACGAGCCAGGCAGCGGGCTCGGGCTCGCCATCGTGCGTGGGATTGCCGAACGCCACGGCGCCCGGCTGGTTCTCGACACCTCGCCGCTGGGCGGCCTGCGCGTCGCGGTCGGCTTCCCGCCCGTCGCATCCGCGTCTCGAATCGACCCACGCGCCCCTTAAGTTTGCGTTAAGTCGGCAACCCCTACGCTGCGGGTGTCGCGGGCACGGTCAGCCCGCTCCAGCACCAGGAGGCCGACATGAAAGCTCAGGCAATCAAATTCAGCATTCTCGCCGCCGCCGTCGCCAGCATCTTCGCCGGCGCCTATGAAGGCGCCCGATTCGCCGGTACCGCACACGCCGAATCCAGCCAGCCCGCCGTGGCTGCAACCATGCCGGCGCAGCCGCCCGCGACGACGAACGTGGTCGCCCTGCCGAACTTCCAGAGCATCGTCGAACGGTATGGCCCGGCGGTGGTGAACATCAGTGTCGAAGGCACGGTGAAGACCAGCGCCCGCGGCAACTCGCCGTTCGGCCAGATCGACCCGAACGATCCCTTTTACGACTTCCTGCGTCGCTTCGGGCCGCAGTTTCGCGTTCCGCAGGGCGAACAGATCAAGCGCGGCATGGGCTCGGGCTTCATCGTCAGCGCCGACGGCGTGATCCTGACCAATGCCCACGTCGTCGCCGACGCCAGCCAGGTGACTGTGAAACTGACCGACAAGCGCGAATTCAAGGCCAGGGTGCTGGGTGTCGACAAGCCCACCGATGTCGCAGTGCTCAAGATCGATGCGCACGACTTGCCGACGGTGCCGCTCGGCGACCCGTCGGAGACGAAGGTGGGCGACTGGGTCCTGGCGATCGGCTCGCCCTTCGGCTTCGAGAACAGCGTCACCGCCGGCATCGTATCGGCCAAGTCGCGCTCGCTGCCGGATGAAGGCTATGTGCCCTTCATCCAGACCGACGTCGCCATCAACCCCGGCAATTCCGGCGGCCCGCTGCTCAACCTGAAGGGTGAGGTCGTCGGCATCAACTCGCAGATCTACAGCCAGTCCGGCGGCTATCAGGGCCTGTCGTTCGCCATCCCGATCAACGTCGCCGCGCAGGTGAAGGAACAGTTGCTTGCCCACGGCAAGGTCATCCGCGGCCGCCTCGGCGTCGCCATCCAGGACGTCAATCAGGGACTGGCCGAATCCTTCGGCCTGGACGGCGCGCACGGCGCCCTCGTCAGCCGGGTGGAAGCGGACAGTCCGGCGGCCAAGGCCGGACTGGAGGCCGGCGACGTGATTCTGAAGTTCGACGGGCAGGCGGTCGCCTCCTCCGCCGAGTTGCCGCCCAGGGTCGCGGCGATGCAGCCGGGCAAGTCGGTGGCGCTCGAAGTCTGGCACAAGGGCAAGTCGCGCACGGTGACCGTCACCGTGGGCGAGATGCAGCCCGCACAGGTCGCGACGGAGGATTCGGGGGCGACCGACCGCGGACGCCTGGGTGTGGCCGTGCGACCGCTCAGCCCGCAGGAACAGCAGGAGGCCGAAACCCGGGGTGGCCTGGTGGTGCTCGACGCCAGCGGACCCGCGGCGCGCGCGGGCATCGAGGAAGGCGACGTGATCCTCGCGGTAAATGGCAGACCGGTCACGAGCGCGGATGAACTGCGCAAGCAGCTCGCCGGTGCAGGCAAGCATGTCGCGTTGTTGATCCAGCGCCACGACGCCCGCATCTTCGTGCCGATCGAGCTCGGCTGATCGGCGACTTCGACTCGAACATGGCCGCGGCCACCGCGGGCCAATCTGGAGACAACCATGAAAGGCAGACGTCGCATTTCCCGGCGCGCGATCAAGCGCTTCCTGCAACTGGCCGCCGCCACGTTCGCGATCGGCATCGGCGCCACGCCAGCCCTCGCGGACGCGGAGGGCTGGCCGCCGCCGAACGGCGACCGCAAGGACGATGCGCGTAACGACGACGCCGCCGACGATGCGCCGCGCGGCTACCAGCACCGCTTCACAGTTCCCGGCCCGGAGGCAGGCTCGCAGGTGCTTGGCGGGGCCCTCGCCCACTTGCGCGTCCTCGACGCCGGGGGCCGCAAGGTCGCCCAGCTCGCCCTCCATGGTGAAAGCATGGTCGGGCCGTTCGACCATGGCAGCTACACCGTGCTGCTCCGCGCCAACGGCCTGACCGAAGTGCATCGCCTTCGCATCGGCGGCGATACGCTGCCCTATCTGCACTTCACCGAATCGATCTAGAGTCTACGCGAAGTTCAATCTTCACCCGCCCTGGCGTGTCTCGCACCATCCGGCATCGCGGCGCGCAGGGCAATTTCCCGAAGGAGACCATGATGTCCAGACTCATCGCCGCCGTGCTCACCAGCCTTTTCGCTGCGAACATCGCCTTTGCCCAGGCGCCTGCCACGCCCGCCACGCCGCCGCAGGCGGCGACACCGTCGGCCGACTCGACCTGCGAGGCACGTGCCGTCGACAAGAACGGCAAGCCGCTGGCCGGCGCGGCGCGTGCGTCGTTCATGAAGAAGTGCCACGCCGAAGCCGGCGGCAAGGCCGGATGCGAGGCGAAGGCGGTGGACAAGAACGGCAAGCCGCTCGCCGGTGCGGCGCGCAGTTCGTTCATGAAGAAGTGCGAGGCGGACGCCAAGGCTGCCCGCTGAACAGGTTGCGCCGATGCCCCTCGACCAGATCGACGCCCTGCTGCGGCGGGCGCTGCGTTACGCGACGAAGGGACATCGGTTGCTGCCCGTGTGCGTCGCGCTGTCGTTTGCCGGCACCGTCAGCGCGGCCTATCCCGTTACCGCCGTGGTCGTGCCGGCGACCCTGCTCGCTGCCGCCAGGTGGCGGTCGATCAGCGTCGTATCCGCCTTCGGCAGCGCGCTGGGAGCAGCCGTGCTGATGGTCGTCTTCCACCACCTCGGCTGGTCCCAGCTCTTCGAGCGCTTCCCCCAACTGGCGAACAACGAGACCTGGATTCGCATCGTCGGTTGGGCGGCGACCTACGGGGTCATCGCGCTGTTCCTGATCGCGGTTTCGCCCCTGCCTCAGACCCCTGCGCTTATTTTCCTCGGCGCCGTACAGCACGACTTTGTCAGCGCGTTTGCGGCCATGCTCCTGGGCAAGCTGATCAAGTACGGCGCCTTTGCCTGGACAGCGAGCCACTTTCCCGAACGCGTTGGCCGCGGGCTGGACCGCATCCTGCGGCGCGCCGAACGCGCGAACGGCGCCGACGAGGCCTGAGCGCGACGGCAGCGGTCCGCAACCCCATTCAGGTGCGGGACACAGCAGCCCGCACCGTGCAGATCGCGCCTCGCAGATCGCTTATTTCAGGCCCGCCAGATACGCGATCAGATCCTCGCGGTCGTGCGTATCGGCAAGGCCATCGTACTTCATCTTGCCGCCGGGCACGGCCTTGCGCGGGTTGGCGAGATAGGCGTCGAGCGCCGCCGGCGTCCACACGATGCCGGCCTGCCGCATCGCGTCCGAATACGCGAAATCGGACACGGTGGCGGCCCGGCGGCCGGCGACGGCGAACAGCGACGGCCCCTTCTTGTTCTTGCCCTCGCGAACGCTGTGGCATTCGGCGCATTCCTGCGCGAAGACGTCTTCTCCGTGGCGCAGGTCGGCAGCGAATACCGGCGCGGCGGAGAGCAGGAGCGGAAGCACGCAGGCGGCTGACAGACGGCGGGCGGCGGGCAGAACGAAGAGACTCATCATGTCCACCATCCTCAGAACGACGTCCATGCGAACAGGAACAGGGTGTTGTTGTCCTTGGCGTCACGGCCGTTGCCGTCATAGTTGCGGCGCGCCCCGTTGAACTTGTCGAACATCGTGTACTGCAGACCGAGGCGCAGGTTGGCCCACGGCGCCGCCCACGAATCCTCCTTGCCCCACGGCGTCCAGTCCGCCTGCAGGACGGTTCCCGAGGAGTCGGGCGAGCCGTTCGCATAGCCGTCGCCGTAGAGTGCGGCGTCGCGGTTGCCGCGGGTGGCGAAGCGACCCGCGCTCACGCCCCAGGTCTGCCGGTAATAGTAGGACGCATTGATGCGGAACTCGTTCAGCGTGCCCTTGCGGTTGTCCGCCTCGCCATTCGCGATCAGGTCGTTGCGCGTCTGGCGTTCGCGGATGTAACTCGTGTAGAGCGTGCCGACATGCTCGCGGGTGCCGAGAAACTGGTAGGACGCGTCGACACCCAGATCGTGATACTTGTTGCTCGGCGCGCCGCCAACACGATCGGGCTGTACGTTGGCATTGAAGCCGAACAGCCCCGCCGAAAAGTTCTGTTTCTTCCAGTCCTGCAGCCAGGCCAGGCGCCAGTAGGCCGTGCCCCCGCCGAGTCGCCCGATGTCCTCGTCGCGCCCTTGCCCGGTCCGGCTCTGCACCGCCGGCGACAGCGAGCGGTAGGTACCCACCTCCGCATACAGCGAGTTGTCGAGGAAGGCGTACGCCGACGCCCCGAGCACGCGGTGCTCCAACCCGCCATTGAACAGCGTCGCCGCATCGCCGCCGCCGAAGCCGACGGCAGGCCCCACATACGGAAAGCCCCAGGTCGGCAAGGTGTTGAAGGGATCCTGCACACCGGGGTTGTTGTTGACCGAGATCCCGAACACCGCCTCCTTGCCGCCCAGATCGAGCGTATGCGCGAGACGGATGTCGGCATGGTCGAGCGAGCTGCGCTGCTCGACGCCATCGTAGGTCGCCTGCACGAACGCGCCGATCTTGTCGGACAGTCGTCCGGCGAGAAAGATGGAGGCCTCGTCCAGCGTGAGGTTGTCGTTGCGATGGGTGTGGTCGGCGGGGGGGTCGGCCTGATCCTTCGCCGTACGGGTGAAGGCCGCCAGAACCATCGCCGACAGCGGCAGCTTGCCGTCCTTGCCATCGGTGTCGGTGTAGCCGCCGATCTTGAACTTCATGCCGTAGGGTGTCAGTTGCGGACCATAGGCGCCGACGTGACAGGCTGCGCAGTCCTGACCGGTCTGGCGCGCGAAGCTCGGCACCGCGTGGGCCGACTGCATGCCTCCGCACAGCGCGGCGGACGACGCCAGCAGAAGGGCGGTGCGGCGGCGCGCTCGACGCCCGGTGGCACGGCGGGAGTTCGATTGGTTCATCATGTTGAGGCCTCGGTTGATTCGGATGGGATGGCGGCGAGATCGGGGGAAGAGGACGCGCGTCTGAGGTGCGCCGGGTCGCCATGCGGCAGCATCGCGAGCAGCACCGGATCGCGCCGCACGAAGTGGTGCCACAGCGCTGCCGCGACGTGCAGGCCGACCGCGCCGACCAGGCACCACGCCGCCGTCTCATGTAAGTCGCCGAGGGTGTCGGCGAGGTCCGAGTCACGCTCGAGGAGGGACGGCAGGGCGAACAGGCCGAACACTGACACCGGTTGCCCATGCGCATTCGTGAGCGCCCAGCCGAGCACTGGAACGGCGACGAGCAGGCCGTAGAGCGCAAGATGCATCGCCGCGATGACAAGCCGGTGCGCTGCGGACGCGTCGACCGATTCGGACAGCGGATGATGTCGGATTCGAACCGCCACGCGCGCCAGCGTCAGCGCCAGCACCAGCGCACCGAATGCGCGATGGCCGTCCAGCAGCAGGGCGCGCATCGCCTTGCCATCCGCCAGTTCGCGCCCGAGGATCAGCGCGACGACGGCCAGGCCGACGAGCGCCGTCCCCCAATGCAGGGCGATGATCGCCACGGGCCGGCGCGGGACGAGGTTCGGCTGCGAATCTGAATGCAGGGAATTCGATTTCAACGCGGTGCGCATCTGCTCGGATCCGGTTAGCGGAAAGTGCCGCTACGCTAACGGAGGCTTCCCTTCAATAACCTGACGATGCCGCTGCGCCATGCCCGCTGCGCCCTGCTGGTTCCTCCTACCGCCGTGCCGGAAAGCACACCCGGATGCGCGTACCCGCACCCGAGCCGCCCGACTCGATCGTCACCGTCGCCTGATGGCGTCCGGCCACTTCGCGCACGATGGCCAGTCCCAGCCCGCTCCCTTCCACCTCGGCGCCGGCCAGGCGCTGGAAACGCTCGAACACGCGCTCGCGGTCGGCCGGCGGGATGCCCGGCCCGTCGTCCTCCACCTCCAGCCACGGATGGCCCGCCCCGTCCTCACCGCAACGCAGCGTGACGTGCCCGCCGGGCGGCGTGTATTTGATCGCATTGTCGAGCAGGTTGGAGATCAGTTCGCGCAGCATCCAGTCGGAACCCTGAACGCTGGCCCTGGCCGGCTCGAAGGCGAGATCGATGCCGCGCGCGAGCGCCCGGTCGGCGAAGTCGGACGCCCGCTCCTCGATCAGCGTCGCCAGATCGAGCGGGCGCAGCAGGCCCTCGACCATGGACGCCGCCTGGCGCGACGAGCGCGCCAGCGCGAGCATCTGGTTGGTGAGCCGCGTCAGCCGCTGCGCCGACACGCGCAGGCGCTCCACGCGCGGCTGCAGCTCCGCGGGCAGCGCAGCGTTCAGCAGCTCGAGCTGCATCAGCATGCCGGCCAGCGGGGTACGCAGTTGATGCGCCGCATTCGACAGAAAGGCCTGCTGCGCCCGTCCGGCGACATCCAGGTTGGACAACAGGCGATTGAGCGCAGCCACCAGGGGACGCGCCTCGCCCGGCACGCCGGCATCGGCAACCGGGCTCAGGTCGTCGGCCGTGCGCGCATCGATGCGTTCTCCCAGCACATCGAGCGGGCGCAGTGCGAAGCGGACGACGACGAAGACGAGCCCCAGCGTGGCCGCGATCAGGAGCAGATTGGGCCAGATGATCGCGGACAGGATGCCGTGCGCCGAGCGTTCGCGCTTGACGGTGGTTTCGGCCACCACGACCGTGGCCCGCAGCGTGGGACTCGAATACGCGTAGCTGGCCATGCGCAGCGCCCGCTCGCCGAGCCGCCCATCGGCGTAGGCAGGCTGAGCCGACGCCACGGGCCAGGGCAGCGCCGCGAGCGCAGCGTCACCGGCCACCAGCCGCCCGGCTTCGTCGACCACCGCGTACAGCACGCTGTCCTCCGGATCGGAACGCAGGACGGCCTCGGCCGCGGGCGGCAGGTCGATCTCGATGCGTTCGTCGTCGGCATCGCGCTCCAGCCGCGAAGCCAGCGCGATCGCGGTGCTGGCGAGGGCGCGGTCGTAGGCCTCGTTGGCAAGTCCGAGCGCGGTTCGGTAGTCGGCGACCACGCTGATCGCGAGCAGGGCGATGAGGGACCCCGCCAGCGAAACCAGCAGACGCCCGTGCAGCGTCCGCGGCAGCAGTCGATCAAGCGTCGCGGGGCGCATCTTCGAGCCGGTAGCCGATGCCGCGCAGCGTCCGGATCACGACACCGCTGTCGGCGAGCTTCGCGCGCAGGCGCGAGACGTAGATCTCGATCGCATTGGGCGTGATCTCCTTGTCCCATTGGCTCAGGCTGTCGGCGAGCTTCTTCTTCGTCACCAGCCTCGGCGTGGCCAGCATGAGCTGTTCGAGGACACCCCACTCGCGCCCGGTGAGTTCCAGCGCCTCACCCTCCAGCGTCGCACTGCGCCCGGTCAGGTCGAGCGCGAGCGGCCCGAAGTTCAGTTGCGCGCCGCTGCTCGCCCGGCTGCGCCGGATCAGCGCACGCATGCGCGCGAGCAGTTCCGGCACGTCGAAGGGCTTGACCAGATAGTCGTCAGCCCCCTGGTCCAGCCCCACCACCCTGTCCTCGAGGCTGTCGCGCGCCGTCAGCACCAGCATCGGCAGCCCGATGCCGCGCCGCCGCACGCGGCGGATCAGCTCGAAGCCATCGATACCCGGCAGGCCGATGTCGACGATCGCCAGATCGTAGGTGGTGCTCGCCAGCGCGTTCTCGGCCGGCTCGGCCGCCCCCAGCGCATCGACCGCGAAGTGGGCCTGCTCCAGCGCCTCGCAGAGCCCGGAGCGCAGCGCTTCGTCGTCTTCAACCAGCAGGATGCGCATTCAGCGGGCCACCACCAAGGGCATCGCGTTCAGCGCTGCGCGATGCGGACATCGCCGAACAGCGACTTGTACGCGCGCGGCTGCGAGCGCCAGTACTGGCGCGGCGCCTTCACCTGGGCCCCGAGTTCGCCGGCAGCGCGCCACGGCCAGTGCGGCTCGAACAGGATCGCGCGGGCGATGCCCACGAGGTCGGCCTGCCCGGAGGCGATGATGGTCTCCGCCTGCTCGGGCTCGGTGATCAGGCCGACCGCGATGACGGGCATCTTCACCTCGCCGCGCATGCGCGCCGCCAGATGCACCTGGTCGCCCGGACCGATCGGGATCTGCTGCTGCGGCGACACGCCGCCGCTCGACACATGCAGGAAATCGCAGCCGCGCTTCTCCAGTGCGCGTGCCAGGGCGACCGTTTGCTCGACGTCCCAGCCGCCCTCGACCCAGTCGGTGGCCGACACGCGCATGCCGACCGGTTTGGGCGCGGGAACGGCCGCGCGCACCGCGTCGAACACCTCGAGCGGAAAGCGCATGCGGTTCTCCAGCGAACCGCCATACGTATCGCCAC
>SHNC01000222.1 GCA_004295105.1 Betaproteobacteria bacterium | reverse complement strand
ACCGAAAACGCACAGGACTCCCGCCCCCCCAACGACCCGGACCCGCCCCGCAGAACCGCCCAGACCGAAAGAGCCGCGCATTATAAACACCAATGGGGCAAGGTCAACGCCCTATCCAATACGCACGACCTGTCAGGCTTCGCACATGCTGTTCTCGTACGGTCCGCTCGGGCACCGCCATTAGGCCAGGGACTCCTTGGCCGCAAGCGTTGATACGACCTGATCGGAAAACTTGGTCCTTCACATATATCCAGAGAAATGGAGTCGCTGTGCTTGAGATCAAATTGTTCGTTGACTCGAGCCCTGTTCCTGCCGATGGGTAATGGCCAAATCCACGGTGTTCTGATTAATGGACCACGCGCTCATTCGGATCGGTTGCCGCTCGGGCCGCTGCAGTGCTATCGTCAGCACGGCACGCGGGAGAGAACTCCATGTGAGTCGCCGAAGGCGTAACCCCCGGAATCGCTCAGGCACAAGGGACCGCGCGCGAAATGCAGGTCTGGAGAGCGATACGGGCACGCAGTGCCTGCGTATCCACCGAAGGGGCAGCCGTTCCGTGAACCCGTGCGCAGAACGTAATCTCTCAGGTAAAAGGGACAGACGGGGACGTCGAACTCAACACGAATTCGTTCCCGTCATATCTAGTGACGCACTGGAGCTCCCATGAACCGACTCCCCAGGCCGGCCCCCATATCGTCGCTTTCGCTTCGATGGCACAAGCGCCAGACGTCTTGTCGCTCGCCTCAAACCGTCACCCCGCAAAGCGCGCTTCGAGCGGACCATTACCGTGCTCAACACGGCCCGCTTTGACAGCGTAGACGTATTGTTCCTTTGGTCGGCACCCTTTCACACTTCCTGACTGGAGAGTTCCATGAACAACATCCCCGCAAACTTGAAATATACAAAGTCCCACGAATGGATCCGCGTCGAGGATGACGGCACGCTGACCGTGGGCATCACCGACCACGCGCAGGAGGCACTGGGCGATCTCGTCTTCCTTGAGTTGCCCGAGGCGGGCCGCAAGCTTGGAGCAGGTGACGCATGCGCGGTCGTCGAGTCAGTCAAGGCTGCATCCGACATTTACGCGCCGGTTGCAGGCGAGGTCGTCGCATCGAATCAGGATGCGGTCGATGCACCGGAGTCAGTCAACGCCGACGCATATTCCGCCTGGCTCTTCAAACTCAAGCCGGACAACGTCAGCGATGTGGCGTCGCTGCTCGACGCCACGGCGTACAGCGCCGAAATCGCCTGACGACGATCCATCGGCCGAGGCCCACTCAGAATTCCCCGAGGCGCGACCGGCAGTCGTCCGACCAGTCGCGCACCATCCCGTGCAGCCAGAATCATGACCTCAAACCTACTCTCCGCGCCGCTTGTTCAGATTGAGCAGCGGGACGCCTTCATTCATCGTCATCTTGGGCCGAACAGCAGCGAGATCGCGCACATGTGCGCTGCACTCGGCGTGCCGGACATCGCCACCCTGATCGATCAGACGGTGCCCGCTTCGATTCGCCTGTCGGCGGCCCTCCCCCTCGGCGCGCCGCGGCCCGAGCATGAGGCACTCGCCGCACTCAAGACCATCGCAGCGAAGAACGCAGTGCGAAAATCGATGATCGGCATGGGATATTTCGGCACGCTCACGCCAGCCGTCATCCTGCGCAACGTGATGGAGAACCCTGGCTGGTATACCGCATATACGCCCTATCAGGCCGAGATCGCCCAGGGGCGTCTCGAGGCACTGCTCAATTACCAGCAGATGGTCGTCGACCTGACCGGGCTCGAACTCGCCAATGCGTCCCTGCTCGATGAGGCAACCGCCGCCGCCGAGGCCATGACGATGGCAAGACGCGTGTCGAGATCAAAGGCGAACGCCTTCTTTGTGGATGAGGCCTGCTATCCGCAGACGATCGACGTCGTAAGGACGCGCGCGCATTACTTCGGGTTCGAACTCCTCATCGGCACGGCGGGGGATGCCGCGAATCAAGATGTTTTCGGCGCCCTGCTCCAGTATCCCAACCTCGCTGGCGGAGTGGCCGACCTGACAGGCACCATCGCGGCGCTGAAGGCCAGGGGGGCGGTGACTGCGGTGGCCACCGACCTTCTCGCCCTCGTGCTGCTGAAGAGTCCCGGCGCCATGGGCGCGGACATCGCACTCGGCTCCGCCCAGCGCTTCGGCGTGCCGATGGGGTTCGGCGGTCCGCATGCCGCCTTTTTCGCTACCCGCGAAGCGCATGTCCGTTCGATGCCTGGTCGCATCATCGGTGTGTCCAAAGACACCCGTGGCAAGACTGCGCTGCGCATGACCCTGCAGACGCGCGAACAACATATCCGTCGCGAAAAGGCAAATTCGAACATCTGCACCTCGCAGGTGCTGCTCGCGAACATGGCCGGCTTCTATGCCGTCTATCACGGTCCGGACGGCCTGGGAACGATCGCCGCTCGCGTACATCGGCTTGCCGCGATGCTGGCCGAAGGCTTGCGCGGCGCCGGCTTCGAGCTGTCGCATGCCGCCGTGTTCGACACCATCGAAGTGCAGGCAGGTGCCCGCGCAGGCGAGATTCACGACGCGGCGAGCGCAGCCGGCTACAACCTGCGGCACGCCTCAGGCAACCGAATCGGCCTGTCGGTGGATGAGACCACCACGGCGTCGGATATAGCTGCCTTGCTGCGCTGCTTCGGCATCGAGCCCGACCTCTCCGAACTGGACGCGCGCGTCGCTGCCGCCGGTGGGTCCATCCCGCCCGAACTGCTGCGTACAGACGCCATCCTGACGCATCCGGTGTTCAACTCTTACCACACCGAACACGAGATGCTGCGCTATCTCAAAAAGCTGCAGAATCGCGACCTTGCGCTCGACCACTCGATGATCTCGCTCGGATCGTGCACGATGAAGCTGAACGCTACGAGCGAGATGATTCCGGTAACGTGGCCGGAATTTGCCAATCTGCATCCGTTCGCCCCTCGTGACCAGGCATCGGGCTATCTCGAAATGATCGAGGGACTGGCCACCTATCTGCGCGCGGTGACCGGCTTCCCCGCCATCTGCATGCAACCGAACTCCGGAGCCCAGGGCGAGTACGCCGGTCTGGTGGCGATTTCGCGCTACCACGCGAGCCGCGGCGAAGCGCACCGCAACGTGTGCCTGATCCCGAAGTCGGCACACGGCACCAATCCTGCCACCGCGCAGATGTGCGGCATGCAGGTCGTCGTGGTCGATTGCGACGACAACGGCAACATCGATGTCGCCGATCTTCACGCCAAGGCGGCCCAGCACGCCGACCGGCTGGCTGCGCTGATGCTCACCTACCCATCCACCCACGGCGTGTTCGAGGAGGCGGTACGCGAGATCTGCGAGGTCGTGCACCGGCATGGCGGCCAGGTGTATATGGACGGCGCCAACCTCAATGCGCAGGTCGGCCTGACGTCGCCCGCAACCATCGGTGCGGACGTGTCCCACATGAATCTGCACAAGACCTTCTGCATCCCGCACGGCGGCGGCGGGCCGGGCATGGGGCCGATCGGCCTCGCGGCCCACCTCGCTCCGTTCATGGCGGATCACGTGGTGTCCCCCACCGGAGGCGACGACAGGCCCAACAAGGGCCAAGGCGCGGTTTCCGCTGCGCCCTTCGGCTCGGCGAGCATCCTGCCGATCTCGTGGATGTACATCTCCATGATGGGCGGCGAGGGACTCAAGCGCGCAACCGAGGTCGCGATCCTGAACGCCAACTACCTGGCCGTGCGGCTCGGGCCGCACTATCCGGTCCTCTACAGCGGCAGTCAGGGGCGCGTGGCGCACGAGTGCATCCTCGACATCCGCCCGATCAAGGCAGCCACCGGCATCAGCGAGGTCGACATCGCCAAGCGCCTGATGGACTATGGCTTCCACGCGCCGACGATGTCCTTCCCGGTGGCAGGAACGATCATGGTCGAGCCGACCGAATCCGAGGATCTCGCCGAGCTGGAACGCTTCATTGCGGCAATGATCGCCATCCGCGACGAGATCCGTCAGATCGAGGCAGGCGGCTGGCCGGCAGACGACAACCCGCTGAAGAACGCGCCCCACACCCAGGCAGACATTACTGGCGACTGGAATCGCCCGTACTCGCGCAAGCAGGCGGTTTTTCCACTGCCCTGGGTAGCGGAAAACAAGTTCTGGCCCAGCGTCAATCGCATCGACGACGTCTATGGTGACCGCAACCTGTTCTGTTCCTGCGTGCCGATGAGCGACTATGCCTGAGTACGACGCGCGGCTGCTGTAGAATCCGCCCGCTTCGTTGCGAAGCCACGCCCCTTCGGGCGTGGCTTTTTTGTGCCCGCCCCGATTGCGGAGTGCTCAGGTCCCGAGCCCGCCGCCATCTATCGCCCCCATTCCGGAAATGCCTGTCTTCGAACTCGCCAAACGCCCGCTCTGGATTGCGCTGCTGGTCGTGAATCTGATCGCACTCGCCGGTCTGCTTGCATGGATCCACGCGCAGACGCGACCGGTTGCCATGTACGACCTGCATCTATCCGAAGGAGAGAAACTGAAGTGCGTTTCGTACGCGCCCTATCATCTCCCGGGCCAGACACCATTCGACAAGGAAGCGCGCGTGTCGCGCGAGCAGATCGCTGCCGACCTCGCGGCGCTGTCCAGGATCACCGAATGCGTTCGGCTGTATTCGATCGACCAGGGGCTGGACCAGGTCGTCGGCGTTGCGCGCGAGACGGGCCTGAAAGTCCTGCTCGGCGCATGGATCGGTTTTGACCGCAAGAAGAACGCCATCGAGCTCGAACGCGCCATTACACTGGCAAACGCCAATCCGGACGTCGTGCGGGCACTGATCGTCGGCAACGAAGTCCTGCTGCGGCGCGAGCGCAGCGAAGACGAGATGCGCGCCCTGATCCGCGAGGCAAAATCGAGAACCACCGTGCCGGTAACCTACGCCGATGTGTGGGAATTCTGGATCAAGCACGATAGTCTCTCGAGTGAAGTCGACTTCGTCACCGTTCACATTCTCCCGTTCTGGGAGGACGAGCCGGTCGACATCGAGCATGCACTGACTCACGTGGCCGACATCCATGGCAGGGTCAGCGCCCATTTCTCCGGCAAGCGGCTCCTGATCGGCGAGACCGGCTGGCCGAGCGAAGGTCGGCAGCGCGAGGAATCGAAACCTTCGCACGTCAATCAGGCTCGATACATCCGCGAGTTCGTGCATCAGGCGCACGCGCACGGCTGGGATTACAACCTCATCGAAGCGCTTGACCAGCCCTGGAAACGTCGCCTGGAAGGAACGGTGGGGGGCTACTGGGGCATGCTCGAAGCACAAACGCTGAAGCCGAAGTTCCCGCTTGCCGGGCCGGTGACTGAGCGCACGAGTGCCCTCGGCCCGCTTGTCGGCGCAGGCGTCGGCGCATTCATCGCGCTGCTGCTGGCCGCGACGACACGCGGCACGGACTGGCTGCGCAGCGTGGCGCTGGCCTCGGTCGGGACAACGGGCGGCGTGGCCACGGCACTGCATTGGGAGCACGCCATGGTCGCCTATCGCGACACGCTGGAATGGGGCGTCCTTGGCGGCGTGGCGCTGCTCGCCGCCTTGTTGCCGGCGACGCTGGCACGCTGGAGGGGGGACACCCTGCCGACGGCCGAGCAGGCGTGGGGACGGGTGCAAGCCCACGCGCGAGTCTCGATCGAGGATACGCTCGCACTGCTGCGCGGCGCCCTCATGTTCGCGGCGGCAATCGCCGCGCTTCTGTTGTTCGTGGATTCGCGCTACCGCGACTTTCCCACCCTGCTCTACCTCACGCCCGCCGTCGTTTTCGGCGTGATCGGCTGGTGGCAGGGCAAGGGCGGGCGTGCCGAACGCATCTTCGCCTCGGTGACGCTGATCTCCGCGGTCGGACGCTGGTTACCGGAACCTGCCAACCCGCAGGCCATCGGCTGGCTGCTCGCCGGCCTGGCCCTGTCCATCCCCCTGCTCGCGGCGCGGACGGGCCAGCACGAGCAGCGATAACATCGCGCCAACGGCCGCCGGCTCGTAGCTGTAAAGCACGAGCCCGACCAAGCCCAGCAGCCAGCCGCCCCACGCGGCCCGACGGCAGCCGTTTGCGAAGGCCAGTACACCGCATGCCAGACTCAGCCAACCCAGCCGCTGGTGCAGAAAAGACTGCACCAGCGCAGTCTTGAACACACATGGTGCAGCCGGGCTGCCAGGCGCCAGGCAGTCCCGCGGCAGGACTCCGTTCTCGAGCATCCCATAGCGCACCAAGAGCGCGAGAGTCAGCAGCGCAGCGCCCCAAAGGAGGACTCGCGTCAAGGTCCCTTGCTGCAAATCATTCCGTTCCAATCGGCGTTTTCCTTTCGAATCAAGCGACCCTGCAATGCAACATCGTCTGTTGCAAATTGCCTTCCGGACGGGCTCGTAACAGCCTGAGATAGCGCCTAAAATGCGCGCCGTCAGGATCGATCGCAGAGGCCGAAATTGTGTCACAGCGTCGAATCGAAGTGAATTTCGCCCGGCGCCGGCCTGCGTCCGGTCGGGTTTGCCCCGCGGCGTGCGTCTCCCCGCCCGCAAGTCCCTCCTTTCACGGGTGATCCTCACCCCCATCGGACCCTACCCAGATGAAAAAGGCAGCTTCGTTCGCATACCGGCTGGTCATCGCCGCAGCTATCGCCAGCCTTGTTGCAATCGCCCAGTACTGGCTGTGGCAACACTTCAATCGCGGCGCCGAGTTCATCGGTACGAACCAGAGCATCAAGGGGTTCGCCTACAACGGTTTCCAGCGCGACCAGAGCCCACTCAAGGGCACCTACCCGACGCGCGCCGAGATCGCGTCCGACCTCGACCTGTTGGCGCGCAACTCCGATTCGCTGCGCACCTATGGTGTCAACGACATGCCGGAACTGCTCGCCGTGGCGGGCGAGCGCGACCTGCTGGTGACTGCCGGCGCCTGGCTCGATCGTGACACGGAGAAGAACGACAAGGAAATCTCCGCACTGATCGAAAAGACGCGCGGCATGCGCCATGTCGAGCGCCTGATGGTTGGCAACGAATCCATCCTGCGCGGCGACCTGACCCCCGACCAACTGATCGTCTATCTCGACCGCGTGCGCAAGGCGCAGCGCAAGCCGGTGTCGACCGCGGAACCGTGGCACGTGTGGCTGAAGTATCCGGAACTGGTCAAGCACGTCGATTACATCACTGTGCACCTGCTGCCCTATCATGAAGGCGTGCCGGTCGAAGCCGCCGTCGAGTACGCCTTCCAGCGCTACGACGAACTGGCGAAGACCTTCCCGAAGAAGAAGATCGTGATCGGCGAGATCGGCTGGCCGAGCAAGGGACCGGTCATTGGCGCCTCGGTGCCCTCGCTCGACAACGAGGCCCGCTTCATTCGCGAATTCCTGGCCCATCCGCGCACGCCGCGCCTGGACTACTTTCTGATGGAAGCCATCGACCAACCGTGGAAGGTCGAAGTCGAAGGCTGGGCGGGTGCCTATTGGGGCATGTACAACGCCGACCGCGAGCAGAAGTTCGCGCTCGAAGGACTCGTCGAGCGTGATCCGCACTGGGCGAAGAAGGCCAGCAACGCCGCGGTGCTCGCACTGCTGCCGATGTTCCTGGTCGCCTTCTTCCTGACCGACTGGAGCATCTTCGGTCGCATCTTCCTCGCCGGCATGATCCAGGCCTGTGTATCGACGCTGATCATCGGCCTCAACGTGCCGCTGGACTATTACCTCACGCAGCGCGATCTGATCGGACTGGCGATGCTGATCGCCGCCACCTGCCTCACCGCCGCAGTCCTGCTGTCGCACGGCTTCGAGTTCGGCGAGATGCTGTTCAAGGAAAAATGGCAGCGGCGGTTCATGCCGATGCGACCGCACCTCGAGGAGGATCAGCCCTTCGTATCGATCCACCTCGCCTGCTACAGCGAACCGCCGGAGATGGTGATCGCCACCATCGACAGCCTCGCGGCGATGAACTACAAGAACTTCGAAGTTCTGGTGCTGGACAACAACACCAAGGAAGAAGAACTGTGGAAGCCGCTGGAGAAGCGTTGCGCCGAACTCGGCCCGCGCTTCCGTTTCTTCCATCTTGAGAACTGGCCGGGCTTCAAGGCTGGCGCGCTGAACTACGGCCTCAAGGTCACCGACCCCCGCGCCGAGGTCGTCGGCGTCGTAGATGCGGACTACGTTGTCGATCCGGACTGGCTGTCCAGCCTGATTCCGCATTTCGACAAGCCAGATGTCGCCGTGGTCCAGGCCCCCCAGGCGCACCGCGACTGGGAAACCCAGCCCTTCCGCCGCATGTGCAACTGGGAGTTCGATGGCTTCTTCCGCATCGGCATGCACCACCGCAACGAACGCAATGCGCTGATTCAGCACGGCACCATGACCCTGGTGCGCCGCCTGGCGCTCGAAGAGGTCGGCGGCTGGTCCGAATGGTGCATCTGTGAGGACACGGAACTCGGACTGCGTCTGATCGAGAAGGGCTACGACACGCGGTATGTCGATCACATCCTCGGACGCGGCCTGACGCCGTCGGACTTCGCATCGATCAAGAGCCAGCGTTTCCGCTGGGCCTTCGGTGCAATGCAGATCCTGAAAGCACACCTGCCGCAAATGCTGGGCAAGAGCAACCTCAACCTCGCGCAGCGCTATCACTTCCTCACCGGCTGGTTCGCCTGGTTGGGCGACGCGCTGCAACTGGTGTTCGCATTCGGCAGCCTGTTCTGGACGCTGGGCATCCTGCTGTTCCCGAAGGCCTTCGGCCTTCCGGTCGTCGCGCTCGCGCTGCCCATTCTCGGCTTCATGGCATTCAACGCCGCACTAGGCCCGATCCTCTACCGACGCACCATGGACTGCCCCTGGAAGGACATCCTGGGCGCTTCCATCCTGTCGGTCGGCTTGGCACATGCGATCGCGCGCGGCGTGTTCACCGGCATCGTCAAGAAGAAGGGTGTGTTCGTGCGCACGCCCAAGGGCTGGCGCGCGCAGGGGGCACTGGCCTTCTTCGGCCCCATCCGTGAGGAGATCGGCATGCTCGTCGCACTCGTGCTGGGTGCAGTGGCACTCATCCTGCTGCGCGGCGCAGACAACATCGAGACGCAGCTCTGGGTGGGCATCCTCGGTCTGCAGTGCATTCCCTATCTGGCAGCGATCGCCTGTCAGGTTGCGGCCTACATGCCGGACAAGGCAGAGCAGCACGGCACACCGCACGCGGCGCCGGCCTGAGCTCGACGCCGCCAGGACGCGGTGCCCGTTCCTGCCTTGGACTCAACCGGACGACGCCATGCCTGCAGACCAATGCAGCATGGCGTCGTCGTTCCGGGCCGGCTGCGTGACGTGTGACGTGCTGCCCCGCCTTTCGGGGTGCCTGCGGTCAGAAGCCGACCGCCTTGCCCTCGCGCCGCGGATCCGCCGCGCCGAGCCAGCCTTCTCCGTCGGGACGGACAATGAGGCTGCTGCCACTGGTCAGATCCCGCAGCACCACCTCGTGGCCAAAAAGGCGCAGTCGCTCGGCCAGTGCGGCCCCGCCAGGTCGGTTCTCGACCTCGGTTGGACCGTTGCGACTGCCCACGTGCGGTCGCGCCAACACGGCGTCGGGCGGTAGCCGCCAGTCGGTCACGCCCACCACGGCCGCGGCGACGTAGTTGATGATCGGGCTGCCGCCGGCCGAACCCAGCACTGCATGCAGGACGCCATTCGACGCAAAGACGAGCGTCGGCGCCATTGAGCTGCGCGGTCGGCGACCGGGTCCGACACGGTTGGGGTGTGCGCCACGCGCATTGCGAGGCACGAAACTGAAGTCGGTGAGCTGATTGTTGAGCAAGAATCCGGCAACCACCCGTCGGCTGCCGAAAGCATCCTCGATGGATGCGGTGAGCGCCACCGCGTTGCCTTGCGGGTCGACGATCGACAGGTGCGTTGTCGACGCCAGCTCGGGCTCGACCGCCTCGGCGGCACGGCGACCCACACGCGGCCGACCCGGCGACACGCGTCCGAGACTGGCATCGAGGCGAATCCGCGCGGCCCGTTCATGAAGGTAGCGGCGGTCGAGCAGCTCAGAAGGCTGTAAGGTCATGGCGGCCGGATCGCCATACCAGGCATCGCGGTCGGCGTAGGCGAGCCGACCGGCCTCCGCGAAAAGATGCAGTGGAAAGGCGGAATCGGGATCGAGCCCGTCGAGGGGAAAGCGCTCGAGCATGCCGAGCATCGCCAGCAACGTCCCTCCGCCCGCACTCGGCGGCGGCATGCCGCAAACACGCCAGTGGCGATAGGGCGCACACAGCGCCTCGCGGCGAACGATCCGATAGCCGCGCAGGTCGCCGGCTGCCAGCCGCCCCGGGTTCGGCTCCATCTGCACGGCCGCAACGAGCTCTTTCGCGATGTCGCCATGGTAGAAGGAGCCGGCTCCGTCCCGCGCGAGCGTGCGAAGGGTGCGAGCGAGCGCCGGATTAACCAGCCGCGTGCCGGTGGCGCGCGGCCGTCCATGATCGTCGAAGAACAGCCCACGTGCGGCGGCATCGTGCCGAAGGTAAGGGTCCGCTGCCACGAGCGCATGCAGCCGCGGCGACACTTCGAAGCCCTGCTCGGCCAAGCGGATGGCCGGCTCGAACAACCGTGCCCACGCCAAGCGTCCATGTCGTTCGTGCAAATCCGCAAGCATGCGCGGCAAGCCCGGCACACCGACCGCACGGCCGCCGATCACGGCCTCGTAGAACGCCAAAGGCACGCCGCCCGGCTGCAGGAAAAGCGACTCGTCGGCCGCCTGCGGCGCCGTTTCGCGTCCATCCCAAGCCTCGACGCGCCCTTGTGCCGCGTCGAAATGCAAGGCGAAGCCACCGCCGCCGAGGCCCGAAGACTGCGGCTCGACCACGCCCAGCACCAGCGCAGCAGCGATCGCCGCATCGGCGGCCGAGCCCCCCTCCTGCAGAACCGCGCGTGCCGCCTCGCTGGCGTACGGGTTGGCGGTGACGGCCATCGCGCGCAATGCATGAACCGCCGGCTTGGGCACGAACCCGGAAGCGCGTTCTGGCTCCGCCGGCGCTTGCGCCAGCACCGGCATCGACGCGACGAACCACAGTGTGGCGAGCAGGGGTCGTGGCCGCGCCCTGCTCATTGGCGCACCACCTTCAATTCAGGCTGTCTCCGCTCACGCGTCCCATGGCTGCAGGCCCTTCCTGACCAGATGCGCACGGAGCGGCCGATGATCGGGGAGTCCGTCGACGGTCACCACCGGCAACTCGCCCGCAATCAGCGGCCGAAGATAGCGGCAGGCCGCCGTGGTCACATGGAGTCCGTCGGCGGACACGAACTCACGCGGCAGCTTGCGCTCGAGGTTGGCGATCGTTGCGGCAGGGACCGGAACCACGTCCCACGAGTAGGGCTCGTCAGTCAGACGGCGCACGGCCGGCATCATGCCGTCCCGTCCTTCGAGCACATACGTGACCGCGGCACGCCCGAGCGCCATCGCCTGCGCGTGATCGGTTGCCGACACCCAGTGCGCTGCGGCGCGCTGCAGATAGTCGGGGATCGCCCAGTGGAACTTGTATCCGAGCCGTTCGTTGATGAGCCGGGCGACGCTGAGGCCGGCACCGCCAAGCTGCACATGCCCCGCCTCGTCGTGCGACTTCTCCATCAGGATGATGCCGTCCGGGCCACGAATGCCCTCGGAAACGGTCACCGTGCAGTAGCCGAGGCGATCGACCACCTCGCGCACGCGCGCGAGGAAGATCTCCTCGATGAAGGGCACCTCGGGCACGAGCACGATGTGCGGTGGCCTGTCGGCGTCGTCGCCGGCCGCCAACGCCGTGGCGGCGGCAAGCCAGCCGGTGTTGCGCCCCATTACCTCGAGCACGAACACGCTGCCCTTGCGGCCGGCCATGGATGCGATGTCGAGCCCCGCCTCGCGCATCGAGGTGGCCAGATACTTCGCCGCAGACCCAAATCCGGGGCAGCAGTCGGTGCCGACAATGTCGTTGTCGACCGTCTTCGGCACACCGACGGTGACCACCGGATAGCCGCGCTCGCGCGCCGCGGCCGACAGGCGCACGACCAGGTCCATCGAGCCGTTGCCGCCGTTGTAGAGCACGCCGCCGATGTCATGTGCCGCAAACACGGCGAACAGGCGATCGTACAGGCGCGGGTCGGCGGACGCGTCGGGAAGGTCGAAGCGGCAGGAACCGAAGGCTCCGCCAGGAGTACGCGCCAGACGGCCGAGTTCCTCGTCGTCGAGCCCCCGGGTGTCGATCAGGTACTCATCCAGCGCGCCCAGGATGCCGCCCCTGGCGGCGAAAACCGTTCCGATAGGGCCAGGGTGTTCGCGCGCCGCAGCGATCACTGCCGCGGCCGTCGCGTTGATGACGGCGGTGACTCCGCCGGATTGGGCATAGAGCAGATTCATCGCACACCCTGCCTGCGTCGCGGGCCCGATGCCCGACGAACTCGAATGACCTTCCGCGACCTCAAACGAACGCGGCCGGCCCTTTGTCCCAGGTGCCGGCCGCGTCGATCCAGACGAAGTCCCTTACTTCAGCGCCGCGAAGGCCTGCTCGGTAATGCTGTCGACCGGACCGAGTCCCGAGATCTTGCGCACCTTCGGGGCCTTCGGATCGCCCGAAGCCGACCATCTGGTGTAGTACTCGACCAGCGGCTTCGTCTGCGCATGATAGACCTCGAGACGCTTCTTCACAGTCTCTTCCTTGTCGTCGTCGCGCTGGATCAGATCCTCGCCAGTGACGTCGTCCTTGCCCTCGACCTTGGGCGGGTTGTACTTGACGTGATAGGTGCGGCCCGACGGCAGATGGGCACGGCGGCCGCTCATGCGCTCGACGATCTCGCCGTCGGGAACGTCGATCTCCAGCACGAAGTCGATCGGCACACCGGCGTCCTTCATCGCGTCGGCCTGCGGGATGGTGCGCGGAAAGCCGTCGAACATGTAGCCGGCCTTGCAATCGTCCTGCTGCAGGCGATCCTTGACCAGGCCGATGATGATGTCGTCCGACACCAGACCGCCGGCATCCATGACCTTCTTGGCCTCGACGCCGAGCGGAGTGCCGGCCTTTACCGCTGCGCGCAGCATGTCGCCGGTCGATATCTGCGGGATGCCGAACTTCTCCTTGATGAAGTTCGCTTGCGTACCCTTGCCCGCACCCGGCGGCCCCAGAAGAATCAATCGCATACCCTACCCCCTCACGGATTATCGGCCACTCGCGTGGTCCACATTGTCATCAACAACGGCTGAAACTTAACCGACAAGCCCCGACCGGTAAACCCCTCGTCGCGGCATCATCAGGCCTCTCCTTTGGCAAACACGGCCCTCACGCGCTCGAGATCTTCGAACGTGTCCACCCCTGCTTCCGGCGCCTGGGCAAGCTCGAGCACCCGAATGCGGTAGCCGTGCCACAGCGCACGCAATTGCTCCAGCGCTTCCCAGTGCTCCAGCGGCGAAGGCGCGAGGCCGGCATAGCGGCGCAGGAAGGAAGCCCTGTAGGCATAGAGGCCGACATGGCGCAGCATCGGCAGTCCGGCCGGCAAGGCTTCGCGCGCCTGGGCCCAGGCGTCGCGCGCCCATGGGATGGGCGCTCGGGAAAAGTACAGCGCGCGCTGAGCCGCGTCGCACACGACCTTGACCACGTTGGGATTGAACGCCTCGCCCGCGTCGCCCAGCGGATGCGCCGCGGTCGCGATGGCAGCCTCGTGATCCGCCGCGAGCGCCTGCGCGACACGGCCCACGATGAGGGGGTCGATCAATGGCTCGTCGCCCTGCACATTGAGCACGATCTCTTCGTCATGCCATCCGAGCACCTGCGCGACCTCCGCAAGGCGGTCGGTGCCGCTCGCATGGTCGGCACGGGTCATCACCACGCCACCGCCCGCCTCCTCGACCGCGGCACGGACATCCTCGTGATCGGTCGCCACCCAGACTTCGTCGGCACCGACGGCGCGCACCCTTTCGAGCACGCGCACGATCATCGGTTTGCCGCCGATGTCGGCGAGCGGCTTGGCTGGCAGGCGAGTCGATGCGTAGCGTGCTGGAATCACGATGCGAAAGGGCGCGCCGCTCGACATGTTCAGCCCTTGCGCAGCGCGTCGACTTCCTCGGCGCTCATCGCGCGGGCGTCGTCCTCCAGCATCACCGGGATGCCGTCGCGGATCGGAAAGGCCAGCCGGTCCGCCTTGCACACCAGCTCCTGCTTGTCCTTCAGGTGGTCCAGCGGGCCCTTGCACAACGGGCAGACGAGGATTTCAAGCAGCCTGGGGTCCATTCTCGAGCTTCTCCACGATGCGTTCGGCCGCGCCCGAGCCGATCTGCGCGGTGACCGGGAACTCCCAGCAGTCGTCGGGCGCGAAAGCCGCGCATTTTACCGCATCCTTGCTCGTCATCACGATGGGCTCGCCTGCCGGAAAGGCGAGATCGGATGCAGTGAAGCGGTGATGATCCGGAAAGGCGTGCGGGATCACGTCGAGACCGAGCGCCGCCAAATGGTCGAAAAAGCGCTGTGGACGCCCGATACCCGCCACCGCGTGCACCGGCGTGCCGCGCAGGTCTGCGACGTCCCGCTCGACGGCAGGATCGCGCAGCGCGCGCAGGCGGCCACCGTCGAGCCGCATCGGAAAGACCGGGAGTTCGCTCAGGCGAGTCTGCAGCGACGCGGATACGGTCCCATGGGCGATCACGAGATCGACCGTACCGAGGCGGGACAACGGTTCCCGTAAGGGACCGGCGGGCAGCAGCCAGCGGTTGCCGAGGATGGACTCATCGACGACGGCCACCTCGATGCTGCGCCCGAGACGATAGTGCTGCATGCCGTCGTCGGCGATGAGAACGTCGCACGCGGGGTGGTGGCGCAACAGCTCACGCGCCGCGGCGGGGCGGTCCCGCCCGACCGCCACCGGACAACCGGTCAGTCGCGCCAGCAGCACCGGCTCGTCACCGAAGATATCCGGGCTCCCCTCCGCGGGCACGAGCGCAACGCCATCGACGCTGCCGCCGTAGCCACGGCTGATGATGCCCGGGCGACGCCCCGCGGCACGCAGCCGCTCCACCAGCCATGCGACGACCGGAGTCTTGCCGCTGCCGCCCACCGCGATGTTGCCGACCACCACGACCGGAACCGGCAGGCGCTCGACCCGCAGCCAGCCGACCCGGTAGAGGCCGCGACGCAGCGACGCAAGCGCGCCGAACAGCAGCGCGAGCGGAACGAGGAGGATCGCCACCGGGCCGCGATCCTGCCAGAAGGCGGGAGCCCGCGAACCCATGCTCAGCCCCTCACCTGGCGGGAGTCTGGGTGGCGAAGGTGATGTGCGCAAGGCCCGCGCGCTGCGCCGCCTGCATCACGTTCACCACGCTCTGGTGCGCGGTCTTGGCATCGGCGCTGACGACGACGACCGGATCGGTGCGGCCGGCCGGAACCGCCTGGCCGAGCGCGGCGGCAATCGCCTCGATGCCGCGATCGCCCACCGCCTTGCGATTGACCAGCACATCGCCGGCGGCATTGATCGCGACGTTGATCTCGTTGGCCACCGTTTCGGTCTCGACCGCCTCGCCGGTGGGCAGGTTGATCTCGAGTCCGGACACTTTGGAGAAGGTCGTCGTCAGCATCAGGAAGATGATGATCACCAGTACCACATCGATCAGCGGAATCAGGTTGATCTCCGGCTCCTCGCTGCGGGCACCCCGGCGAAAGTTCATCTCCATCGTTCCTCAGCCACGGCGATCGCCGTGCGCAACCTCGACCAGCTTGATCGCCTGCTGCTCCATGTCGATCACGAAGCTGTCGATCAGCGCGCGGAAGTGACGCCAGAAGATCATGGAAGGAATGGCGATGATGAGTCCGAGTCCTGTGGTGTACAACGCGATCGATATGCCCTGCGCGAGCTGCGCAGGATTGGCACCGCTGGCGCCTTGCGACGCGAAGATGTCGATCATGCCGACGATGGTCCCGAACAGCCCCAGCAGCGGGCTGATGGACGCAATCGTGCCCAGCGTGGTGAGGTAGCGCTCCAGGTCGTGCACGACGGCACGGCCGGTCTCCTCGATCGCTTCCTTCATGACCTCGCGCGAACTGCTCACATTGCGCAGTCCGGCGGCCAGCACGCGCCCGAGCGGCGAGTGTGCATCGACCCTTTCGGTCATTGCCTGAGACACGCCTTGCTGGCGCAGATCGCCGAGCACCTTTTCGAGCAGGCCATCCGGGACCACCCGCGCCCGCCGCAGCGAGACCGAGCGTTCGATGATCAGCGCGACCGCGATGACCGATGCCAGCAGCAAGGGCCAGATGGGCCAGCCGACGGCCTGAATGATCGCGAACACGCCGATGAGCCTCCTCACGGTAAAGGCGGAACTCTAGCGCCGGCCTGCCGCTGCGGCAAGGGCGCAGCAATCCACAGAAGCTGTGGATAACTTTGTGGGTTTTTTCGGGATGTTCCGGGAAAAGCCCGTGAGCGCGGGCACTTCGTCACTCCGATGCAAAATTGTGCAATATTTTTCCGCATAGAAAACAAAGCTTTACGAAAACACCCCTGAATCTTCAATGACTTGCAGGCGGACCTTGACAGGCGGCCCATGCTGTGGATTCCGCTACAATTCGGCTCCATGCCCTTCACCAATCAAAGCCCACAAACCGGGCCGCTCGCGGGCTCGCCAAGTCCGGCCCTCGGTGTGCTGACGGTTTCGGCACTGAACCGGCTCGCACGCGAAGCCCTGGAATCGGCCCTTCCCCTGCTATGGGTCGGCGGCGAAGTCTCCAACCTGGTGCGCGCGCCATCGGGCCACGTCTATTTCACGCTCAAGGATGCGAATGCCCAGGTGCGCTGCGCGATGTGGCGCAACCGCGCGCAATTGCTCGCCTTCCGTCCCGAGAACGGCATGCGCGTGGAGGCGCGCGCGCTGGTCACGCTGTACGAGGCGCGAGGCGATTACCAGCTCAACGTCGAGGCGCTGCGCCCGGCCGGCATCGGCAACTTGTTCGAGGCCTTCAACCGCTTGAAGGAAAGGCTCGCTGCCGAGGGGCTGTTCGATCCGTCCGTGCGTCGCCCGCTGCCGCGTTTCCCACGCGGCGTCGGCATCGTCACTTCGCCGTCCGCCGCCGCGCTGCGCGACGTGCTGAGCACCCTGAAGCGGCGTGCGCCGCACCTGCCCGTCGTGCTGTACCCGAGCCCGGTACAGGGCGGCGATGCGCCTTCCCGCCTGGTGGACGCCCTGTGTTGCGCGGGACAGCGTGCGACTGGTGACGGGATCGATGTGATCCTCCTCGTTCGTGGAGGCGGGAGCATCGAGGACCTCTGGGCCTTCAACGACGAGGCCCTCGCCCGCGCGATCCGCGCCTGTCCCGTACCGGTCGTCAGCGGCGTCGGCCACGAAACCGATTTCACCATTGCCGACTTTGCCTCGGATCTGCGCGCGGCGACACCGACCGGCGCCGCCGAGTTGGCCAGCGCCGGCTTTCATGCCTCGCACCTGGAGCTTGCCAGCCTCGGCCCACGCTTGCTCCGGGCCTTGCAGCGGCGGCTCGACGCGGCCGGCCAGCGCTTGGATCGCGCCGCACTGCGGCTCGCCCATCCCCGCGAACGGCTGCGTCAGGCGGCCATACGGGTGATCACCCAGCAGGACAGGCTGCATGCCGCGCTGTCGCGTCGGTTCGAGCGCGCGAGCCATCGCCTGGACCACTTGGCGTTACGGCTGCGCAGTGCGCGCCCCACGCTCGCGGGCGCGAACGATCGCATCACGTTGCTTGCCACACGCCTCGAGCACAGCACCGCCGGGCGACTGCAACGAGCGACGGAGCAACTGGAGCGGCTGTCGGCAAACCTCCAGCATCTCGCCCCCGAAGGGGTGCTGGCCCGCGGTTACTCCATCGCACGCGATGCAGAGGGCCGCATCCTGCGCACCACGCGGGATGTCGCCGAGGGCGATGCGGTGAGCGTGCAACTGGCCGACGGGCGGCTCGACACCCGGGTGACCACGATCACCCGCTGACTCAGGCGCCACCATGGACAAGCACGAACGTACGATGCGTACAGCCCGATTGCGCGGATAACATTTATCGGCTCGGGATTGTCACCGACGCGCAATCCTGACTAGAATTGTCGGGCTTTCCCCACGAACTCCGAAGAACCTGCACAAGGAGAGACACGCATGGAACACACCCTTCCCGCCCTGCCCTACGCCAAGGATGCCCTGGCTCCGCACATTTCAGCCGAAACCCTGGAATTCCACTACGGCAAGCACCATCAGGCCTACGTCACCAACCTCAACAACCTGATCAAGGGCACCGAGTACGAGAACCTCGACCTCGAAGCCATCATCAAGAAGGCGCCGGCTGGCGGCGTGTACAACAACTCCGCCCAGGTGTGGAACCACACCTTCTTCTGGAACAGCATGAAGCCGAACGGCGGCGGCGAGCCTACGGGCGCGCTGGCCGACGCGATCAAGGCAAAGTGGGGTTCCGTCGACGACTTCAAGAAGGCCTTCCAGGCCTCCGCAGTCGGCAACTTCGGCTCGGGCTGGACGTGGCTGGTGAAGAAGGCCGACGGCTCGGTGGACATCGTCAACATGGGCGCCGCCGGCACCCCGCTGACCACTGGCGACAAGGCCCTGCTCTGTATCGACGTGTGGGAACATGCCTATTACATCGACTATCGCAACCGTCGTCCGGATTTCGTCGCGACCTTCCTAGACAAGCTGGCCAACTGGGACTTCGCCGCGCAGAACTTCGCCTGACGCCAGCCCAGTGTGCGGGGTGGACATCTCGCCGCCCCCATGACGAAAGCGATCGGCGACGGTCGCTTTCGTCGTTTTGCGGCCCGCCCTGTGCAGTGTCGACTCGGTGGCTCGGCCGACCCTCTACCGCGGCCCTTCCATGCTCGACATCCTGTACCGCGACGACCACCTGATCGCGATCCACAAGCCCTCGGGTCTGCTCGTCCACCGCAGCCTCATCGCCGCGCATGAAGAGCGCTTCGCCGTGCAGTTGCTGCGCGACCAGATCGGGGCGCGCGTGTTCCCCGCGCACCGGCTCGATCGTGGCACCTCGGGCGTACTGCTGTTCGCCCTCGAGCGCGACATCGCCGCGCGGCTTGCCGCGCTGTTCGGGACACGACAGGTCGGCAAGCGATACCTCGCCATCGTGCGCGGCCATCCGCCCGAAGCGGGCGAGATCGACCACCCGCTCGCACGCCGCCTCGACCCCATCGAGCGCAACCGCGGCGTGGGCGCAGGCTGCCGCGCTGGCCATCGCACCACGCCCGAGGACGACGAACCGCCTGGGGAAGCACTGCCGCTCGCGGCAAACCCGGGCGCCGGCGGGCAAGGCCTCGCCGTCGCAGGCGAGCCTGGCGGGGCGAGCGCGCCCGATACGATGCCCCAACCCGCGCTGACGCGCTTCCGGCGCCTCGCGACGACGGAACTGGCGTATCGCGTCGACCGCTACCCGACGAGCCGTTACGCGCTGGTCGAACTCGAACCGGAGACCGGCCGCAGGCATCAGATCCGGCGGCACCTGAAGCACCTCGCCTACCCCATCATGGGAGATGCCACCTACGGCAAAGGGCGCCACAACCGTCTGTTCCAGCAGCTCTTCGGCAGTCGCCGGCTGTTGCTGGCCTGCACCCGGCTGACGTTGCCGCATCCGGTGAGCGGCGTTCCCATCCGCATCGATGCCCCCCTCGCCGCCGATTTCATTCACGTCGTGCAGGCACTCGGCTGGCAGTTTCCCTGAAGCCGGCAGCGCCGCATGCAGGTCCGAGTTCCGGCGATAGCCAGGCGCGCTCAAACCGGTGCAAAATGCCTGCTCGACCCGCGCAACCAGCCCAGTTCCAGACCACCGATGAATCCCCTGCTTCAAGTCCGCCAGCACGGCCAGCAGATCTGGCTCGACAATCTGTCCCGCACTCTCCTCAACGATGGCCATCTCGCGCAGTTCATCGCCGAGGACGGCGTCGCCGGCATCACGACGAACCCGGCCATCTTCCACAAGGCAATCGCTGGCGGGCACTACTACGGTGAGGACCTGGCCGCGCTGAAGCAGAAGCCGCTGAGCGCGGAAGCGCGCTATGAGGCGCTGGTGATTCCCGACGTGCAGCACGCCTGCGACCTGCTCGTGCCTCTGCATCGCGGCAGCGGCGGCAATGCCGGCTATGTCAGCCTCGAGGTGTCACCCGCGCTGGCGCACGATGCAGACGGCACGGTCGCCGCCGGGCTGCGCCTCAAGGCGGCGGTGAACCGCCCCAACCTGCTGATCAAGGTCCCGGCGACCGCTGCGGGGCTGGTCGCCATCGAGCACCTGATCGCTGCGGGGGTCAGTGTCAACGTCACGCTGATGTTCTCGCTGGCACATGTGGAAGCGGTCGCGTCGGCCTATTTGCGCGGCCTCGAGCGGTTGCGGGCGAGCGGCGGAAACGTGGCCGCGGTCATGTCGGTGGCCAGCCTGTTCCTGTCCCGCGTCGACACGCTCGTAGACAGGCAGCTCGACGAACTCGGCGGCGCTGCGCTCGCACTGCGCGGCAGGACCGCAGTAGCCACTGCCAAGCTGGCCTATCAGCGCTATCGCGCGCGTTTCCACGGCACGGCCTTCGAGTCCTTGCGCCAGGCAGGGGCACGACCGCAGTTCATGCTGTGGGCCAGCACCGGCACCAAGAATCCGGCGTACAGCGACCTGCTGTACGTCGAACCGTTGATCGGGCCCGAGACGGTAAACACCCTGCCCGATGCCACGCTGACCGCACTGCTCGATCATGGCCAAGTGGCGAACACGCTCGAACGGGATGTCGATGCGGCCGCGGCCCAATATGCGGCCCTGGCTGAGTGGGGCGTGAATCTGGACGAAGTCGGGGAGCGCCTGCAGCAGGAGGGGCTGGCGCAGTTCGAGCAGGCTTTCGCCGCGCTGCTGGAACTCACCGCCTGATCCCGCAGGCAGGCTCGCGGATCGCAGCCTGCCGACTGATGGCGATCGGGGCTGACGCGTCGCCGGCTCCGGAAGGTTCCCTCCTTCCTTCGTGACGATCGGGCCGCCGGCCCGGTCGCCTCTCAGCCGGACACTTCCTCGGCTGGTGCGGGAATCAGCGCCGAACGCGGCATACCCAGCATCGCAGTGCTGCCGCCGAGCAGCTCCTTCATGTCGAGGATGAGCACGATCTGTCCATTCGACAGCGTCGTGACCCCCGCCACGCCCTTTGGCCGGAAATCGTCCAGCGACTTGATCACCGCATCCTCCCGTCCGGCAAAACTGTCTATGGCGAGCACGAATGACATTTCCGTCGTCTGCATCAGCACGCCGTATTGCGGCACCTGCTGCTGAGGCCAGCCGAGCAGTCCGGACAGCGGCAGGATCGGCAGGACCTCGCCCCGCACCACCATCGTGGCGCGGCCGCCGACGTCCTGCACCATGGTCGTCGCGATCGGCAGGATCTCGCGCACCATGGACAACGGCACGGCGAACGGCTGATCGCCCAGTCTGACGAGCAGCACCGGCAGGATCGCCAACGTCAATGGCAGGTTGATGACGAAGCTGGTGCCCTTGCCGGGCTGCGAGCGGATCTCGATCGCGCCGTTGAGCTTCTGGATGTTGGTGCGGACCACGTCCATGCCCACGCCGCGGCCGGACACGTCGGAGATCTTCTCCGCCATCGAGAAGCCGGGCTGGAAGATCAGGTTGTAGCTCTGGCGCTCGTCCAGCGTGCTGGCCTCTTCCTCGGAAATCAATCCCTTGGCCACGGCCTTGGCGCGCAGGCGCTCGGCGTCCATGCCGCGACCGTCGTCCGCCACCATGATGACGATGTGATCGCCCTCCTGGCGTGCCTCCAGCCGCAGCTCCGACTTGGACGGCTTGCCGGCCGCAGCACGCTCGGTCGCGCTCTCGATGCCGTGATCGACCGCATTGCGGATCAGGTGGATGATCGGATCGGAGAGATCCTCGATCATCGTCTTGTCGATCTCGGTGTCCTCGCCGGCAAGCACCAGTTCCACGTCCTTGCCGAGGTTACGCGCGAGGTCGCGCGCGATGCGGGGGTATTTCTGGAACAGGCGGCCGATCGGCTGCATGCGCGTCTTCATGACTGCGTTCTGCAGGTCCGACACCAGCAGGTCGAGCTGGCTGACCGCGATGTCGAGCGCGTGCAGCGTTTCGGTGTCGTTGCGCCCGCTAAGGATGTCGCTGCGCAGCGCATTCAGGCGATTCTTGGTGAGGCCGATCTCCCCCGACAGGTTGAGAACCTGGTCGAGGCGCGCAGTGTCGACCCGGATCGAGTTGTCGCGCACGCGTTCGGTGTCGCGCCTGCCCACCGGACCGCTCACGCCGGGCTTGTCAGTGGCACGTCGCCCCAGCGCCGCGTTGACGATTGCTTCCGGCGCAACGGCTGCTTCGGGCTGCAGCACCGCCGGCGTCTCGGCCGCGACCGCCGGAACCGGCATGCGGGTCACCGCGCTCAGCAACAATTTCCAGTCGGGTCCGGACCCGGCCTGCGGCGCCGCAATCCCGTCGGTCGGCCGCGCCGGTACCGCCTGCGCTGCCGTGCCCTCGATTGCACCCTGCAGACTTGCAAGCAATATCGGGTCGGCCGCATGCGGCATGACACCGTGCTCGAGGTCACGAAACATGTCACGCACCGCCGCGGTCGCCGCGAGAATCACGTCCATCGTCTCCGGCGTGACGTCAAGCTCGCCGTTACGCAGGCGGTCGAAGAGATTCTCGGTGAGGTGGCACAGCGTGACGAGTTCGCCCGCATTGAGAAAGCCGGCACCACCCTTGATGGTGTGGAAACCGCGGAATATGTCGTTCAGCAGGCTTCGGTCCGCGGGCGAGCGCTCGAGATCGACGAGCTTGTTGTCCACCCCGGACAGCAGGTCGCCCGCCTCGATCAGGAAATCGCTCAGGAGGTCTTCCATGCCGGCAAAGTCAGTCATCGCCCTACAGCTCCACGACGTCGCGTTGGCCGCACGTCTGCATGCGGCAGGCACCGGCACGAGCGCCGGAAGATTGCCTGCCGCGGTTTTTCATGGTCAGAATCCGAGGCTCTCGAGCAGGTCGTCCACCTGGGCCTGGTTGGTCACGATGTCGTCCCGGCCCGCAGTGCTCACCACCGGCCCGTTCATCAGCGCCGACTGACGCTCCTCGCGGATCTGCGCCGGCGCTGCCTCGATGAGCACTTGCAGCAGTTGAGACTCCAGCGTTTGCACCAACTCGACGACTCGCTTGATCACCTGGCCGGTAAGATCCTGGAAGTCCTGCGCCATCATGATCTCGAGCAGTTGCGCATTGGTCGTGCGGCTGGCATCGGCCACCCGTCCGACGAATTCGCGCGTATCCGCGGCGAGAATCGTGAACTCTTCGACCGACAGCTCGTTCGCATAGAGCCGGTCCCATCGTCCCTGCAGTCGCCTGGCGTCGGCACCGACCGCGTCCTGGATCGGGCGCGCGATGTCGGTTGCGTTGAGCACGCGGGCGGCCGCCTGCTCCGTCATGCGCGCGATGTAGCCCAGACGCTCGCGTGCATCGGGGATGGCATCGGCCGCCTGTTGCAGCGCATGGTCGTAGCCGAGTTCGCGCAGCGCATCGTGCAGCTTGCGCGTCATCTGGCCGAGGCGGTTGAACACCACGTCCGAAGTCGCCTCCGCCGTGTCGGCCGGCACGGCATTTACGGCCTGCTCCTGCCAGCTTTCCGCCGCGACCGCATCGAACAGCGCCTGCAGTTCATCGTTGTCGCCGCTGGCAGGTCCGGCGGCGCGCGGGGGCGGGGCCGGCTGCGACGAACGCACGCTATCCGCGACGACGCTGTCGAACAGCGCCTGCAATTCTTCACTGTCGCCGGCGACCGAAGCGCCCGGGTCACCCTGCACCGCCTCCACGCCGCCCCCGCGGACAGGAGAAGACGCGGCGATGCTGTCGAACAGCGCCTGCAATTCGTCGGAATCCGCCGTGTCGTCGTACTTTGGCCTCTTGCTCATCGCCAGGCTCCTGATTGGATCGGCATCGCACGCGCCCGGCTCAGGCAGCGTTACTCCTGCCCAATTTCTCGAAAATCTTTTCCAGTTTTTCCGCCAGCGTCGCGGCGGTAAACGGCTTCACGATGTAGCCGCTGGCGCCCGCCTGGGCTGCTGCGATGATGTTCTCCTTCTTCGCTTCGGCGGTGATCATCAGCACCGGCAGATGCTTGAGCTGGGGAGAACGCCGAATCGACTGCAGCAGCGTCAGCCCATCCATGTTCGGCATGTTCCAGTCGGTGACGACGAAATCGAACGGAGCCGTGTTGAGCTTCTGCAGGGCGACGACGCCGTCCTCCGCCTCATCCACGTTGGCGTACCCGAGCTCCTTGAGCAGGTTGCGGACGATGCGGCGCATCGTCGAGAAATCATCTACGATCAGGAATCTGAGTTTGGGATCGGCCATCTGTTTCTCCGTGTTGGGCAATGCGTCCCGCTCACGCCTGTCCGGCTCGCTGCAGCAGCGGCCGCAGCGTCTCGGCGAGCACGTCGGCATCGAATTTTGCCACGTAGGCGTCCACTCCCACGTGCCTGCCCATCGCCCGGTTGGCTTCGGACGACAGGGAAGAATGCATCACCACCGGTACGCCATCGAAGCGCGGATCGCTCTTGATGTTGCGCGTCAGGACATAGCCGTCCATTTCGGGCATCTCGGCATCGACCATGATCACGTCGACGTCGTCGGTCACGCTGCGCCCGGTCAGGGCCGCATGCGAGGCCATACCTTCCAGCCGGTTCCAGGCCTCGAGCCCGTTCTGCGCATGCTTGTGGCGCACCCCGAGACGGTCCAGCACTTCGGCGATCTTGCGTCGCGCCACGGAGGAATCATCGACGAAGAAGACGTTCACCTCGTGACCGTTGTCGAGGGGCGCGATGTTGCCCACCACCGCCTCGCCGAAGGTGTTCGCGAGGATCGTTTCCACATCGAGGATGGACACCAGGCGCCCGTCGTCGAGCTGGGTGATGGCGGTGATGAAGCCCGAAGCGCCGGTTGCCAGATTTTCCGGCGCATGCACCTTGTCCCAATCGACCCTCACGATGCGATCGACCGCATCGACCAGGAAGCCGAGGGTGTGCTTGCTGTACTCGGTCACCATCATCGCGCTGCCGAGCGCGCCCGACTGCCCCAGACCCAGCACCGTGTTCAGCGACAGCACCGGAATGACATTGCCGCGCAACGAGATGAGGCCTTCCATGCCGTGCGGCATGTTGGGCGTGCGCGTGATGAAGGGTGTGCGCGACACCTCGCGCACCTTGAACACGTTGATGCCGAAACACTCGTCGGTGCCGAGCGAGAACAGCAGCAACTCCATGCGGTTGGAACCGGCGAGCCGCGTCCGGCCATCGACCGAATCGAACAGTTCGCTGTTCGGTACGTCTGAATTCAGCATGATGTGTGCCTCAAGTCTCGCCTCGATCCGCATCGCCGGCAGCCAGCAGACGGCCGATCGTCTGCGCGAGCCGCTGCGGTTCGAACTTCGAGACGTATTCGTCGACACCCACCGAGCGGCCAAGCTGCTGGTTCGACATGCCCGACAGCGATGAATGCATGATCACCGGGACGCCGTCGAAACGCCGGTCGGACTTGATGTGCTTGGTGAGGATGTAGCCATCCATTTCCGGCATCTCGACATCGGTCAGCACCAGGCTGACGAAGTCCCTGGTCGAGCGGCCATGGTTGTGTGCGTGGGTGGCGACCTTCCTGAGCTCTTCCCATGCCTGCCGTCCATTCACCGAACCGACGTGGCGAACGCCCATCGCATCGAGTGTCTGCGAGATCTGCCGGCGCGCCACCGAGGAGTCATCGGCAAAATAGACGGTATGGGCGTCGGCGCCCGGCAAACGCGAAATCTCGCGGAAGACCAGGTCGTCGTCGTAATGCGTGGTTTCCGACAATACGCGCTCGACGTCGAGCATCATCACCAGCCGGTTGTCGGCCAGCTCCGTGACCGCCGTCACCAGCCCGCCCATCTTGGCCACCAGCATGCCCGGCGGCACGCGCATCTGCGACCAGTCCAGGCGCAGGATGGTGTCCACGTTCTCGACCAGGAAACCCTGCGTGTGGCCGTTGTATTCGGTGACGATCATGATGTCGCGCGCGCAGTCGCCACCGATGCCCACGTAGCTCGCCAGATCCACCACCGGCACCAGTTCCCCGCGCAGGCTGACCATGCCCTGCACTGCGGCGGGCATCTCGGGGGCGGCCGTGATCGTCGGCGTGCGCATCACCTCGCGGACCTTGAAGACGTTGATGCCGAAGGTCTCGCGCCGGCCGGTGCGTTCGTCCACACCCAGGGTGAACAGCAGGATTTCCAGCTTGTTGGTGCCCGCAAGCCGCGTGCGAGCATCGATGTTCTTCAATAGATCGGACATTGCCTTATTCCGCCTTCGCGCCGCCAATGCGAATGCCTGACGGAGACCCCTTGTTTATCGGCCGATCGCTCGCCGACTTGAGTCGGCGGTCCGCGCCCGGGAGCGCGTGGTTCGGCGAGCGCATCACATCGCCGGCCGGGCGGCGGGGGGCGGCGCCTCCGTCCTGGCCCCCTCGGTGCGCAGCGCCTCCTCGGCGCGCTTGTTGAGGACGATGATGCTGATGCGCCGATTGACGGGATCGAGCGGATCGCTGCGGTTCAGGTGCATGGTGTCCGCCAGGCCGACGACGCGCACCACCTTGCCCGCCTCGAGCCCTCCAGCGACCAGCTCGCGGCGCGATGCGTTGGCGCGGTTGGCCGACAGCTCCCAGTTCGAGAAGCCGCGTTCGCCGCCCGCATACTGGCTCGAATCGGTGTGGCCCGACAGGCTGACGCGGTTCTCGACGTCGTTGAGCGCATGACCGATCGCCCGCAGCAGATCCCGCGTGTATGGTCGCAGCTCGGCGCTCGCCGACAGGAACATCGGCCGGTTCTGTTCATCGACGAGCTGAATGCGCAGCCCCTCGTTCACGATGTCCATCAGGATCTGGTTCTTGAACTGGCGCAGTGTCGAACTGGCCTCGATCAGGGCCTCGATCCGCCCCTGCAGGTCGATGAGCTTCGCCCGCTCACGCCGCTTTTCGCCCTCTTCACCGCTGCCCTGGGCATTCCCGGCAGCATTCTGCTGCACATGGCTGGTGGCGGCCTCGAGATTGATCGCACGGGTCGACTCCTTGTCGCCACGCCGCACCTGGCCCACCGACCGGCTCAGATCCTCGCCGCCGCCCTTGATGATGCTCGAGCTGTCGCCCGACCCCTCGCCACCCTGCATCGCCACCTTGAGCGGATTCTGGAAGTAGTCGGCGATGCCTTCGAGATCGCCTTGTGCGGTGGAGCCCAACAGCCACATCAGCAGGAAGAACGCCATCATCGCGGTGACGAAGTCGGCGTAGGCAATCTTCCACGCACCGCCGTGGTGTCCGCCGCCGCCCTTCTTGATGCGCTTGACGACGATGGGCTGCTGGGTGTCGTCGCTCATCGCGCGTCCCCGGGCATCGCAGCCGGCCCAGCCGGCTGCTCATGAAAGGGGCTGGCGGCAAGCCACGCGACGCAGGGGGAGAACCCGGAGCTCATCCTCAGCCCCTGCGGTTCTTGATTTCCTGCTCGAGTTCGGCGAAGCCGGGCCGTTCGGTGGAATACAGCACCTTGCGCCCGAACTCCACCGCTACCTGCGGCGCGTAGCCGTTCATGCTGGCCAGCAGCACCACCTTCATGCACTGGTAGATCTTGCCGCCCTCTTCCACCCGCTGTTCGAGCTGGCTGGCGACCGGACTCACGAAACCATAGGCGAGCAGAATGCCGAGGAAAGTGCCGACCAGCGCGCCGCCGATCATCTTCCCGAGCACGGCCGGCGGCTGTCCGACCGAGCCCATCACGTTCACCACGCCCATCACCGCCACCACGATACCGAAGGCCGGCACCGAATCGGCCAGCTTCGACACCAGATGCGGCGCAGTGTGCGCCTCCTGGTGGTGCGTCTCGATCTCAATGTCCATCAGGTTCTCGATCTCGAAGGCGTTCAAGTTGCCGCCCACCATCATGCGCAGATAATCGGTCAGGAACTCGACGACATGGTGATCCGAAGTGACATTGGGATACTTTGAGAAGATCGGGCTCGAATCCGGGTTCTCGATGTCGTTCTCGATCGACATCAGGCCTTCCTTGCGGACCTTGGCGAGGATCTCGAACAGCATCGCCAGCAGATCGACGTAAAGCGCCTTGTTGTAGGGCGAGCCCTTCAGCGCCATTGGCAGCGCCCCGACGGTCGCCTTCATCGCCTTCGGACCATTGCTCGCGACGAAGCCGCCGACCATCAGGCCGAAGATGGCGAGGTACTCCAGCGGCACCCACAGCGCGCCGAGGCTGCCATGCACGGCGTAGGTACCCACCGAAGCCGCCAGGATGATGACGTAGCCAATGATCAGGAACACCGCTCACTCCACCGAAGTCCGCTCCCCGGCACGGGGAGGTCGCAGCCATTTAACGTCGCGCCCGCCGGAAACTTGAACGCCGGGCCTGCCCGAACGCAGCACCGCCGGCACCAAAAAGCGATGGGCTGCCCGCGACGCAGGCAGCCCATCGAGATCGCGTATATGCCGTGATCAGCCGACAGCAGCGGCAGATACCCGTTTCGACACCGGGCGGCGCGACTTTCCGGCACGCGACGGCATGTTGCACAGGCCACACACGTAGGCGTGCGTCGGATCGTAGGCGTGCGTCACATAGTGTCCGCCGCAGCCGGTGCATCGGGCCAGTTGCAGAAGATCAGCGTCGAAGAAGCGAACCAGGGTCCAGGCCCGCGTCAGGCTCAGGATGGGCTCCATCGCCTCGCCCTCGATGTGGTCGAGGTAAAGGTGGTAGGCCTTGATGATGGCGTCCAGGCCCGCGACGCCCGCGCGCTGCCCGTAAAAGCGGTGCAGGCCCATGAACAGGGACGAATGGACGTTCGGTTGCCAGGTCATGAACCAGTCGGTCGAGAACGGCAGCATGCCCTTCGGCGGTGATGCGCCGCGCACTTCCTTGTAGATCTTGAGCAGCTTCTCGCGGCTGAGCCGGGTCTCGACCTCCAGCATCTGCATGCGGGCGCCCAGTTGCACCATCTCGACCGCGCGGCGGATGTCTTCCGCCTCGTCGATGACACGCTTGTTCTTCATCTCGGGCTCCTCAGGCCGCCTCTTCCGCCGCCTTGCCGGCCGCGATGATCGCGGCATGGAGACTGGCGCTGGCGGCATCCCGCCCTTCGCCGCTCATCAGCCGGGCCAGCTCCGCATCGTCGAAACGGAAGCAGGGCATCAGCATCTGGTTGCTGGCCAGCTTCACCAGCTTCGCGGCAGACAGGCCACAGATCAGGTCGGCGAACCGGTCGCCGATGCCCAGCCTGTACAGCGCGGTGGCGCGGTCGCTGCGCAACATCTGCTGCGCGAGCATCAGGTAGGCAAGATTGAGTTCTCGTATCTCGACCTGGAAATCGGGGCGGCTCATGAATTTTGCTCCCACTCAGGGATCAACGTCGTGCAAGTTAAAGTAATTTCTAGCTTGCAGCAAGTTACAAAGTCACTTGCCCGCGACACGCGTCGCAAGGAAACAACAAGGCGCAGCAGGGAAGGGCCACGACCGCTCAGAGCGAGCCAGGCTCGCGCTGCATCGCGGATACACGATTGCGACCGCGCTGCTTGGAGAGATAGGCGCCCCGGTCCGCGCACTTGATCAGCGCATCGAGCTGGCTCATGCGACTGTCCCGCACGGCGACGCCGATGCTTACCGTCAGCCTGACCCGCGGACCACCGGTCTCGACCTCGAGGGCCTCGACCGCCGCCCGCAGGCGCTCCGCGCAGCGCAGCGCCGCGATCAGTTCGGTATCGGGGCAGATCACCAGAAACTCGTCGCCACCGGTTCGGCAGATCACGTCCTGGGCTCTGAGCACCCCGCGCAATGCATCAGCCGCCTGCCGCAGCACCATGTCGCCGACGTCGTGACCGTAGGTATCGTTGATCAGCTTCAACCCGTCGAGATCGATGATCATCGCCGAAAGCGGGCGTAGGTTGCGCGTCGCCGCGATCCATTCCTGCTGCAAGCGGTCGAGCGCGTAGCGCCGGTTGGGGAACCGCGTCAGCGCGTCGGTCATCGCCACTTCTTCCAGCCGCCGATTGCTGATGGCCAACTCGGCGGCGAAGCGCCGGATTTCCTCGCGCTCGTGTTCGAGTTCCAGTTGCATTCCGACCATGCGGCGAGCCGCACGCAGCCGCGATGTGAGTAAGACCGAGTTGAACGGCTTGGCGACGAAATCGTCTGCGCCGGCTTTGAGCACCTCCGCCAGAAGGGCCTCGTCCTCCGACGGAATCAACAGCAGCATCTGGATCGCCCGCCCGAGGCGCGTCCGGCGCAGCGCACGGATCACGTCTAGTCCGGCGGAATCCTGGAGCTGCCAGTCGAGCAGCATCATGTGCGGCTGCACATCCACCGCCGCCTCGATACCCTGGCGCCCGCTGTCCGCCTCGAAAACCGCGAACTGCTCCCGTTCGAGCAGCGCACGCAGATGCCGCCGCTCCGCCCCGTCGGCGACCACCAGCACGCGCAGGCCGACTGCTGCCTCGCTGGCGGTCTCCTCCACAGGCGCCCGCGCCGCCGGCTCCATGGCGGACGCAGGTTCCACGCCGACGTCCTGCACCAAGGTGTCGCCAAGCTTGCCAATCTGGGCCAGCGCCTCGAATCGCGGCGCGGCGCGGGTTTCGATCTGCAACAGCTTCCCCCACTCCGCCCAGTCGGCCGCCACCCGTTGGCAGACCGCGACGAAATGCTCGCGCGCCACGCCCAGCCGCGCGGCCAGGCGCAACATCGCCGGCATCAGCGCCGCGTGCTCGCTGTCGTCGGCCAGGCAGAGCTGCGCCACCGCGCGCGACAGCACGAGCGATTGCACGAGCGCGTGCTCGCGGCCGTTTTCGCCGACGCCCGCCGGCTCCGGCTGCTCGAACCGACGCACCGCCCGCGTGATGATGCCGGGCAAGCCCCAGTCGGCCAGCATGGCCTCGCCGAGCGAACGATGATCGAGCGCGAACGCGTCCTGCTCGAGATCGACCAGCCGCACACCGGGCGAACGCCCAACCACGCCAAGGATGCGGGAGAATTCCGCCGGGTAAAGGGTTGCCAGCGCGAGCTCACCGATGCGGGCGAGCAGCCCCACGCTGAAGGCTTCGTCCGCGCCGATCGCGCGCGCATGGCGCGCCAGCCCCTGCATGGCGAGGGCCATCAACAGCGACGACGACCAATACCGCGTGTAGTCGAATGCGGCACAGGCGCCCTTGCGGTAATTCGACAGCAGCGAGAAACCGAGCGCCATCGTGCGCACCGCGGGCAGGCCGAGCAGCATCAGGGCTTCCTGCACCGACACGATCGCACGCCGTTCGTTGCCGACGATCCCGTTCGCCGCCTTGATCAGCCGCCCGACGAAGGCCGGGTCACCCTTGATCACCCGCGTCAGCTCCGCCATCGACACATCCTCGGCCTGCGTCAGGCGGATGATCGCCAGCGCCACGCCGCGCGGGGATGGAAGCTCGCCTGTGCCCTTCAACTGCTCGAAGCGCTTGATATCGATGGTGTTCAGCATGGCGCGGTGTTCGCGGCAGGATTGGCTCGGATGGGCTGGCGGCGGAAATCCGCACGATGCACAAGTCGAGTATACGGACGCGAGGCTTCGCACTTTAGTCCGCGCGCCCGCTTCCTGCCAGCGGCCGACGATCCCGGCTAAAATGATGTCCCGCCCCCTCCCGCCTTTTCCGATGAAGTTCTGTTCAAGCTGCGGCGCGCAGGTCGACTTCCGCATTCCACATGGCGATGCGTTGCCGCGGCACGTCTGCGATCATTGCGGAGCAATCCACTACCAGAATCCCAAGCTGGTGGTGGGTGCGCTGGCCGAATGGGGTGACCGCATCCTGCTGTGCCGGCGCGCGATCGAGCCGCGCTACGGCACCTGGACACTGCCGGCCGGCTTCATGGAGAACGAGGAAAGCACCGCCCAGGCAGCCGCACGCGAAACCTGGGAAGAGGCCTGCGCACGCATCGAACTGGGTGCGATGTACACGCTCATCGACGTGCCCCACATCAGCCAGGTTCATATCATCTACCGCGCGCGGCTGCTCGATCTCGACTTCCGCCCCGGTCAGGAATCGCTGGAGGTCGCACTGTTCGAAGAGAAGGATATTCCGTGGGACCAGATCGCCTTTCGTACCATCGCCCTCACCCTGAAACACTTCTTCGACGACCGCCGCAAGGGGGAATGGCCTTTCCACAATCTGGTGATCGGCACCCCGCCGACACCCGGCCTGCGCCCCTGAACCTGCGCCGCGATCAGGGTTGAGCCCCCCTGTCCGGAAGCGGATAATCCAAGCGTTATTTCCGGTTTTCGGATCATGAGCAGTTACCTTTTTGTCGTGCTCGGCGCGGTTCTCGTGAACAACGTCGTTTTTGTGCGCATCCTCGGCCTGTGCCCGTTCATGGGCGTGTCGAAGAAGCTCGACACCGCGATCGGCATGGGCGCAGCCACTACTTTCGTGCTGACTGCGGCATCCGGCAGCAGCTATCTGATTGATCACTACCTGCTGCAACCGTTCGACCTCGGCTACTTGCGCACGCTGTCGTTCATCGTCGTGATCGCAGCCATCGTGCAACTTACCGAGCTCGTGATCCAGAAAACGAGCCCCGTGCTGCACCAGGTCCTGGGAATCTATCTGCCACTGATCACCACCAACTGCGCGGTGCTTGGCGTCCCGCTGCTCAACGTCGGGCTCAGGCACAACCTGCTCGAATCGCTGCTTTTCGGCTTCGGCTCGTCCGTTGGCTTCACGCTTGCGCTGGTACTGTTCGCCGGGATCCGCGAGCGGCTCGACGGCGCCGACGTGCCCGCCCCGTTCAAGGGCACCGCGATCGCGATGATCACTGCCGGCTTCATGAGCCTGGCCTTCATGGGCTTTGCCGGGCTGGACCGTTTCCACTGACGACACCGCGCCCGCCGCGCGACGCGCCGAGGCCAAAACAACAAGAGTCACCCGCATGCTTTCTGCCCTTCTCGTCATGACCGGCATCGCCATCGTGCTCGGCGCGGCCTTGGGCTATGCCGCCATCCGCTTCAAGGTAGAGGGCGACCCGCTGGTCGAGAAGATCGATGCCATCCTGCCGCAGACCCAATGCGGCCAGTGCGGCTACCCCGGCTGCAAGCCTTATGCCGAGGCAATCGCGCAGGGCGAGGCCGAGATCAACCAGTGTCCGCCCGGTGGCGAGGAAGGCATCCGCAAGCTGGCGGACCTGCTCGGACGCGAGTTCAAGCCCCTGTCCGAAGAGCACGGTGTCGAGAAGCCGAAATCGGTCGCGGTGATCGACGAGCAGACCTGCATCGGCTGCACGCTGTGCATCCAGGCCTGTCCGGTAGATGCCATCGTCGGTGCGGCCAAGCAGATGCACACGGTGGTCGAACCGCTGTGCACCGGCTGCGAGCTGTGCGTGGCGCCGTGTCCCGTCGACTGCATCAGCATCGTGCCGGTCGCCGAGACGGTCCAGACCTGGAAATGGAAGTACCCGGTGATCGAAATCAGGAAAGCAGCATGATCGGGCGCCTGTTCGGCTTTCGCGGCGGCATCAAGCCCGACGCACACAAGAATGAATCGGCGTCCGCCGCCATCCGCTCGGCGCCGCTGCCCCGCCGGCTGGTGGTGCCGCTGCGCCAGAGCACCCGCGCCACCGCTCGCTGCATCGTGCAACCCGGACAGAAGGTCCTCAAGGGCCAGCGCATCGGCGAGCCCGACGGTTTCCTCGGCACGGCGGTGCATGCGCCGACGTCCGGCACCGTGGTGGACTTCGGCCGCTACACGATGGCCCACCCATCCGGTCTTGAAACCCGTTGTGTGGTGATCGAGCCCGACGGCGAGGACTGCTGGATCGACCATGCCCCCTTCGATTACCGCGGCCGCTCGCGCGAGGAGGCCCTCGCGTGGCTGCGCGCGTGCGGGATCGTCGGTCTGGGCGGCGCCACCTTTCCCGCCCACGTCAAGCTCGGCAAGGGCGCAGGGATCGATACCCTGGTGCTGAACGGCGCCGAGTGCGAGCCCTGGATCACCTGCGACGACCGCCTGATGCGCGAGCGTGCTGCGGACGTCCTCGCCGGCGCGTTGATCCTGCGCGAGCTGATCGGTGCCCGAGAGCTCGTCATCGGCGTCGAGGACAATAAACCGGAGGCGATCGGCGCCATGCGCGCCGCGGTGGGCACGACGACGGGCGCGAGCGTGGTGCCGGTGCCGGCACTCTATCCCGCCGGCGGCGAAAAGCAGCTCATCCGCGTATTGACGGGCATCGAGATCCCCTACGGCAAGCTCGGCGCGGACTACGGCGTACAGTGCTTCAACGTCGGCACCGCACATGCGGTGTTTCGCGCCATCGTGCATGGGGAACCCCTGATCTCGCGCATCATCACGCTCACCGGCAATGTCGAGCAGCCCGGCAACTGGGAAGTGCTCGTCGGCACGCCGATCGACGAACTGTTGCGGCTCGCCGGCCCGCGGGCGGACACCGACCGCTACCTGATGGGTGGTCCGATGATGGGCTTTGCACTGCCGCGCCTCGACGTGCCGGTGGTCAAGGGCAGCAACTGCATCATCTCCGCATCGCCCGCGATGTTCCCGCCGCCGCCGCCGGAGCAGCCCTGCATCCGTTGCGGCGAGTGCGCCCGCCATTGCCCGGCCGAACTGCAGCCCTTCGAGCTGTACTGGTTCAGCCGTGCCCGGAACTTCGGCAAGGCGCAGGAATACCACCTGTTCGACTGCATCGAGTGCGGCTGCTGCTCCTACGTGTGTCCCTCACACATCCCGCTGGTTGACTACTACCGCTTCGCTAAGAGCGAGATCTGGGCGCGCGAGCGCGACAAGACCGCTGCCGACCAGGCGCGCGTGCGCTTCGAGTTCCGCAACTTCCGCCAGGAGCGCGAGAAGGAGGAAAAGGCGGCCAAGCTCGCCGCCAAAGCGGCCGAGACGCGCGCCAAGCTGGCGAGCGACGACCCCGCCGATGCTGCGGTGACGGACACGGCGCCTGCCGCGGGCGCTGCCGCTGCGGAAGACCCGAAGAAGGCACTGATCGCCGCGGCGCTGGCGCGCGCGCAGGCGCAGAAGGCCGCAGCGCAACCGAGGAACGTCGACAACCTGAGTGCCGAGACCCAGGCCGAAATCGACGAAATCGAAGCCCGGCGGCGCGCGGCCGGCACCGTGCCGGCCGCAACGTCCGGCGCGCAGTCCGCTGCCTCCGCGCCCGATATCAACCCCTGACCCCGCCCCGATGATCCACTCCCCCTACATCCGCAAGCCGGCCAGCGTTCAACGCGTGATGTGCACCGTGCTGCTGGCACTGGTACCGGGCATTGCCGCCTATGTCTGGCAGTTCGGCGCCGGCATCCTGGTCAATCTCGCCCTGGCCAGCATGGCGGCGATCGCGGTCGAGGCCGTGGTCATGCAGTTGCGCAAGCGGCCGATCGCGCTCGCGATCACCGATCTGTCCGCAGTGGTCACCGCCTGGCTACTGGTGCTGAGCATCCCGCCGGTGGTGCCGTGGTGGATCACGCTGCTGGGTGTGCTCATCGCCATCGGCGGGGTGAAGCACCTCTATGGCGGACTCGGCCAGAACCCCTTCAATCCGGCGATGGTGGCCTTCTGCGCGCTGATCGTGGCCTTTCCGGCGCTGATGTCGCAGTGGCCGGGTGCCGGCCAGCTCAACTTCGACTCCCAGTTCGATCTCATCCTCGGCGGAGCCCGCGAACTCGACGGCATGACCGCCGCCACCGCACTCGACTCGTTGCGCACCGGCCTGCGCGGCGGTGGCAGCGTCGACGCGCTGCTGGCGCAGGGCAGCGCCTTCGGCCTGGCAGGTGGCAAGGGCTGGGAATGGGTCGCTGCCGGCTACGCGGTGGGCGGCCTGATCCTGCTCGTAACCCGCACCGTCACCTGGCACATGCCCACGGCCTTCATCGCCGCGCTGGCCGTCGTCTCTGGCGTGTTCTGGCTCGCCGACGCAGCGCACCACGCATCACCGCTGTTCCAGCTCGCCAGTGGAGGTGCGATGCTGGCCGCGTTCTTCATCGTCACCGATCCCGTCTCGGGTGCGACGACGCCGCGCGGCAAGCTGATCTTCGCTGCCGGCATCGCCCTCATCGCCTGGCTCATCCGCAGTTTCGGCGCCTACCCCGACGGAATCGCTTTCGGCGTGCTGCTGATGAACATCTGTGTGCCGCTGATCGACATGAAGACGCAGCCCCCGGTCTTCGGCCATCGCGGAGAGCGCTCATGAGCGGGCGTTATTCGGCTGCCCGCACGTCGCTGCGCACCGCGGCGATCATGCTCGGCTTCACCGTGGTGTTTACAGCGCTGATGGCTTCGTCCTACGAGGCGACGCGGCCGGCCATCCAGGCCTCGCTGCAGGAAGCGCAGATGCGCCTGATCGACGAAGTGCTGCCGCCGGGCAGCTACGACAATGCGCTGCTCGAGGACGTCGTGCATCTGGGTCCGACCGCGGCGATCGGTGTCGACGAGGGCGGGCGCGTATGGCGCGCGCGCAGGGGCGGCACCCCGGCCGCCCTCGTGCTCGAGGCCGCCGCTACCGACGGCTACGCCGGGCGCATCGGCGTCGTCGTCGCCGTCGGTGCCGACGGCATGTTATCGGGCGTACGCGTCGTGTCGCACAAGGAAACGCCTGGCCTGGGCGATTACATCGACCCGAAGAAGGACCGCAACAAGGCATCGCCCTGGATCGGCCAGTTCGCCGGCGTTTCCTGGCGCGATGTCGACACCGCGCAGTGGACCGTGAAAAAGGACGGCGGCGTGTTCGACTACCACACCGGCGCGACCATCAGCGCGCGCGCGGTCGCACGCATCGTCGGCCGTACCGTCGCCTTTGCCATGGAGCGGCGCGACGCGTTGTTCGCGGCCACATCCGGAAGCACGCTGCAAGGAAACCAGCCATGATCAACGCACAGCAATTCCGCGAGATCGCACATAACGGACTGTGGAAGCAGAACACCGGCCTGGGGCAGTTGCTCGGTCTGTGCCCCATCCTCGCCGTCAGCACCAGCATGGTCAACGCCACCAGCCTCGGCCTTGCAACGGTGATCGCCATGGCGCTTTCCAACCTGGTCGTGGCGAGCCTGCGCAACTTCATTCCCTACGAGATCCGCATCCCGGTGTTCATCCTGATCATCGCCGCGCTGGTGACGGTGATCGATCTGCTGTTCAATGCCTACCTGCATAGCCTGTACCTGGTGCTCGGCATCTTCATCCCGCTCATCGTCACCAACTGCATCGTGCTGGCCCGCGTCGAGGCATACGCCGCCAAGAACGACCCCATCGCGTCCACGGTGGACGGCGTCATGATGGGCCTGGGCCTGGTCTGGGTGCTGGCACTGCTGGGCGGCGTGCGCGAACTGGTGGGCAGTGGAACGCTGTTCTCCGGCATCGACATGATCATTCCAGGCACGTCGGCGATCGTCGTGTTCGGCGACGACTATCCCGGTTTCCTGCTCGCGGTGCTGCCGCCCGGGGCGTTCTTCGCGCTGGGCTGCCTGATCGCCGCCTACAACGCCCTCAAGGCTCGCCTCGACGCCAGTGCGCGCCGCCGCCCGCAAGCGCCCGGTCCGGTGTCCACCACCCCCGGCGAGGCTGCGGAAGGCGTCGCCGGCTGACGATGGCAAGCATGAAGCGCGAGGCGATCCGCGAGTTCTTCCGCCGGCTGCACGACGCCAACCCCGAGCCGAAGACCGAACTCGAGTACGCCTCGCCCTACCAGTTGCTGGTGGCGGTCGTGCTGTCGGCGCAGGCCACCGACCGCAGCGTGAACCTCGCCACGCGCAAGCTCTTTGCAATCGCGCCGACCCCGGAAGCGATGGTGTCGCTCGGCGAGGATGGTGTTGCCGATCACATCAAGACCATCGGGCTGTTCCGTAACAAGGCGAAGAACACGGTGGCGCTGTCGCGCCTGCTGCTGGAGCGCCATGGTGGTGAAGTTCCGGCCGTGCGCAGCGCGCTCGAAGCGCTCCCGGGCGTCGGCCGCAAGACGGCCAATGTCGTGCTGAACACGATCTTCCGTCAGCCGGCAATGGCAGTGGACACCCACATCTTCCGCCTCGCCAACCGCACCGGGCTGGCCCCGGGCAAGGACGTCGTGGACGTGGAGAGGGCGCTGCTGCGGCGCGTGCCGAAGGACTATCTGCTCGACGCCCACCACTGGCTGATCCTGCACGGTCGCTACGTGTGCACCGCACGCAAGCCGAAATGCGGAGAATGCTGCGTTCGCGACCTCTGCCTGTATCGCGACAAGACGAGCTGATGCCGGATCACCGCACGACAACGCCGCGGGCGCCGGCCTGACTGCTGCAAACCGACGAGAGACCACGACATGTTCAACCCCAGCCGTGACCAGGTACGCAACTTCTTCATCGAGACCTGGCGCAAATACCGCGACAAGGAAGTGCTGACGCCGATGGAGTCGGTCGCCGCCGACATCCTGACGATGCACCCCGAGTACCATGCCGTGATCGAGGATCCGGAATCGGTCGACCGCGACTTCCCGCCCGAGGCCGGCCAGATCAATCCCTTCCTGCACCTGTCGCTGCACCTGGCGATCGAGGAGCAGTTGACGATCGACCAGCCGCCCGGCATCCGCGCCGCATTCGACGCCGCCTGCCGACGCCGCGGCGACCGCCACGACGCGATGCACGACGCGCTCGAGGCGCTGGGCGAGATGCTCTTCGACGCGCAGCGCAACGGCACACCGCCCGATGGTGCCGCCTATGTCAGCAGCCTGCGTCGGCGGATCGGAGCCGAGTAGTACCGTCTTGGCTCGAGTGACACGCGGCGACGGCGAACCGCAGAGCAATCGAATTCGGTCTCGGACATCCCGATGGCCTCGACGCCGATTCACACAGTAGCCCTGGCGAACACCCTCAGTGTTGCGCGCGTGTGACAGTTTTGTCGTTTCTGCACGCGAAAACGGAACTAGTTCATTGTCCGCTCGGCAGGCCGACGCGATGATGTGCATACCGCACTGCACAATCGCCCGTCGCCACCATGTGCCAACTGCTCGGCATGAACTGCAACAAGCCTGCGAGCCTCGAGTTCTCGCTCGAGGGCTTCGTACGCCGCGGCGGCCAGACCGACGAGCATCGTGACGGCTGGGGCATTGCCTACTTCGACGACGACGCATGCCGTGTGCTGCGTGATGATCGCCCATCCTGTTCGTCGCCGCTCGCGGAACGGTTGCGGCGAGACCCGGTCAAGTCGCGCAATCTCATCGTGCACATCCGCAAGGCGACCCAGGGGGCGGTCGATCTGTCGAACTGCCACCCGTTCAGCCGCAGCCTGTGGGGACGCAACTGGGTTTTCGCGCACAACGGCGATCTCAAGAATCATGCGCTGCCGCTCGATGGCAGCTACACGCCGGTCGGCACCACCGACAGCGAGCACGCCTTCTGCTACCTGTTGCAGGAACTGCGCCGCCGCTGCGGCCCCAGGCGCCCGACGGCCAAAGCCTTGCTTGCGACCGTGGCCGAGCTGTGTGAAGAGATCTCCGCCTTCGGCCCCTTCAATTTCCTGCTGTCCGACGGCAACGGCCTGTTCGCGCACTGTTCGACGCAGTTGCACCGCGTCCGCCGGGCCTATCCCTTCCAGTCCGTGCGCCTGGTCGATCACGACCTCAGCGTCGATTTCAGCCGTCGCAACCACATCGACGACCGCATGACGGTCATCGCGACCAAGCCGCTCACCACCGGTGAGGAATGGGTGGCGTTCGCGCCGGGCGAGCTGAAGTACTTCTGCGACGGCACCGAGGCGCCGGTGCGCCACGCTGTCGCGGAACACGCCCTTACGGCCTGAATCCGCCCGGCCCACGACCTGAAGCACTCCCGAAGCTGGGCTAATCTGGAAGTGGCGGTATGATCGCCAGCGGTACCACGGCGGCAGTCCGCGCCGTCGGCGGCCACCCCGCACCGCCCCCAGACAGACCAAAGAGGAAGAGGAAAGCGAACATGTCGAACTGGTATGCAGACAACGCGGATTCGATCGGTCGCACGCCGCTCGTCCGGCTGAATCGGGTCATCGACGGCGCCAGGGCCACCGTGCTGGCGAAAATTGAAGGCCGCAATCCGGCGTACTCGGTCAAGTGCCGTATCGGCGCCGCGATGATCTGGGACGCCGAGAAGCGCGGGCTGCTCGGGCCGGGCAAGGAACTGGTCGAGCCCACCAGCGGCAACACCGGCATCGCACTGGCCTTCGTCGCCGCCGCGCGCGGCATCCCGCTGACGCTGACGATGCCGGAAACGATGAGCATCGAGCGCCGCAAGCTGCTCGTGGCCTATGGCGCCAAGCTGGTGCTGACGGAAGGCCCGCGCGGCATGCCGGGTGCCATCGCCAAGGCCGAGGAGATCGTCGCCTCCGATCCGGGCAGGTATGTCCTGCTGCAGCAGTTCAAGAACCCGGCCAACCCCGCGATCCACGAAACCACCACCGGCCCGGAGATCTGGCAGGACACCGGCGGTGCGATCGACATCCTGGTGTCGGGCGTGGGCACCGGTGGCACCATCACCGGCATCTCGCGCTACATCAAGGGCACGCAGGGCAAGGCGATCCGCTCGGTCGCGGTCGAGCCTTCGGCCAGCCCGGTGATCACGCAGAAGCTCGCCGGCCAGGAGCTCAAGCCGTCTCCGCACAAGATTCAGGGCATCGGCGCGGGCTTCATTCCCGATGTGCTCGATCTGTCGCTGATCGACCAGGTCGAGACGGTCAGCAACGAAGAGGCGGTGGATTATGCGCGGCGCCTGGCGCGCGAAGAGGGCATCCTGTCCGGTATCTCCTGCGGTGCGGCAACGGCCGTGGCCGCACGACTGGCAAGGGATCCGGCCAACGCCGGCAAGACCATCGTCGTAATCCTGCCGGACTCGGGCGAGCGCTACCTGAGCTCGATTCTGTTCGAGGGTTTCTTCGACGATAAGGGCTTGGCGACGATCTAGGGGGCCTGGCGGAAGGTTGTTCGAGGTGCTAACCGCCAGCCGCGCCGGGTGTTCGTTCCGTGGGCTGCGGAACGCGCTCGCTGCGCTCGCAGGTTAGCACCCCGCCCCCCTGCAAAGCCATGCCACTTGCCCCGGTACCCATGTCCGACCAACACGACGACCACTTCGCCACCCGCCTGTCCCACCTCGGCCGCCCTGGCACACGCACGCACGGCTTCGTGAATCCGCCACTGCATCGCGGCTCCACCGTGCTCGTGCCCTCGACCGCCGCGCGAAAGGAGGGCTGGAAGCACCGCTACGACCAGTATCTGAGCTACGGACTGCACGGCAACGAGACGCATCACGCGCTCGAAAACCTGATCGCCGACATCGAGGGCGGCACGCGCTGCCAGATCGTGTCCTCCGGCCTCGCCGCCAACTGCATCGGCCTGCTCGCGTATCTGTGCCACGGCGAACACTGCCTGATTCCCGACAGCGTCTATGGCCCGGTGCGCAGCTTCTGTGACGGCGTGCTCACCCCGCGCATGGCGGTCGAGGTGAGCTACTACCGTCCCGATCTGACACCGGCAGAACTTGACGCGCTGATGCGGCCGAACACCCGCGTGCTCTACCTCGAAAGCCCGGGCTCGCACACCTTCGAGATGCAGGACGTGCCCGCCCTCGCCAGGGTCGCGCGTCAGCGTGGCATCAAGGTGCTGATGGACAACACCTGGGGTCTGCACTTCTTCCAGCCCTTCGCCCACGGTGTGGACGTGTCGATCCAGGCCCTCACCAAGTACGCCGGCGGCCATGCCGACGTGCTGCTCGGCAGCCTGACCACCCGCACCGACGAAGACTGGCGCGCGGTGCGCCAGACCGCCCTGCTCTATGGCCAGTATGCGAGCCCGGACGACTGCTGGCTCACCCTGCGCGGCCTGCGCACACTCAACGTGCGCCTGCAGCACCAGATGGCCTCCGGCCTGGCGGTGGCGCGCTGGTTCGCCGCCCGGCCGGAAGTCCTTCGCGTGCTGCACCCCGCCCTGCCCGGTGCGCCGGGCCACCACCTCTGGAAACGCGACTTCAGCGGCGCGTGCAGCCTGTTCGGGGTGGTCTTCCGGCCCGACTTCGGCGAGGCGCGCATCGACGCGATGGTCGACGCGCTGCGCCTGTTCGGCATCGGCGCGTCATGGGGTGGATACGAAAGCCTGGCGCTGCCCACCTATGGCAGCATCACGCGCACCGCCTCAGCGCTGGATCTGGGCGGTCCGGCGGTGCGCTTTCATATCGGGCTGGAGGAAGCGGCCGACCTGATCGCCGACCTCGAGCAGGCATTCGGCCGGCTGCACGAGAAGACGGACGCCATCTGAGGCCGGCACATCGCCGGCCCCTTACGGCGCCCGGACCCGCTAGCGCTTGACGTACAGCCCCGACTGCGACGAGAACCACGCGGCCAGCGCCTCCATGTCCTGCTTGCTCAGGCTCTCGACCTGCGCCGCCATGATGGGGTTCTTGCGCCGGCCGGCCTTGTAGTCCTGCAGCGCCTGGTAGAGGTAGTCGCGGTGCTGGCCGGCAATGCGCGGAAACGCGGAGGTCGGGCTGTTGCCGTCCGGGCCGTGGCAGGCTGCGCAGAGCTGCGCCTTGTCGTTCGCAGGAGGGGGCGTCGTGCCAGATTGCGCACCCGCCGAATAATAGGCGGCCAGATCGGCCATATCCTGCTCCGACAGCCCCTCGGCGATGCCGCGCATCGTCGGATGACTGCGTTCGCCACTCCTGTAAGCCGCCAGCGCGCTGAGGATGTACTCCGGATGCTGGCCGCCGAGTTTGGGAACGGGGTAAACATCCGGGTAACTCGTCCGATAACCGGGAATGCCATGACAGCCAATGCACATCGACAGCTTGGTCTTCGCTGCCTCGGCGCTGCCCTGTGCAGCGGGCGAAGTTGACACGAAAGCGGACAGCACCGCCGCCAGCAGCAGATGTGATCGGGTCATTGCGTAGGGTCTCCGTGGTGTGGCCGACGTGGGGCCGTTGTCGATGTGCGCTGGCTGTCCGTCCTTGCGGCACGGACGCATTTTTCGCGTAACGCTAGACCTATAATTACACGGAATTAATCAGAGGAATCCCCGATGTCCGATCTTCGTTTCGAAGGTTCGCAAAGCTACGTGGCCACGCCCGACCTGATGCTGGCCGTCAACGCCGCCATCCGCCTGCAACGCCCGTTGCTGATCAAGGGCGAACCGGGCACGGGCAAGACCATGCTCGCCGAGGAAGTTGCCGCATCGCTGGGCCTGCCGTTGCTGCAGTGGCACATCAAGTCCACCACCAAGGCGCAGCAGGGTCTCTACGAATACGACGCCGTTTCGCGTCTGCGCGATTCTCAACTGGGCGACGACCGCGTGCGCGACATCGGCAACTACATCGTGAAGGGTGTGCTGTGGCAGGCGTTCGAGGCCGACAGACCGACCGTGGTGCTGATCGACGAGATTGACAAGGCCGACATCGAATTCCCCAACGACCTGCTTCGCGAACTCGACCGCATGGAGTTCCACGTGTACGAGACGCGCCAGACGATACAGGCGCGCCACCGGCCCATCGTGTTCATCACCTCCAACAACGAGAAGGAGCTGCCCGACGCCTTCCTGCGCCGCTGCTTCTTCCATTACATCAAGTTCCCGGACCGCGACACGATGCAACGCATCGTCGACGTGCATTTTCCGGGCATCCGCAAGGCGCTGCTGAGCGAAGCGCTCGAGGTGTTCTTCGGCCTGCGCGACATCCCGGGCCTGAAGAAGAAGCCCTCCACTTCCGAACTCATCGACTGGCTCAAGCTGCTCGTCGCCGAGGACATCCCGCCCGAGGCCCTGCACTCGCCCGACCACAAGGCGATCGTGCCGCCGCTGCACGGCGCGCTGCTGAAGAACGAGCAGGACATGCACCTGTTCGAGCGGCTGGTGTTGATGGCGCGGCAGAATCGCTGAGGCCGGAGCGACGACATGCTGAGAGCCTTTTTCGACTGGCTGTTCGGCCGCCGGCGGTCGGCGGCGCCAGCGACCGCCGCCCATGCCAAGGCACCTTCCGCACCGCGCGACACCGACCCCGCCGGTTTCCAGGTGCTCAACCGCAGCGCCCCGCTGCGCAGCGAAAGCCCCGACACGCCGGTGGAGATCGACGCCAACACGATCTTCCTGTGCCGCGAAGCGGTACTCGGCCGCGACCAGCGCATCGCCGGCTACCAGTTCATGCTGCAGGAAGGCACGCGCAACCGCATCCGACACAGCAGCCGGCGGGTTCACCATCTGTATGCCGAAGTCCTGGTGCGCAACCTGGTACGGGCCGACATCGGGACGCTGATCGGCCGCCGCTTCGCATTCATCGACGTCCCCGACTCCTTCCTCGACCATCCCTGCCTTGCGGCATTGCCGGCGCACAAGACGGTGCTGGTGCTGGGCACGCACCCGGACCCCGGCGCACCGGACATCCACAGCCTGCGTGAGACGGTCAATCGCCTGCGCGTCACCGGCGTACGCATCGGCGTTCCCGACCCCGCGGTCGTGAGCGAATTCCGGCCGCTGCTGCCGCTGGCCGATTTCGTCATGCTGCGCGCGCCAGCCCTCGATGCGCGCCGCGGCCTGCAGCTCGCCGCACAGGTGGTCGAGGCCGCGCCGCAGGCCCGACTGCTGGTGCGGGACCTGCCGGGGCTGGAGGACTTCCGTTTCTGTTACAAGCTCGGTGCCAGCCTCTTCCAGGGCCCGTTCATCACCAGCCGCGAGAACTGGGACGATCGCGACCTTGGCCCGAGTGCCGCGCGCCTCACACGGCTGATCGGCCATGTCAAGGCCGATGCGGACACCAGCGAACTGGCTGCATTGCTGAAAGAAGACGCCGCGCTGTCGCTGCGCCTGCTGCGCTATATCAACGCCGCGGCAAACGGTCTGGCGGAACATGTCGCCTCGATCGAGCGCGCGGTGCTCGTTATCGGCCGCGACAAGCTCTATCGCTGGCTCATTCTGCTGGTGTGCAGCATGGATCCACCGTCCGGCCGCAGCTCGGCCGCGCTCGAAAGCGCACTGGTGCGCGCGCGCATGTTGGAACTGTTGGGTGAGGACCGGTCGCCCGCCGAGCGCGAGGCGCTGTTCCTGACCGGTCTGCTGTCGCTGATCGACGTGATCCTCGAAGTGCCGATGGAAAAGGCGATCGGACCGCTGTCGCTGGCCCCCGAGATCAACCTTGCGGTACGCCACGGGGAGGGTCCCTACGCGTCGCTGCTGGAGCTTGCCATCGCCTGCGAGCAGCTCAACGCCGAACGCATCTCCAGCGCCGCCTCGCGCTGCGGCGTGGCACCCGGCGTGGCTTCCGAGCGGCACCTGGCAGCGCTGTCGTGGGCGCTGGCCATCCAGGAATGATCAAGACGGAACGCCGCCGATGCTGATCGATTTCTTCCTGCACCTGAAGGCACGCAAGCTGCCGGTGTCGACACGCGAGTTCCTGACCCTGCTGGAAGGCCTGCAACAGCGGGTGTGCGGTCACTCGATCGAAGAATTCTATTTCTTTGCGCGCGCTTGTCTGGTCAAGGACGAGACCTTCTACGACCGCTTCGACCAGGCCTTCGGCGAATACTTTCGCGGCGTCACCGAAATTCCCGGGCTGGAGGTCGACCTGCCCGAGGAGTGGTTGCGCGCGATGGCCAGAAAGCACCTGACGCCCGAGGAACGCGCGAAGCTGGAGAAGCTCGGCTGGGACAAGCTGATGGACGAATTCCGCAAACGCCTCGCCGAGCAAAAGAGTCGCCACGAGGGCGGCAGCAAGTGGATCGGCAGCGGCGGCAGTTCGCCCTTCGGCAACGGCGGCACCCATCCCGAAGGCATTCGCGTTGGCGGCGAATCGGCCGGTAATCGGACCGCGGTGAAGGTGTGGGACAAGCGCGAGTTCCGCAACCTCGACGACAACGTCGAACTTGGTACCCGCAACATCAAGGTGGCGCTGCGCAGGCTGCGCCGCTTCGCGCGCGAGGGCGCGAGCGAGGAACTCGACCTGGACGGCACCATCTCCGCCACCGCGCGCAACGCCGGCTGGCTCGACCTGCTGATGCGTCCCGAGCGCCACAATGCAGTGAAGGTGCTGCTGTTTTTCGACGTGGGCGGCTCGATGGACGATCACGTCAAGGTCTGCGAGGAACTGTTCTCGGCCTGCCGCAGCGAATTCAAGCACCTCGAGTACTTCTACTTCCACAACTGCGTGTACGAGGGCGTGTGGCGCGACAATCTGCGCCGCCATCGCGAGCGCACGCCGGTGCTGGACGTCATCCACAAATACGGCCCGGACTACAAGCTGGTCTTCGTCGGCGATGCCACCATGAGCCCGTACGAGATCCTGCATCAGCACGGTTCGATCGAGCACATGAACGCCGAGGCGGGTGCCACCTGGCTGCGCCGTCTGCTCGATGCCTACCCGGCCGCAGCCTGGCTGAATCCGGAACCGGAGCGGCTGTGGAACTACCGCCAGTCGATCGGCATCATCCACCAGATCGTCGGCGGCCGCATGTTCCCGATGACGCTCGACGGTCTGGCGCGCGCGATGCAATCCTTGTCGAAGCGGCACTGACGTCGTCGAGCGACGCGAGGCGCACGCCAACGGGCAGGCGGTTCGATCCGCGGCCTGCCCTCACTCGGTGAAGGGCAGCGGCTGCATGCCGAAGCCGGCGTCGAGGTCCTTGATCTGACGCAGCAGCGCATCGAGGTCGTCCTGCAGGTGGCGCAGCGATTCCTGGTCGAGCAGCCGCAGGGCTTCGGGGAGCACCCCGCGCGCCGGAGAAGGCGCCCGCTCGAGCAGCGCCTCGCCCTGCTCGGTGAGGTAAAGCCGCACCACGCGCTGGTCCGCGCTGGTGCGTTCCTTGCGAAGCAATTCCGCGGTTTCCAGCCGGTCGATCATGTTCGAGGCCGTCGACTGGTGCAGCGCCATGCGGTTGGCCAGTTCGCCCACGCGCAATCCGGGAATTTCCTTCAGTTCCTGCAATGCCCACAACTGCGCACCCGTGACGCCGCTCTGGCGCTCGATCCACTGCGAGTGGCGCTGCGCTGTGCGGATCAGCACCCTGAAACGCTGCAGCACCGACAGCGGCGACACCTGCGCGACCTTGCCGCCACTCGCTCTGGACACCTGTTGCGCCTGCACCATGAACCCTCGCTCCTGCTATATTTGCGAAAATAATGATTGGAAAAAAAATAACCACGCACCGCCCTTGTATGGTACCCAATTACCGTCGGCGCAGCGCCAGGCATCGGCATATCTGCAGGAACTAATTCCGCACGGCGCTGCTTTTGCGCGCTCCAGCACAATCCGTGGAACCTGACACCCGATCCGGATCACCCGAGGGAGCGACGCGACGCGTCGTGTCGGCCGCTCGCAGCCTGCGACAGCTCGCGCGTCGAGGCGGGCGCTTCGTGCTGTCCTGGCTCTCCCCGCGCCGCTGGCATCGGCGCATCCTGCTGGTCATTGCAGGCCTGGTCACCGGCGCGCTGGCGATCGGTTTCGCCGTCGGCGCCGAGATGGCGATCACCGCGCATCGCGAGCTGATGCGCGAACATCCGGCGCTGACGCTTTTCATCGCACCGACCGGATTCGCCCTCCTCGCCTGGCTTTCGCAGCGGCTCTTTCCCGGCACGGAAGGTAGCGGCATTCCGCAGACGATCGCCGCGGCACAAAGCGATGACGCTCGTGTGCGGCGCGAACTCCTTTCCGTGCGGATCATCGTCGGCAAGATCCTGCTGACCCTCGGCGGCCTGCTGTCGGGTGCCGCTGTGGGACGCGAAGGCCCGTCGGTGCAGGTAGGCGCGTCGGTGATGCATCTGCTGGCGGGATTGCGCCGCCGCATCGCGTCACCCCGCGACCTGATCGTCGCCGGCAGCGGCGCGGGGATCGCCGCCGCGTTCAACACGCCGCTGGGCGGGATCATGTTCGCCATCGAGGAGATGTGCCGGCACAGGGCCTTCCGCGCGAATTCGACCACCCTGACGGCAGTGATCTTCGCCGGCCTGATGTCGCTCGCAGTGCTGGGCAACTACACGTACTTCGGTCGCACGCCGCAGACCATCTTGTGGCCCGGCGGAATATGGCCGGTAGTTGCCTGCGGCATCGCCGGCGGCCTGCTGGGTGGCGGCTTCTCGCGCCTGCTGGCGGCCTCGGCCCGCGGACTGCCGGGCAGGCTGGGCGAGGTGTCGCGCCGCCGTCCCGTCTTCTTCGCCGCCGGCTGCGGACTGGCCACCGGCCTGATCGGCCTGGCGAGTGGCGGCATCACCTACGGCACCGGTTACGAGGAATCGAAGGCGGCGCTCGAAGGCCTCGCCCCGCTGCCGGTGCTGTTCGTTTTCCTGAAGCTCCTCGTGATCTGGCTCGCCTTCGTGGCGCGCATTCCCGGCGGCATCTTCGCTCCGGCCCTGGCAGTGGGGGCGGGAATGGGCAGCGACATCGCGCTCCTGCTGCCCGGCGCGCACGACGCAGCCGTCCTCGTCCTCGGCATGGTGGCTTTTCTCGCCGCAATGACGCAGGCTCCGATCACTTCCTTCGTAATCGTCATGGAAATGACCGCCAATCACCAGATGTTGATCCCGCTGATGGCCACCGCCGTCGTCGCCCATGGCATCCCGCGCTCGGCCGCGCCGGTACCGCTCTACGAAGCGCTTGCCTACCCCGCCCTGCGCCGCGCCGAAGGCCGCGTGGCCGCCCGGGGCCGGCAGCCATGAGCCGGCCGGCCGCCGGCAGCGGCGAGCAGGCCGCGCTGCGACTGTCCTGGGAAGAGCACGGCGGCACGCAGAGTGCCCGGTGGCGCTCGGAAAGCGGCCTGCCACCGCCATCGCGGGTGGTGGTGGCAGACGACCGCCTCACCGCTGACGCGGCCTACCGCCTCGCGTGCGAGGGCACGGCGATGCTGTGGCGGGGCGACTACCACAATGCGCGGCAACTGCTCCAGGCAATGGCGAGGCGCATCGCGCGCGGGCCGCGCAGGGTGAAGTCCGCAAGCAACGTCGGGCGCTCGCCCGCCGAATCCTTCCACCTGCATCGCCAGGCCCAGGCGCAGCGGGCGCGCACGCTGGGCATGTTGCTGATCCCGTTCGACGCAGATTTCGGCATCCCGCTGCGCCGCGCGCCCGATGCGCGCGCAGCCTGTGCCGAGGTCTGGGAGAGCGACGGCCAGCCCTGCGTCGCCTCGCTGCGCGAACTGCTCGGGCTCATCGGCGCCCATCAGTGGCGCCGCAAGGGGGTAGAGGTTCCCGCGCTGGGCGGCCGCATCCACCCCTGGTACGGTGTGTTCTCGCCGGTGCGCGGGGAGTATGTCGACCTCGTCGCCGCCGCGCCGCTGCCGTCCGAGGTGCTGGCGTTCGACATCGGCACCGGCACCGGTGTGCTGGCGGCGATGCTCGCCCGCCGCGGCGTCGCGCGCGTGGTCGCCACCGACCAGGACGAGCGCGCGCTCGCCTGCGCGCGCGCGAACCTGACACAGCTCGGCCTGCTGGACGGCGTCGAG
>SHNC01000256.1 GCA_004295105.1 Betaproteobacteria bacterium | reverse complement strand
TGCTCCGCGAAGTCTTAATCCCTTTCACATCAGGGCATCAGTTCGAACCTTGCCCTTGCGCGCAAGGTTCGCACCTTGCGCGCGTCTTAATCCCTTTCACATCAGGGCATCAGTTCGAACTGAGGGTATCTCGAAGGCGTGCCCGACGTGGCGTCTTAATCCCTTTCACATCAGGGCATCAGTTCGAACGCCCGCGTTTGGCTGAAGGCACGAGAATCTTGGTCTTAATCCCTTTCACATCAGGGCATCAGTTCGAACCACACCGCGGCACAAGGAACCACCCCATGAGGTCTTAATCCCTTTCACATCAGGGCATCAGTTCGAACATAACGATGTGCAGTTCATTCAGAACCACCTTCGTCTTAATCCCTTTCACATCAGGGCATCAGTTCGAACGTGCTGCTAACAGCAGCGGCCTCGATCTGGACTGTCTTAATCCCTTTCACATCAGGGCATCAGTTCGAACTGAACTGCACTCACCACCCCGCGACGGTCACGGGGGTCTTAATCCCTTTCACATCAGGGCATCAGTTCGAACCGCTGAAATGGGATGGATCGAGGCGACATTCCGTCTTAATCCCTTTCACATCAGGGCATCAGTTCGAACGGTGAAGGAATCGAAGCCGCTCATCGCTGCGGTGTCTTAATCCCTTTCACATCAGGGCATCAGTTCGAACCGCTGCCGCGGCGCGTCACCGTGTACTGGTAGCTGTCTTAATCCCTTTCACATCAGGGCATCAGTTCGAACCTTGGCCAGCAACAAGGCCAAGGCGGAGGCAGTCTTAATCCCTTTCACATCAGGGCATCAGTTCGAACAACACGGCCTGATGACGAAGGCGGATAAGGGGGGTCTTAATCCCTTTCACATCAGGGCATCAGTTCGAACAAGCGGCTCCGGCTCCGGTCGCGGAAGCGGCTGTCTTAATCCCTTTCACATCAGGGCATCAGTTCGAACCGATTGCGGAACGTGCTATTCGCCTGCAAAGTCGTCTTAATCCCTTTCACATCAGGGCATCAGTTCGAACCATGGAAAAACGGGGCGCTGCGCCGAAGAAGTCTTAATCCCTTTCACATCAGGGCATCAGTTCGAACGGCTCTGGTCTATCTCAGTGTCGCGTACCTCAACGTCTTAATCCCTTTCACATCAGGGCATCAGTTCGAACACTTCAAGCAGGTGGCTTTGATCCGAACACAGCGTCTTAATCCCTTTCACATCAGGGCATCAGTTCGAACGGCTCGCTTCGAAAAGCGTTTTGGATTCAAGCCGCTGGAAGGTGGCTTCACACTGGTTGGGGCAATGTCGGGAGCGGATTGTCACGCGGGCTGGGCAGTGCGGGTGGTGGCGACATCGTATCACCGGCCTGCAGCCTGCAGCAGCTTCTGCAGCGACGGCGACGTGTTGGACAGCACGAAGGTGTCGCCGGGCAGGCTTCCGCGGCCGATCGTGTCGATGGAGAGGCGCTCCGGCAACTGGTAGGCCCGGACGTCGTCCGACTTCGGATCGATGCGCGTCTCGATGTCGGCCATCAGGCGGCCCATCTGCGCGGGACTGCCCTCGAAGTGGAACACGGAATATTGCACCGGCGTCGCCTGCTTCACCAGGAAGCGATGCAGCCGCGCGAGCCGCTTTGGCTGCGTGATGTCGTAGGTGATGAGCCAGCCGCGCGGGGCATTCAGTGCCATGCGTCGACCTCCCGCGCAAGGTGGCGCTTGAGGTCGCCAAGGTGCAGCAGCAGGCGGGCCTCGCGCTGCCTGGCCCAGGCCTCGAAGAGTCGCGCCAGCACCACGCCGTGGTCCGCGCTCGCGGGCAGGGTGCCGCAGTCCAGGTTCAATTCGGCCCACAGCAGCGTCGCAAGCTCGGCGGCAAGCTCCAGCGGGGTGGCATCGAAGCCCCAGTAGCAGGCCTGAAGCCCCTCGCGTTGCAGTCGATCGACCACCAGGGCGTGGCACCAGCCTTCGCCTTCGGTGCCGAAGGCCAGCGGATGGACGCCGTTATAGACGTATTCCCGTTTCAGTTCCTCGAAGGCGACCGGGTCGAGGCCGTGACCGCATTCGGCGGCGCGCTTTGCGCAGGCGGTGAGCGTTTCCAGGCGCCGGCGCGCGAGCCAGTTGGCGAAGCGCTTGGGCCAGTCGGGCAGTTCCAGATAGGTCTCGACCAGGGTGGAAAATGGAAACGGATGCGGATGGCAGCTTTGCGTGCTGCCCAGTGCATGCCCGCGGCCGTCCAGCCAGGTGACGGGCACGCCTTCGGCAAGGCAGAGTGCGAGTGCGGCGCCGGACCACGACGCATTGCGGTTGCAAATGATGCGTGCGATGCGGGCCAGCGGAAAACGCTGCACCGGCATGCCGTTGCGGCGCAGCACCAGATGGTCCGGCCCGGCGTCGATGTGCGCGGGGACGTCGCTGAACAGGTACAGCGGCTTGCGCGCAATGGTGGCAGTGACGGTGGCGCGGCTGCGGCTGGCGGTCGTGGACATGATCAGAACACCTCGTCGTCTTCGAACTCTTCGAGCCAGGGTTCGCCTTCGGTGCGCATCTGCCGGGCGAGCTGCGCGCAGCGCTGCCGCAGCCAGCGGCGCGGCAGCGGCGCGAACTTTTCCCAGCCGGCGTAGAAGTGGCCGCGCCCGGCCTTGCCGAGCAGGTACGCGCCTTTGTCGGTGCCGAAATGCTCCGGGCGCAACTGGCCGCTGCTGAATTGCTGCCAGATCCATTCGTCGGCGACGGGCCGCAGGGGTTCGATGAGGTCGCAGGCGAGCGACTCGCGGCCGAAGGCGGGGCGATGGTAGAAGCCGAGCAGCGGGTCGAGCCCTGCGCCATGGGCGGCGCGCACGGCGTCGAAGTGCAGCAGCGTGTAGGCGAGCGACAGGCAGGCATTGACCGGGTCGCGCGGCGGGCGGCGGTTGCGGCCCGTGAACACGAGTTCCGGCGCGAACAGCGCGGTGTAGCCGTGAAAGTAGGCGCGCGCGGCGCTGCCTTCGAGTCCGCGCAGGCGCGGGCAGTCGGCTTGCTGGTCGTCGGTGGCCTGGCGCAGCGCGACGTCGATGCCCTTGCGGGCGTCGAACAGCGACTTGCGCACGTCGGGACGGCGGGTTTCGGCGTGTTGCAGCAGGCGGTGCTGGCGCCGCAGTTTGGCGGTGACGAGCCCGCGCGCCCATGCCTTGCAGAAGTCGTGATCCATCGTGCGGCGGGCCTGTGCGAGGCGCACCGCGGCGTCGTTGTGCGCCGGGCCGAGAACGATCGCGACCTGGCGGCCGGCGCGCGGGCTGAGCAGCAGTGTGGCGACGCCCGCTTCGGCGAGCTTCAGCAGCACGCTGCTGTCGAGCCGGGTGCGGGCGCCCTGGATGATGGCGCGCTCGATCAGTCGCAGCGGCACCGTCTGGCTGCGGCTGCCGTTCTCGTACAGGGCGAGGGCGCCATCGACGATGCGGACTTCGAGATCGGCGCGGTCGAGCAGCAGCGTGGCCATGGCGTCATCCCACGTAGAAGTAGTCGGGGTCGGTCGGCATCGCCGCCACGCCCAGGGCGTAGCTGCGGGCGCTGCGGTCGAGCCGCAGCAGGAAGAAGCGGTCCTTGTCCTCGTCCAGCAGCAGCGCCATGTCGTGCAGCAGCTCGAAGCGCTCGGCGCGGGTGAGGAAGACCTCGTGCACCGACTTCTGCCCGCCGGTGGTGTAGCCGCGCACCAGCGCCAGCGCGGCAACCAGCCGGCGCGGGTGGGCGACGTCGTAGGCGGCAAGGTAGAAATCGCGGTTGGACATGGCAGGCATCCGGTGAGGGGATGCCTGCAGTGTGGCGCGCGGCGGGTGTCGCGTCTGGTGCGGCAAGCTTGCCGCTGTGCGCCCGGGTGGGGGCTCGCCGGACGAGCGTGCGGCGGGGCGAGGCGTGCTACGCCTGAGGCGATATGACGGGAATCGTCTTGCGGCCGTGGCGCCGGTAAATGCCGAAATCGCTATCGAGGGTCAGGATGCTGCAGGGTTCGAACAGCTCGGACATGCGCACCAGGCACGCGTCCGCCAGCGAGGCGGGTACGTTGTCGTAGCGTTCGAACAGACGGCGCACCGGGGCAATCTGTTCTTCGAGCGACAGGGCGATCCGAACTGCGCCCCGCTCGAGCAGCATGAGCGCCCGGGCGGGGTCGAACCCGGCGCGAGCGAGCAGGAAGCACGTCTCGGCGACCACCGCCTCACAAGTCAGGAAAGGGCCGGGAAATTGCGCGAACTGTGCCTTGGCCCATTCGTGATGACCGTCATCGCGGCAAAGCAGTGCAACCCAGGGGCCGGTATCGAGGATCAGCCGGTGGTTCATCGCCGGCCGAAATCGTCCAGGTGGCGGGGGTTGGATGACAGGTCTGCAGGCCCGCCGCTGAAGCAGCCTGCAAGATCGCCGACCAGGTCGAGCGCCGAGGGCGCCGACGCGGCTGCGGCGCGCTGGTTCAGGTAGCTCGCGAGCGCACGGCGCATCAGTTCGGACTTGCTCACGTGTTCGCGCTCACTTGCCAGTACAAGGGCGCGTTCCAGATCCGGATCGATCTTGATGGAGAGGGTGTTCATCGCGGGTAATACCGGCTGCGGAGTGGTATGACGCAGTGTAGTTGCGCGGCGGTAGCTCGACAAGCGAGCTTCCCGCGGCCTCGTCGCGGAACGCATGTCAGTGGTGAAGTGCGTAGTGCCCCATGCCCATCGTCGCGTTCTTGCCCACGTGCAGCCATTGTCCCAGCCGCAGCCAGGGCAGCAGCGGGGCGACGTCGCCATGCAGCGTCCATTCGCCCATCGCACCGCCGAGCGTCATCTCCTGCTGCTGGCGGCTGGAGTAGCGCGACCAGTCCTGCCAGCGCAGCGCGGGCTGGTGGTCCAGTGTTTCGGCATGGCGGACGAGGGCCGGCGCGTCGGTGACGAGGCCGGGGCGGTCGGCGTGGAATTCGGCGAGCAGGGTGATGCGACGCAGCAGGTCGGCCACCAGCTTGCGCGGCGTGAGCGCCTGCGGGCGCACCGGATGGCCCTGCTGCTGCAGGCGCAGCGGGGTGTGCAGGCGCAGGCGGATCGACGAGGTGGCGGTGGCCGGCGCGGTGCGCCCGAGCAGGGCTTCGTGCGGCGCGATCGCGGCTTCGCCGGCCTGCCAGACGGAGACGAAGCTGCTTTCGTCGTCGCCCGCCTGCCATTCGATCGAGTCGAGCGATCCGGTCGCCCGCTCCTTGCCGAGCCCACCCTCGACGGCACGCTGCAGGGCGAAGCTGATCAGCGGCAACTGCGCGACCGCCCGGCCGACGAGGACGATCGCGAACTGCAGCGTGCCACCCGCGTCGATGAAGCGCGTGCCGAACGGCGGCGGTTCGATGACATAGGGGTTGGGCACGTGGCTGAAGTGCTGCATCGCGTGCGTGGCCGGTGCGGGCGCCTCGAAGATCGCCGGGTAGGGGCAGGTGGTGCGCAGCGGGCAGGCGTCGCAGGTTTTCTCGCCGGTCATGCACGACACGCGGCGCAGCGCGGCGCCGAACTGGCCGCGCAGCAGCGAGCCGGCGTAGTCGGGCAGGCGCAGCGGGGCGGCCATGCGGAAGGTGAAGCGGTAGCGGGCGAGGGGGAGGGTCATGCCACGAGTTCTCTGATGAAGCGCTTCAAGGCGTCGCGCAAGGCGCTTTCTTCAGCGAGCAGCTTTGCGGTCTCATCGTCTTGGGAGCGTTGGCCGTGGGCGAGTGCATTCCGCAACCATTCGAGCTTCTTGAATCGCTTGTTGTCCTGACCCAATGCTTTGGACGCTTCTTCGCGTTCCTTGAAGTTATTTGCGATTCCTCTGCGCCGGTCGACCTCGCGCGTGATCAGCCCTTCGAGCAAGAATATCGTGCTGCGCAGGTAGTCGCGCCGGGCGAGATAAGCGTCGGCAAGGGCCAACTCGCGCTGGCTGCGCTCTGGCTTCCGAACCCACGCGACACGCGCTTCGAGTTCGGGCCTGAACAAGCGTCCGACAGGGCCTTCATGATTGGCGATGGCATCGAGCGAAGCGCTGAGTTTTTGCCGCGCACCTTCGATGTGATTGACGCGCTCCTGGAAAGCGGCCGATTCCAGGATGCGAGCCCGTCCCTCGGGCATGCCGTCTTCCGCCAGCAATGTCGAGAAGACGCTGTAGTCCCCGTCCTTGTCGTAGCTCGACAGCGCATCGACCCAGTCGAGCATGCGCAGCATGCCCTTCAGACGGAGGACGGGAACGTCGCCGCTGGTCTCGTCCTTCATGTCGTAGGCACCGTAGTAAATATCTTCGATACGGACGTTTCTGACACGGGCGAGAAAACGGGCGGCGATCAGCGCCAGCATCGGCAGGTGGCGAAATGCGTGAGTCACGTCGATGGCGATGTGTTCGCCTTCGTTGAGGTGCGCTGCCAGTTGGCCCAAGAGAGCGGCTTGGCCGGTCTCGTCGCGGGCATAGTCGATCAGGACACAGTCAACCGGGTGCCCGAGGCGCTCGGCCAAGCGCGTCGCGTGAGTGCGAAGCATGGATGCGGCCACTGCATTCGATTCGACCGCGTCTATCAGTTCCAGCAACGATTCATCGTTCTGGCTCGCCTCGCGCTCGAAGAACACATCCCACATACTGCCCGAAGTGCCTACCAGGATGAGTCGGTCCGGTTTCAGGTAATCGTCGAGCGCCATGCCGAAGAACGGGACTTCACGGACGAAAGATGGGTCGAAGCGATACCTGGCCGTGCGGTAGCCGTCTTTCTCGTAGCGGCCTTTGCCGAGAAAACTGATCAGAGTGGTCATGGTTTGAGTGTTGGGTAAGGAACGAGAGGCAAGAAAAAGCGAGCGAAGGCGGAGGCGTGCGTTGCCGTCGTCGGGATCAGGTGCGCTCCGCGCGCTCGCGGACGTTCGAGGTGTCTGCGCCGCGAGCGATGCCGGCCAGCGAAGCAAACCCGGGGTCGGCATTGCATCGAGCGGCGTTGTCCGTTGCGTGACGCAACGGCTGAGGGTCGCTCGGGCTGCCGGCGATCGCGCTGACGTCATAGGCCTCGAGCCGCGCGTCGTAAGCTTCGAGTTCGTCCGCCGAAAGCTCCCGTCCGCGCGCTTCTGCGGGCAGGTCGAGCGACAGGTTGAAGTAGCGGGCGCCGCGCACGCATACGCGCGCGGCCAGGTTGACAGGCAGGACGCCGATCACCGTGTCACCGGGGGCGATGACGGCAGGATCGAGATGGGCGAGGAACTGATCGACCTGCAGACCACGACGCGTGGCCCATTCGACGGCTCCGGGATGGCGGGTGATGAAGAACGTGGTCATGGCGGCAGGGTGACTTTTGGCGCGTCGGTGGCGAACGGATCGATGACCGTGAGCTTGCCGTCGATGATCTGACCGTGCTGCATGTCCTCGGAAAGCAGGGTGTCGCAGCCGGCCTTCTGCGCTGCAGCGACGATCATCGCGTCCCACCAGGCGAACCCATACCGCGTCTGGAGCGACCAGGCGGTCTCAAGCAGTTCGGCATCAGGACCGATGGGATTCCAGGCTTGCAGCGCGCGCACGTCGGCGCGTGCCGCGTCCTCGACCATCGCCAGTTTGCGCGGATGCATGGCGACGGCGTAGAACTCGGTCAGCACCTGCCAGGAAAGGCGGCCGCTGCGCTCGCGGGCGAGCATCGCCAGCCAGGCGGTGGCGATGCGCTGTTTGTGCATGTCCCTTCGGTCGCGCGCATAGGCCAGGATGTTCGTATCGACGAAGACGCGACTCACTTCAGCACCGACCGGTCGTACAGCTCTTCGCGGGCGGGCCAACTGCGGCCGTCGTCGCGGGTGGCGGATTCCAGGTAGGGGCCGCGCGAAAAGAAATCCGCCATTGCGCGCGCGTAGGCGTCGTCGGCGCTGAACTTCTCTTTCAGGACTTCGCCGACGAAGCGCGACACGCTGATGTTGCGGGTTGCCGCTTCGATGCGCAGCCGGTGGAGCGTTTCCTCGTCGGCGGTGATGGTGAGGTTGGGCATGATGGACCTCCGGATGTACGTCACGAATTTAGTGTAGCACTGGGTTTGTGATGTTCCGGGCGGGCTGTCCGTCGCTTTCGAGGCGCGGCGCAATCGGCTGAGAACGGCGGAAACGGCTCACGCGTTCTCTCCGGCGAGCATGTTCATGATCAGCCGAATCAGGACGTCCTTTTCCTCCGGGCGTGACTGCGCGACGAGCAGCGACAGCGCGGCGAGGCCGACGTCGTTGACCACCGGGACGCCGTCCGCGCCGAACAGTCGGCCGTTGCGGTGCAGGAAGCCGGCGAACAGGAAGGCGCCGATGCGCTTGTTGCCGTCGGAAAACGGATGGTTCTTGACCGCGAAGTACAGCAGGTGGGCGGCGCGGGACTCCAGCGTGGGGTAGGCGGGTTCGCCGAACACGGTCTGGTCGAGGTTGCCGAGCAGGGCGGCGAGGCCGTCCTCGCGCTCGTTGCCGAACAGCGCGCTGGCCTGGCCCTTGGCCATCAGGTCGGCCTTCAGCGTGGCGATGCCGGCACGCGCTTCGGACACTGGCGGCAGGTCGCCTCCTGGATGGCCGCGTGGGTCGGTGAGCAGACCCTCGTCGTAGCGCTGCAGCCACAGGAAGGTCTGCGTGTAGCGCACGACGATCTCGGCCAGGCCGCTGCCGGCGTCGTGCGCGAGTTCGGCGTTGGACAGGGTGCGGCGGACGAGCAGCAGCGCGGCTTCGAGCTCGCGCGCGTTGTGCTCGAGGCGCTGGCGGTCGAGGGTGTAGCCGCGGGTGAGGTGGTCCTTGAGGATGCGGGTGGCCCATTGGCGGAAGCGGATGCCCTCGCGCGACTTCACGCGGTAGCCGACGGAGATGATGAGGTCGAGGTTGAAGTGCTCCTGCTGTCGCTCGACCGCGCGTCCGCCTTCATTCTGAACCGTTGCAAAATTTGCAACGGTTGCGGCGCGCTCGAGTTCGGCTTCGGCGAACACGTTACGGATGTGGCGGGAGATGACCGACTTGTCGCGGCCAAAAAGGGTAGCGAGCTGCGGGAGGCTGAGCCAGACGTTGTCCCTTTCCAGACGTACGTCGATCTGGCCGGAGGGGGCTTCGAAGATGGCGATGTCGGTCATGTAGTCATTCGCCACGAAGTGCCGCGAGCTGCAGTTTCTTGCGGGCGTCCTTCCATTCGTCCTTGCGGTCGAGTTTGTCGACCACCTTGGGCAACCATTCGGTCAACATCTCGGCTAGTTGCATACGGTCCTCAGTGCTCCAGGTGCTATCGGCGCGGAGAGCCGCCTTGCTCAGGCGTAGGGCTTCCGCGTACAGGCCGCTACCCGGGTTGAGCGGGTCCTTGCGCGCGTTGTCAGCTTTGCTCCGGCAACTGCGGGCGAACTCATCGATCAACTTCCCTTCGGCGGAGAGCAGCGCGCGGGCTGCTTCGAGCGCTGCCTGTGCAGCCGCCTCGGCTGCCGCCCGCGCTTGCCGTTCAGCTTCAAGCTGGTGCTGGCGCAGGGTTTCGGCTGCTGCGCGCTGTTGGGCCGCAGCGAGTTGGGCGCGGATTTCGGCCATCTGCGTCCGGGGTTGGGCAGCGCACCAGTGCTCTAGCGACTCGATCGGTACGCTGTTGGCGGCTTCGACGATGAGCCAGCCAAAGGGAAGCATGCCGGAGCGTTCGCCGTCGCGCTCGGCGGCCAGCCATACCGTCTTGGCGCCCTCCGGCGACCAGTCGGGTGGTTGCCCACGGCCCTTCATGATCTTTATCGAGCGGACCCCATCCAGCGTGACGCTCTCCGCACCGGAATGACGGCCGACGCGAAGTAGCATCAAGTGGCCACTGTCGAGATGGGGCTGGAGGTCGGCCAGGAGTTTCTTCAGTTCGGATAGCCACTGCGGAGCAGCAAGCCGACGGCTTTCGAGGACGTCCAGCAGTGCTCGCATGCGGCGCAGGTAGTAGCGGTTGCAGGCGGTCGCCAGGGCGGCGAATGCAGGGATGCGATGTCCGGGGCCGGGTGCGCGGCTGCCGGCGCCAATGCCGGGCAGCGTGCTGATGCGGATTTCGCCGCGCAATGCTCGATGTTGCCCCCCCATGATTGCCTCGCGCCGGGTTGCAGGCCCTTTGGCTTCAACAAGCCGGCCGTCCTTGTCATAGACCTCGCGCTTCTTGTGGTTAGTGGCGAAAACGACCTTGCTGTCGAGTTCGGTTGAGCGGGTGTCGGCAACCTGCAGTAGGCGGAACGGGTCGGCATGGAAGCCGGCACGCGAATCGAGGAGGCGCTTCTCGATATCCTGGGCGTTGCGATCGCCGGGGGATTTCCCTTGGCCGTCATTGAGCTGATCCAGCCATGCGGTGCGAATGGCGCCCTTGATGCTGGAGCCTGGGATGTAGGGCGCGCCGGTGTGCGGGTGATGTGCGGTGCGCTCGATCTCAAGCTGATTGGCTACGCGGCGCCCGCCGTTCTCGTGTTGTGCGACCTGGCCGATGCGCCGGCCGTACTGCTCGGCCACGCCGGCTGCAACAGCCACTGCGCCGTGGGCGACCCCGGCAAAGCGCTCCTTGCGGGCATGAAAGAACTTCTGCAGGTCACGAATCGCTTCATCGCCGCGGCGATTGACCGCCGAGATCAGTGCGTCACGATCTGACTTGGACAAGGGGACTCGCGCCGGGTCGAAGTGGTACAGGACGCCGTCGTCGATGACATAGTTGGTCGGTTCGAAATCCTGCCCGCAGCCGATGTGGACAGGCGTCAGCGGCGTGATTGCGAGAGCCACGGTATCGAAGAAAGCGCTCATGTGCGCAGCTCCGCATTGAGAGGCACCAGTGGCGCATAGCCCTGGTGCACGGTGGCGGGAATCGCTGCCGAAATTGGCGAGCGCGACCCGCCAAGACCTGTGCCGTGAAAGTCGGGAACCGGACCCGTCCGGAAGGTGAGAAAGGCTGCGGTCCGCAAACCAAGCACCGGGCGCTTGAATGGGCGACCCCCGACTGCTGCGATGTTGCCGTGGCGACCGAATCGGGTCTGAGGCTGGTAGTAGCAGGCGTTGGCGTCCAGAGCCTGGGGTGCAGGCGCGCAAGGGGCGAGCGTGAGCGCGTGGCGACCTGCCGCAGCGGGCCATTGCCAGGCGACGATATTGCTGACCGAGAACTTGCCGAGGCCGGTGCTGGCGTCGCGACCGAAGCCGCTCATGCCCACGTCTGAAAGCACCTGGCCGAGTTCGGCACTGATCAGGCGCGACGAGTCAAGGCAGCAATAGACGTGCAGGCCGCCCTCGCTGCATAGCTGCAACCGCTCGACCTGCCGCGGTGCGAAGGGGCCGGTGCCGGTCGTGCCGGTGAGCCGGTTGATGGTGTTCTGGGTCAGCACCAGTTGTTCGGTTGTCTTCAATGCCGCAGCGCGAGCCAGCCACTCGGCGAGCGGAAGCGCCGCGTCGATCAGGGGGAGCCAGACCCTAGTCTTCGCTGTCTTGCGTTGAGCAGGGTCGCTATCGAGACCGAGCAGAAAGTCGGGCAACTGCGGTCGCGGCAGCCAGTCGGACGGAAAGGCGTCGGAGACGACCAGAAACGGCCTGCCCTCGGTGTAGCCATCGAGCAGACTCGTCAGCCTGGCCTCGCCGAAGCGCTCCCGGATTGCCCAGCACAGTTGCCCGAACAGGGTGTCGCCGGCGAGCGGGGTGCCAAAGGCCGAGAGCGGCTGCAGGGTGACTTGGTAGTTGTCCATCGCTTTTTCAGGCAGCGCGAGCGGCAAAGGGATCGAGGGAGTCGAACTCGGCCTGGACGTCGGTGCCGTCGAGCGTCAGTTCGCGGAGCTTGATCTTGCCGTAGCCGCGCGACCCGGAGCCGCCGAGGCTGTCGAGTTCGAGCAGGCGCAGGCCTGCGAACAGGGTCTGGAGCAAGGTGGTGCCATTACCGTCGATGTCCAGCACCTTGATCGAGAGGCGGAAATCGAAGCGCGAGCCGGCTGGAACCCGCTCGGTCTGCCGTGGGTGCTCTGCCACGCCCTTGATCCGGTCGATGCGGTTTTCGGTCTTGACCTCGGTCAGTAGCAGATTGTCAGCCTCGACCTGTCTGACCCATTCGGCTTGAAGTGCAGCATCCCAGAACGCCAGTCGCGTCGGGCCAAGTTCGCGCGCCTGTTCGTCGCTGAGTTGATCGCCGCCACCTACACCGAAGAGCTGCAGGATGGGGCGCACGTCAGGGTGCCTGGGCGACAGATCACCGATACCGAGCGGCTCGGACTTCACTGCGCCGCTGCGCCACTCCAGCAGGCTGCGTACCTTGCCCTTCAGGCTGGAACCGGGGATGTAGGGCTGGTTGTTGATCGGGTTGCGAATCACCTGGTTGTCGACGCCGCCGATGCGGATCTCGCCCTCGCTGGCACCGATACGCAAGCCCGAGAGCAGTTCGAGCGTGCCTTCCAGGGTCTGGATCTTGATGAGCTGCATGTCATGTTCCCTTGAATGTGTTGTGTAGCGCTCAGTCCTGCGGGCGATGGACCTTGTAGAAGGCCATGAACGCCTCCATGAACAGCTTGGCCTGCGCCAGCGACCTGTGGTCGGTGGCTTGATCGACGATGTGGCGCAGGAGCCGGTCGAAATTCGCGTCAACCTTCTTCCGCCCCATGGCGTACGCCACTTTTGCCTTGAGCATCTGGATGTAAGGCGCCTGGGCATGAAAGCGGTCTTCGCTGTTGCCGACCTTGCCCTGCAACATGACGAGTTCGTCATAGAAGCGGCGAAGCTGAGTGGCCTTGTTGGCGTCGCGCATGCTTGTGTCGGCAATGCTGCGTGCCGCCGCTTCGGCGACATCCGAATACAGCGTCGGTGCAATCTGATCGCCAAAACGAATCCGGCTCGTATCGATGTTAGGTTCGTCGTCGCGCCTGGCACGCTCGTCGCTGCTGCGATAACCGGGATTGGATGAGTTTGGCCGGGGCGCGGATGTGCCGCGGCCGGGGATATGGTTTGCCATGCGGGTGGACTCCTTCAGCGATCCCTGAACTGGTAAAGATGGTTGAACAGGACGATGCGGTAGGCCGGGCCGAGCGTTTCGATCCCGGTGCCGCCGATGTCCTGGATGATGCGGGTGGTGTGGCGCCGCCGTTCCTCTTCACTCAGGCCGCGGCGTCGGTCGACGACGAAACGGCGGGTGCGGTAGGCCAGGCGCGAGCGCCACATCGCGGCTTCGGCCGTGCCCTTCTTCTCCTCCCTGCGCATGTCGATGAACTGCTGCAGGCCATAGACGAAGCCGGTCGACAGATCCATCTCGCTGCGAAGGGCCTCGAGGCGTGTCAGCGCAGCCTCGAGTTCTGGCCATGTCTGCCAGGCCACGGTTTCGCCAAAGCAGGTGACGGCGTCCTTGCCATCGTGTTGCTTGGCCGCCGACAGCGCGTCTTCGGCCAGTTCCGCGATGCTGAAGATGGGGGCGCCGGGCTTTTGCGTGGCGATGCCCGCTGAAAAGTGGATCTCGGGATTCCCTGCGACGTAGACCCTGAAATCGTCGCGTAGCCGCGAGGCCAGACGTTGCACGCTGCGCCATGGGCCGATCAGAAAGAAATCATCTCCACCGGCGAAGACCGTGTAGACATTGGGGAAGTCGCGCGCGAGCAGCCAGGGCAGATAGATGGCGAAGAAGCCATTCACCTGGCGAGACATTGCAGCCATCTTGGCAAAGGTCGGCTGCTTCAGGCCGGTGCGGAACAGTTCGCCCAGATTGTCGATGTCGCCCTTCAGCACGCCCAGCGAGGCAACGCCCTGCCAGCGCGCGCTGTCTGTGTCGGAAGGCTGGCGGTCTTCGCAGGCGAGGAGATCGAGTGTCTTCAGGTCGCCGACGTCGGGCATCGGCTCTTCGCCGAGCAGGCCCGCATAACGGTCGCGCAGTGGGCCGACATCGTCCGAGCGCATGGTGGGCACGTAACCACTGATGAAGCGGCGAGCGAAGCCATGCCACAGTGGAGCGCTGCCCTCTGCGTCGTCTGGACTGGGCAGGCTGAAGTCCCAGCAGCGGCGCAGCATGCCATTGCCTGCAAGTTCGCCAAAACGGCCGGTGGCGTCGGCATCAGCGGTAAATGCGACAACGTGGCCGAACAGATCGGTCTCGAGCAGGGCCAGGTTGCGATGTTCGCGAAGTACTTCGCGCGCGTCATTTCGGAGGACGAGGATGCGGTCGAGTTTGACCAGGGACTCGCCGATCGCAATCTGGTCGCGCGAAAGTGCACACGAGGCTACATCGCCGAACTTTCGGTCGGCAGGGAGGCGGCCGTTATAGGCGCAGGGGCCGAGCGCGAAATCGGCGGTGCTGAACACCGTGCCGCCGCGCGCGCACAAGTTCAGTCGCTGGTGTTTGCTGATGTCGAGCTGCTGGTGCAGACGCGCCATCAGCTTGCTGAATGGTGTGTTGTCGTTACGCTCGCCGTGTCGGCGCAGGAAGTCGGCGCAACTCGCCGCCGTCCAGGCAAGTCCGACGCCAGCCTGGCCGAAGGTATTCGCGGAGAACCAGCCATCGAGCTCGGCGCGCAAGCTCTGCAGGCGCTCGCAAACGTCAGCCGTATTGGGTGCGACGATCATGAACTTGCCGGCGGCATTGATGATCTGGCTCGTCGGCGGCAGGCCGAGTTCGTCGAGGACGCGCAGGGCCGCCAGTTCGGTGAAGATCGATACCTGGAACGAGCGGCCGCGCAACAGCTTTGCCGCGTGTTTTCGCGATTCGCCACCCGTTGCAAAAATGAAGTCCTGGATGCCGAAGAAATCTCCCTGAATCAACAGGAATTTTTTTTCGTCAAAGTCGGATCGGGTGCGCAGGGCTTGTGCCGCGTCCTTGCCGGTTTTTGCCGTGGCTTCATGCCAGCGCCAAAGGGCGACGGCCAGCGACGCTACTGCGCGGGAGTGGTCGTAGAGGGAGACCTCAGGCCGCACGCCGAAGGCGGTAGCAGCAGGAATTGCGTGCGTACATGCGAGCCACAGGCTGTCGAAGTGATCGAGCCACAGCGGCCAGTTGTGGCGGTGGCTGGCGGGAATCTGCCGCAGGCCGGCGATGAACTGATCCCATAGTCCGCGGTATTCCTCCTGGGCCGCTTGGTCGTCGCGCCCCTCGCACAGTGCCGCGGGCTCGGGGAAGATGCTGCGCGGCGACAGCATTCGAAGCGGATAGCGTTGGGAAAGGGCCGCGTCACTCGCCTGCGTGTCGTTCAGCCGGATCTGCTCGAACAGGGTCAACTGGCGCGAGGTGTAGTGATTGAGACCGTTGGCGCGCTTCTCCGCAGCGTGGTTGTATTGCTCGAACTCCTCGCGTTCGAAGCCGGAGGCGACACGATCGGCGGTGGCAATGATCCATTGCAGGAAGGTGTCAGGTTTATGGTGGGCGGCGGCAGCGTTCACCAGGGAGTCCGTCGCCTCACCAGAGTCTGAGTCCCCTGCGTACTTGCGGCCGGCAAAAGGAAGGACGTCTCCGCGAACAGTGTCGGGCAGATGGGCTTCGATTGCGCCGAAGGCAAGTGCTGTGTGGGCTGCATGCTGGTGGCTGAACCAGCGCCCCTCGCTGTGGAACGGGCAATAGAGCGTCAAATGCGCATCCACCCGCGGGTCGCCGTTGAAGACTTTCGCGCGCTCGGCAAACTTGCCAAGGTCGTGCAGATAGGCGGCGAGCGCTACTCGCGTGGATGCATCCATCAATGGGTTCGGCATTCGGTCTTCTCGTGACAACATGGTTGGATCATCTTCGCCTTCGATCTTGCACCTACATATTCGCATGACCTACGCAGTCTAACCGTGTGGAATGTCGCTCGACGCTATCGCAAGCTTGCGGGTGCCCCCGGTCCGAGCAGTTGCACCGCATCCCCATCCAGTGCCAGGCGATAGCGGCGCGGCTTGCGGCCTCCGTCGTCGATCTGGTAGGGGCCGGCGGCGGGCCCGAGGTGCTTGTTGAGCGCGCTGCGCAGCTTTGACAGGCGCGACGAGAAGTAGCTGCCGTCCATGCCGCGGAGCAAGGCATGTTCGGTGGACGAAAGGTCGCCGAGCGGGCCGGCGATGAGGCGCAGTTCGCGCAGGTAACGTTCGGCCCAGGCCGGGTCGCCGACGTCCTTGATCGGGGCGGGCAGGGCGGGCTCATTGTTCAGCGCGCGGCGCGCGAAAACCGCGAGGAGGGCGAGTTCGGCTGGGGCGAGCCTGCAGCCGCGGCCCGCGGCGCGCACTTCGCGCGTGGCGAGGTCGATTTCCAGCCGGGCGGGGCCCAGGGTGGCGCGCGCGGTGTCGACGGTTTCGTTGAAGCTCGCCCTGCCGTCCAGCAGATGGGTGGGAAGGCCGTGGCGCAGGCTGACGAAGGGGATTTCGGCCAGAGTCACCCGGGCCTGGCGGGCGTCGGCGACCTTGTTCGCCGTCGTGGCGATGACGTTCTCGTAAGGCGTCGGGTAGAAGAAGTTCAGGCTGTTTTCGAAAGGTTCGGACACCAGCACGTGAGACAGCCTGTCCTGCGGGCGTCCGAACAGCGACAGCGCGTAGCCGAGGAAGAAGCCCATCGTCTTGCGTCCGCCGGCAATCGATACATGCAGCGCCGACGTGGGGTCGGCGCTCAATTCGCGCACCTTCTCGGTGATGAAGTCGGCACACGACTGGTTGTCCTGGGGGCTGCGGATGTCGGCCATGGGCTGGCCAGACGTATCGTGCAGCACGTGAATGTGCTTGCTGTCGAAGGCGATGTCGGGGAGCTGGTAGTCGGCACACAGGCGGTGGAACCAGCCAGGCTTGTCGGACAGCAGCAGCAACTTTGCGCGCTCGGCGCCGTCGGCCGTGGTGATGAGGTGGAGTTCGGTCGGGATGAAGGGCTCGTCGCTGCCGACGGCGAGCGCGTACAGCGTCTCGGTGACGATCTGCGGCGACAGGCCGGTGACCGCGAGGAGGATGCGGCGGGGATGCGCGGCGGGCGGGAGGACATGCATGGGCTTGGCTTTGCGTGGCTGACGAGGTATGCCCCGTTTATAGCCGCAAACCCGTTTGCATGGGCAGGCGGCAAGCTTGCCATTGGCGTCGACCGCTCTGCTTCGTACCTTGGGAAAGTGCCTGTGCGCTGTGCGAGCCCGGTTCCCGCGCAGCGGCGGACTACGTGCATATGACATTGACGATGAAGTGCTCGCGATCCGTGCGTCCTGCCTGTCGCGCTCAGATAAGTTCCTGTCCAGGTCGGGCACATTCCGCCTCTTCGTGCGTGCTAGCTTGACGCGTGCTCCGCTCGGGGTGCGGCGGGCGCCGAGGCTTTCGCCCAGCCATGCCATGGACGAGCGGGAAGATTGCCTCGTGAGCGAGTGAGTGTGCATGCCCCCTGATGCGAAGGTCCTCGTTGTCGATGACGATGCCGTGACCCGCGGCTGCCTGGTGAGCTACTTCGCCGCCGAGGGTTATGACGTGCGCGAGGCGTCGACAGCCGAGGATGCGGAGCGGCTGCTGGCTGCCGAAGAGGTCGAGCTGGTGTTGCTCGACATCCGCCTGCCGCGCAAGGACGGCCTGACGCTGACACGCGAGCTGAGGGTGCGTTCGGACGTGGGGATCATCCTCGTCTCCGGGCGCCAGGACGATGTCGAGCGCATCGTCGGCCTCGAGTGCGGCGCCGACGAGTACGTGACCAAGCCCTTCAATCCGCGCGAGATCCTGGCCCGGGCCAAGAACCTGGTCCGCCGCGTGCGCCAGGCTGCGGCGGGTTCCGTGCCGGAGGGGCGTGCGGCCCTTCCGGTGTACGAGGGCTGCGTGCTGCACGAGTGCGGACGCCAGCTCGGCCATTCCGATGGCGTGCTGACTGCGCTCACCGAGGGTGAATTCCAGTTGCTGCGCGCTTTCCTCGCGCATCCGGGGCAGACCATGAGCCGCGATGCGCTGCTCGACCATATCCGCAACCGCGAGTGGGTGCCCAGCGATCGCACCGTCGATGTGCTGGTCGGCCGCTTGCGGCGCAAGCTGCGCGATGACGCCGCCAGTCCGAAAATCATCCTGACGGTGCATGGGGCGGGCTACCGCTTCAGCCCCTCGCCGCGTCCGCGCGCATGAGGCGCGCGCTGTGTGCGCTGGCCTTGTGCGCCTGTGCCGGGCCGGGGCTGGCGCGCGAGCTGATCGCCTGTGGCCACCCGGCGTACCCGCCCGTGTCCTGGGTCGCCGAGGGCGAACTGCGCGGCCTGGCGCCGGCGCTGGTGCGGGAGTTGTTCGCTGCGCTCGGCCTGAGCGTGCGCCTGCAGGCTTTCGGCAACTGGAAGCGCTGCCTGCTCGAGGTGCGGGCCGGCAGGGCCGACATCGTCGTGGCGGCCTATCGCAACCGCGAGCGCGAGCGGCAGTTCGCCTTTTCCTCCGAACATGTCATTGCCGACCCCATCGTGCTCTTCGTGCGCCGTGACCGCCAGTTCGAATTCACCGGCTGGGCGGATCTGCGCGGGCGCACCGTCGGCCTGCTGCTGGGCGACAGCTTCGGCGAGCGCTTCGACCGCTTCGCCGAGGCGGAGCTCAAGATCGAGCGTGTCTCCAGCGGGCGGCAGAACGTGCGCAAGCTGGTATTCGGACGCATCGACTTCATGCCCGTCGGCCGCGACAGCGGGCGGCTGCAGAGCCAGCGCCTGCATTACGACGAATTCGTCGTGGAACTGCCGCGGCCGCTGGTGACGGAGTATTACCACGTCGCGGTGCGCAAGGGTTCCTCGCTCGAGGCGCTGCTGCCGGAGATCGACCGTCGCCTGGCCGCGATGCACGCCGACGGCAGCATTGCGCGCCGGGCGCAGGAGCAGGCCGGGCGTTACCTGGCCGAGCCCGCGGAGGCGCGCGATGCCGATGAAACGCTGGATTGAACGCTGGCTCCGGCGTTCGCCGAGCTATCGCCAGGAGCACCCGCTCGCCCATCGCCTGACGATGTACGTGCTGGCCTGCAGTCTGGGCTTTGTCGTGGTATCGACTGCGCTGCAATTGGGCATCGAATACCGGCGCGAAATGCACCTGATTGACCAGCGCCTCGAGCTGATCCGCAGCGGCTATCTGGCCAGCCTGTCGCGCAGCCTGTGGGACGTCGATGACGAGCAGTTGCGCCTGCAGATGCAGGGCATTCTGTATTTTCCGGACGTCAGCGCGCTGCGCCTGGAGCACGCGGAGCCGCCTGGCGTGACCGAGATGAGCCTGGGTGCGCAAGGGGCGCGCGCCGCGACGCGCGAGCATGCGTTTGCGCTGACCCACGCCGCGCCGGAGGGTCTGCGCGAACTCGGCCGGCTCGTCGTGCAGATCGACATGGACGCCGTGCTGACGCGCCTGGCCTGGAGCGGCGTGACCATCTTCCTCGGACAGACGCTGACCATCCTGATGATCGCGGGCGTGCTGGTGGTGCTCTTCCAGTGGCTCGTCACACGCCATCTCGAGAGCATGGCGCGCCATGCCCGCCAACTGGGCGCGGGGCAGTTCGAGGTGCCGCTGAGGCTGGCCCGGGCGCCGGCCGGGACGGCGGACGAACTGGACGCGGTCGTCGCCGCGCTCAACGACATGAGGCTCTCGATCCGCCAGGAGATCGGCCGCCGCCAGCGCGCCCACGAGCAGCTTGCCCTCAGCCGCGACAAGCTCAAGGACCGGGTCGACAAGCGCACCCGCAGCCTGCGCGCCGCCAAGGAGGCCGCCGAGGCAGCGAACCGGGCGAAATCGCAGTTTCTCGCCACCATGAGCCATGAGATCCGCACGCCGATGAACGGCATGCTCGGCATGATCCAGTTGTTGCGCCAGCGTTCGCTTCCGGACACGATCGCGGCCGAACTCGAAGTCCTGCACGACGCCGGCGAATCCCTGCTCGCCACCTTGAACCAGGTGCTCGACTATGCGCGCCTGGAAGAGGGCGCGTATCTGCCCGAATCGGTCGCCTTCTCGCTGCGGCAACTCGTCCTTGGCCAGCTCCGGCTGGTCGATGCCGCCGCGCGGCAGAAGGGCCTGACCCTGCGGGCGGAGATCGCGGACCTGCTGCCCGATGTGTATTGCGGCAGTGCCGGCAGCCTGCGCCAGGTCATCGGCAACCTGTTGTCCAACGCGATCAAGTTCGCGATGGCGGGGCGCGTGATGCTCCGCGTGCAGGCGGCCGCGGGCGGCGACGCCGGGCGTCTGCGCTTCGAAGTCGAGGATCAGGGCATGGGCATCGAAGCGGCGCAACTCGAGCGCATCTTCGACCGCTTCACCCAGGCCGACGAAAGCATCACGCGCCGGTTCGGTGGCACCGGGCTCGGCCTCGCCATCTGCCGCAAACTGGTCGAGGGCATGGGCGGCATGCTCTCGGTGTCGAGCACCGTCGGCGTCGGCAGCCGTTTCTGGTTCGAAGTCCCGCTGCCGTGCGCGCCTGCCGCGATGGCGGCCGAATGGCAGGCCCCGGCGGTGGCGGGCGTGGCGGCGGCCGGTGGCGTGGCGACGGGCGGGCCCAGCCTGAGCCTGCTGCTGGTGGAGGATGTCGCCATCAATCGTCAGGTGCTGGTCGGGCTGCTGGAGAACGCGGGCCATCTCGTGTTCAGCGCCGAGGACGGGCTGCAGGCGCTCGCGCTGTGTCGCCAGCAGGGCTTCGATGCGATCCTGATGGACATGCATCTGCCCGGCATGAGCGGCGCCGAAGTCGGGCGCCGCATCCGCGGCGACGCCGGCAGCCTGAACGCGACCACGCCGATCGTGGCGCTGACGGCGAGCGTCTCTCCCGAGGACATCCGCCACTATCTCGACAGCGGCATGGATGCGGTGGTCGCCAAACCGATCCGCCTCGAAAATCTGCGCCAGACGCTTGCTGAGCTCTTGCGCATGCCCGCCGCGGTGCCCGGCCCGGCCGCCGGGCCGACGCCGGCAGGCGACCTCAACTTGCGCCTGTTGGCCACTCACGCTGCGGTTTTCGGCAAGGCGCGCCTGCAGGCCTTGCTGGCGCAGATGGCCGACCAGGCCGGCAGCGGGCGCGCCCAAGCGGCCGAGGCGCTGCTGCGGGAAGACCTGTACGAGGTCGAGGCGATCGCGCACAAGCTGGCCGGCAGTTGCGAGCTGCTCGGCCTGGACGAATGCGGCCGCATCCTGCGCGCGCTCGAGAAGCAGGCAGCGGCCGACGATGCGGCCACCTGTCGCGAGCTGCTGGACCGGTTCGACGCCCGCTTTGCGCAGCAGCTCGCCGCGGCACGCGAGTTCGTCGCAGCCGCGGAACGGCGGATCAACTAGCCGCGAAAGCGGGTCGCAGCCTTGCGCCGGCGGGTCCTTCGATGACCTGGATGGCTTCGCCCATGTCGTGCCAGCGCTGCCGTTCAGCAGCGCTCGCCTTGGGAGAGAACCAGCCGAGGTAGGCATAGGCGATACCGATCACCGGCGATATCCAGCAGGCGAACGAAAGCGGGATGTAGAGCAGGTTTTCGAAGTGGCCATCGGCGACGCCCAAGCCCAGCGCGGTGATGACGATGGCGCCCCCCGCGTTCCAGGGTACCAGCGGCGACACCAGGGTTCCGCCTTCCTCGAGGGCGCGCGACAGGTTCAGCGTCGAATATCCCCTGCCACGGTATGCCGGCGAAAACATGCGGCCGGGCAACGCGATCGAAAGGTAGGGGTCGCCCGCCACCAGGTTGGTGGCGATCGCCGTGCCGGTGGCGGCCGCCTGCATCGACCCGAAGCGGCGCGTGCGCCGGAGCAGGGCTTCGACGATCACTTCGAGGCAGCGGGTGTGTTCGAGCGCTCCGCCGAAACCGAGCGCGATCATGACCAGCGTGATGACCCAGGTCATGGATTGGATGCCGCCGCGGTTCAGCAGGCTGTCGATGTCCTTGATGCCGGAGTCGAGCTTGAAGCCGGCCTGCATGCTGGCGAAGACCTCGTGCAGGTCGGCGCCCTGGACGACGATGGCCACCACGCCACCGGCCACGGCGCCAGCGAACAGCGACGGAATGGCAGGCATCTTGTTGATCGCCAGCACCAGGACCAGCACGGCCGGCAGCAGCACGACCCATGACAGGGTGAAGTGCTGCTCGATGCCCTGGCTGATGGTGGTGATCTTGGCGAAGTCCACCGGGCGGCCGTCGATCAGGCTGTAGCCGGCGATCAGGTAGGCGACGAGGGCAATCAGCATCGCCGGGATCGTCGTCGGCATCATGTTGCGGATGTGGTCGAACAGGTTCGTGCCGGTCACCGCCGGGGCGAGGTTGGTGGTGTCGGACAGCGGCGAGACCTTGTCGCCGAAGAAGGCGCCGGAGACGACCGCGCCCGCGGTCCAGTACATGGGAATGTCGAAGCCGGCGCCGATGCCCATCAGCGCGAGCCCGACCGTGCCGGTGGTGCCCCAGGAGGTGCCGAGCGAGACGGACACGACCGAGCACAGCAGCATGCCGGCCGCCAGGAACCAGGCCGGGGTGAGCAGTTGCAGCCCCGCGTGGATCATGTAGGGCACGGTGCCGGCGGCGATCCAGGTACCGATGATCATGCCGACCACCATCAGGATGGCGACCGATTGCAGGCCGATGGTGACGACGCGCAGGGCGCCGGCTTCCATGTCCGGCCAGCGGTGGCCCTGCAGCCAGCCCAGGGCGGTGGTGATGGCCAGACCGAAGGCGAGCGGGATGTGCGGGGTGAAGTCCTTGAAGTAGAAAAGCTGGATTGCCAGCACGCCCAGCGTCAGGACGATGGGCAGCAGGGCGAGGCCGAGGGTCGGCCGCCTAGTCGTTTTGGTGCTCATGGTTGTCTCCTTTGTAATCGTGACCTTGCGGTCGATGAGGAGACTAGGAACCGGGTGTAAATGCCGTTGCGGCAATTTGTGCAATGTTGTGCAAGCCTGTTGCAGGCCGCGTTTACATCTTCCCGCGGGCGACGCTCCCCGGGCGTCTGCGCGCCACAAGCGAAAAACGGGCGCCCCGCAGGGCGCCCGTCAGTGGATTGCAGCTTTCCGGCTGATTACATGTGGTACGCGGTTTCGCCGTGGGACGTGATGTCCAGGCCTTCGCGCTCTTCGTCTTCCGGCACGCGCAGGCCGATCAGCACATCGACGATCTTGTAGGCGATGAGGGACACGACGCCCGACCACACGATGGCGACGACCACGCCCCACGCCTGGCTGGTGACCTGGGCGACGGTGTCGAACGGCGCGACCGCGTTGGCGACGTAGTCATACACGCCGACGCCACCGAGGGAGGGGTTGGCGAACACGCCGGTCAGCAGGGCGCCGAGGATGCCGCCCACGCCATGCACGCCGAACACGTCGAGCGCATCGTCGGCGCCCAGCATGCGCTTGAGGCCATTCACGCCCCACAGGCAGATCACGCCGGCGAGCAGGCCGATGACGAGCGCGCCGATCGGGCCCACCCAGCCGCAGGCCGGGGTGATGGCGACCAGGCCCGACACCGCACCGGAGGCCGCACCCAGCAGCGAGGGCTTACCCTTGATCAGGCCTTCGACGAAGATCCAGGACAGCGTCGCGGCGCCGGTGGCGACCATGGTGTTGAGGAAGGCGAGCGCGGTGAGGCCGTTGGCTTCGAGGTTGGAGCCGGCGTTGAAGCCGAACCAGCCGATCCACAGCAGCGAGGCTCCGACCATGGTCAGCGTCAGGCTGTGCGGCGTCATCGACTCGCGGCCGTAACCGATGCGCTTGCCGACCATGAAGGCACCCACCAGGCCGGCGACCGCGGCGTTGATGTGCACCACGGTGCCGCCGGCGAAGTCGAGCGCGCCTTTCTGGAACAGGAAGCCCGCGGTGGCGGCGGCCGCTTCGCCCGCTGCGGCGTCGGTGTAGGCGTCCGGGCCGGCCCAGTACCACACCATGTGCGCCATCGGCAGGTAGGAGAAGGTGAACCAGATCACCATGAACAGCAGCACCGCCGAGAACTTCATGCGCTCGGCGAAGGCGCCGACGATCAGCGCCGGGGTGATGGCGGCGAAGGTGGCCTGGAAGATGATGTAGACGTACTCGGGAATGGCGACGCCCTTGCTGAATGTGGCCGCGACCGAATCCACCGTGACGCCGTTCAGGAACAGCTTGGAGAAGCCGCCGAAGAAGGCGTTGCCCTCGGTGAAGGCGACGGAGTAGCCGTAGATGAACCACAGCACCATCATCAGCGAGAAGATCACGAAGACCTGCATCAGCACCGACAGCATGTTCTTGGCGCGCACCAGGCCGCCGTAGAACAGCGCCAGGCCGGGAATGCTCATCAGCCCGACGAGCGCGGTGCATACCAGCATCCAGGCGGTGTCGCCCTTGTTGACGACCGGTGCCGCGACTGCGGCAGCCGCCGCGACGGCCTGCGCTGCCGGGGCGGCGACGTCCTCGGCCCACGCGCCGCCCGCCAGGCCCAGCCCGATGGCCGGTAGCAGGATTGCAAGCAGTTTGCTCATTTTTTCAATCTCCCTTACAGCGCATCGGTGCCGGTCTCGCCGGTGCGGATGCGGATGGCCTGCTGCAGGTCGAAGACGAAGATCTTGCCGTCGCCGATCTTGCCGGTGGCGGCGGACTTTTCGATGGCTTCGATGGCCTGGTCCAGGATGTCGTCGGAAATCGCGGCTTCGATCTTCACCTTGGGCAGGAAGTCGACGACGTATTCGGCACCGCGGTAGAGCTCGGTGTGGCCCTTCTGGCGGCCGAAGCCCTTGACCTCGGTGACGGTGATGCCCTGCACGCCGATCGCGGACAGCGCCTCACGCACTTCGTCGAGCTTGAAGGGCTTGATGATGGCGGCGATGAATTTCATTGCGTTCTCCTCGGGGGGCGGCCGCTGCTGGTGGCGGCCGCTGTGGGTTCGATGAAGGATCAGAAGGCGCGGCTGATCGACAGGATCACGCGCTCGTCGGCGAGGTCGGCGTGATCGACATCGGTGTCGACGTAGTGCAGGCCGAGGTCGAAGCCGCCCAGCGACTTGGTGACGCCGAGCTTCCAGTCGTTGTACGAGGTGCCGTTCTCGATCTTCTGACGGCCGATGTGGGCAGCGACCTTGAGGCCGGGCATCACTTCGTAGCTGGCGCCGAGGTCGAAGTACTGGCTGCCGTCGGAATTCTTGGCGCCGAACAGGTCGGTGAAGGCGTACGAGTACTTGAACGTCAGGAATTCCCACGACACGCCGACGTAACCCTCCAGCGTGTTCGGGCTGTTGAAACCCTTCGGGTAGCTGCCCGGGTAGTAGTACTGCAGCAGGCCGACGTCGTAGCCGAAGTCACCGAGCTTGCCCTTGTAGCCGGCATAGAGGTCGAGCTCCAGGCTGTTGCTGACCTTGTCGTCGGCATCGGCCAGCCAGGACACGTTCGAACCCCACGCGCCGGCGTAAAGGCCGCTCGAATGCGCGTAATCGAAGCCGCCCTGCAGCGCCATCTTCTCGTCGGTCTGGCTCCAGCCGCGGTAGGCGTAGTCGGACACCAGGCCGACGTTGGCGGTGAAGGGGCTGGTTTCCTCGGCATGCGCCGTTCCGGCCAGCGGCAGGGTGACCAGCAGCGCGGCGAGGGAGGCGGCAGTCAGGGTACGAGTACTCATTATTTTCTCCTTGGAAGAGTGAGGGTGCTGACGGCTGTCGATTAGCACGCTCCGTGCCATGTGCGTGAAATCCCCGTGGTTGAACGGTTTTGGCGTGTACGGGGATGGCCGTCGCGGCCTTTTCATGTTGCGTCGCAGAAGAAATTACGCCCTGGCCTGGTGCAAATGCACTGCTTTGGTGCGAGAACGGGACGGCCGGCACCAAATGGAGGGCATGGGGTCGCGCCGGCGCGAAATCGGCCCTTCGGCTGCGTGATAGACTGCAGCCCGTTCCCCATTCGGTAGTGAAGAGGCCGCCATGAGCACTCCCCGCTTTCTCGACGAAATCGGTTCCAGGCTTTCCGAACTGGCTGCCAACAGCCCCGCGCGCGACATCGAGAAGAACGTCAAGGCCATGCTGGGCAGCGCGTTCAGCCGCCTCGACCTGGTGACGCGCGAGGAGTTCGACGTACAGCGCGAGGTGCTCGTGCAGGCGCGGCAGAAGCTGGGCGAGCTCGAGGCGCGCGTCGCCGAGCTCGAGGCGAAGCTCGCCGCGGCGGGCGGCAAGTCCGCCTGATACCTCGCCGGCGGCCGCGCGCGTGCGCGGCTTTCATTCTTTTGTCATTTTCCGGGTGTCTCCGCTAGACTGGGCGTCCGCCCTCTCCGGAGATCCGCATGTCTCTTGCGCTGGTGCGCACCCGCGCACTCGATGGCCTGGATGCGCCCGAGGTCACGGTCGAGGTGCATCTCGCCAATGGCCTGCCCGCCTTCAACCTGGTCGGCCTGCCCGACACCGAGGTGCGCGAGGCGCGCGACCGCGTGCGCGCGGCCATCCAGACGTCGCAGTTCGAGTTCCCGCAGCGTCGCATCACCGTCAATCTGGCGCCGGCCGATCTGCCGAAGGAAGGCGGGCGCTTCGATCTGCCGATCGCCATCGGCATCCTGGTGGCGTCGGGACAGGTCAGCGCCGAACGCCTCGGCGACATGGAGTTCTGCGCCGAGCTGTCGCTGACCGGCGGGCTGAGGGCAGTACGCGGCGTGCTGGCGGTGGCGCTTGCCGCGGCGCGGGCAGGTCGTGGCCTGATTCTGGCTGCCGACAACGGTGCCGAGGCGGCGCTTGCGCGCGAGGCGCAGGTTCTGCCCGCGGCCAGCCTGCTCGCGGTCTGCGCCCATCTCAACGGCCACGAAGCCCTTGCGCGGCTCGGTGCGGCGTCGCCCATTGGCGAGGCGGTGTCGGCGCCGGACCTGGCCGATGTGCGCGGCCAGTTGCAGGCGCGGCGCGCACTCGAAGTGGCGGCGGCCGGTGGGCACTCGCTGCTGATGTTCGGGCCGCCCGGCACCGGCAAATCCATGCTCGCGCAGCGCCTGCCCGGCCTGTTGCCGGCCATGGAAGAGGCCGAGGCGCTCGAGAGTGCCGCGGTGATCTCGCTCGACGGGGGCTTCGAGCCGTCGGCGTGGGCGCGGCGGCCCTTTCGTGCGCCGCACCACTCCGCGTCGGCCGCTGCGCTGGTCGGAGGCGGCGCATTGCCGCGGCCGGGCGAAATCTCGCTGGCGCACCACGGCGTGCTGTTTCTCGACGAGTTGCCCGAGTTCGATCGCCGCGTGCTCGAGTCGCTGCGCGAGCCGCTCGAGTCGGGCATCGTCACCGTATCGCGCGCCCGCCGCCGCGCCGAGTTTCCGGCGCGCTTCCAACTGGTCGCGGCGATGAACCCCTGTCCCTGCGGTTTTGCGGGCCACCCGCTGCGCGCCTGCACCTGCACGCCGGACCAGGTGGCGCGCTACCGCAGCCGTCTTTCCGGTCCGCTGCTGGACCGCATCGATCTCACGGTGGAGGTGCCCGCGCTCGCCCACGAGGATCTCGTCTCCGCACCGGAGGGCGAATCGTCGGCGACGGTTCGCGCCCGCGTGGCGCAGGCGCGCCTCCGCCAGCGCGAGCGCCAGGGGGGGCCGAACGCCCGGCTGGACCCTGGCCGGGTGGTGGCGATCTGTGCGCCGGATGCGTCCGGTGCCGCGCTGTTGAAGCAGGCGATGAGCCGGCTGAACCTGTCGGCGCGTGCCTATCACCGCGTGCTGCGGGTCGCGCGCACGCTGGCTGACCTCGCCGATGCGGAGCGCCCCAACATGGTGCATGTGGCTGAGGCGATCCAGTACCGACGCAGTCTGGAGGGTCGATGAGAGCCGTACCGCTGTCCGTGCGGCGGCCTGATGTCGGCTCTCGCCCGACGCCAGCGAGGCGGTCGCCGGTGTGCAGGAGCGAAGCCGGTCGGCGCCAAGATATAATTCGGACCGATTCGCCTTGATCGCTCAGCTTCCGTCCTTCCTCCGCTGATTACACCGCACCCTTGACCGCCTTGGCCGAGAACCGCCCGTTCCGCCTGCTCGTCGTCGACGATGACCCCTTGACCTGTACCAGGCTCAAGGCCTACTTCGGTGGCGAGGGTTACGCCGTGGCTGCCGTCAGCAACGGCAGCGACATGTGGCGGGCGATCCGCTCCGACGCGGTCGACGTCGTCCTGCTCGACGTCGGCCTGCCGGGCAAGGACGGACTGGAGCTCGCGCGGGAATTGCGCGCGCACGATGCCCACCTGGGCATCATTCTGGTCTCCGGCCGCGGTGACGACATCGACAAGATCGTCGGGCTCGAATCGGGCGCCGACGACTATGTCACCAAGCCCTTCAATTCGCGCGAGTTGCTGGCCAGAGTGAAGATCGTCCTGCGCGGGGTGCGCGACCGCCCCGCACGGCAGGAGCGGGCAGACTGCCAGATCGGCAACTGGATGCTCGACACGGCCCATCGCCGCCTGACCGGGCCGCAGGGGCGCAAGGAGAACCTGACCCGTGGCGAGTTCGACCTGCTGTCCATCCTGCTGCGCTACCCGGGGGTGGTCCTCAGCCGCGAACGCCTGATGCAGGGCGTCAGCCATCGGTCCTGGGATCCCAACGACCGCACCATCGACGTGCTGATCTCGCGGCTGCGCGACAAGCTCGAGGACGATCCGAAGAACCCCGAGCTGATCCTCACCGTGCGCGGCGAGGGTTACCTGTTCGCGGGCGACATCAGTCCGGGCGGGGCGTAGGCGCTTGGGCGCGGTCCGCGCCTGGCTGGCGGTCGAGCCAGGCGGCGAGCGTGTCGCCGCTGAGCCGGCAGGCCTCGCCAAGCGCATCGACGAGGCGCCGGACCGGCTCCGGATCGATGTCTTCGGTGGCGCCGGCGATCCGCCGTTCCAGTTCGCGGGACTCGTCCATCACGCGCACGAAACCCAGATTTCCGGCGGCGCTGCGCAGCCGATGGGCGCGCTTGCCAAGCGCCGGCCAGTCCTGCGTGGCGATGTTGCGTTCCATCTCCGCCAGCGCGTCGACGCTGTCCGTGCGAAACAGCGCGAGCAGCTCGAGCAGGGTGCCGTCGCCCAGCGTGTCGCGCTCGCCGGCAAGATAGTCCTCGTCCACAAGCGGCGCGAGCATGGCCGGCGCCGCCGCCGCGTCGACCGTCGTCGCAGGGGGCGCAGCGCCTGACGGCTCCCCACATGCCGTTGCCAGCGCCCGCGCGAGGGTGCTGCGGTCGAACGGCTTGCCGAGGAAGGCGCTCATTCCGGCTGCCGCGAGCTCGGCGGCGACGCTCGGCGAGGCGTGGGCGGACATGGCCACGATGGGCAGCGTGCGCCAGCGTCCACCGTCGATGCTGCGGACTTCGCGGGCGACGTCCACGCCGGACCTGCCCGGCAGGCTCAGGTCCATCAGCACCGCGTCGACGCGCAAGCCGGGGCGATGCAGCAGCGCCAGCGCGGCCTCGCCGTCTGCGGTCGCCAGCACGGTGTGGCCGAGCGCTTCGAGGTAACGCATGCAGACGAGACGGTTGATGTCGTCGTCTTCCACCACCAGCACCGACAGCGGTGTGCCCGTTTGCGGGGCGGCAGCGGCGGGGGGCTGCGCTGCCGTCGCTTGCGGCCGCACGGCGTCCTGCATGCACCTGAACGGGAGCTCGAACCACACTTCGGTGCCCTCGCCCGGCACGCTCGAGAGGCCGATGCGGCCATGCATCAGTTCGACCAGGCGGCGGCAGATGGCGAGCCCGAGCCCGGTGCCGCCGTGGCGGCGGCGCGCGGTGTCCTCGACCTGCACGAAGGGCATGAACACCGTCTGTTGCTGAGATTCGGGGATACCGATGCCGGTGTCGCGGATGGTGAAACGCAGACATGCCGTCCCCTCTTCGGCTGCGCCGAGGCGACGGACGACGACCGTCACCTCGCCCTCGTCGGTGAACTTGATCGCGTTGCCGATGGTGTTGAGCAGGATCTGGTTCAGCTTGCGGCGGTCGCCCTCCACGCAGCGCGGCACATCCGCGGCGATGTCGCGCACCAGGGCAATGCCCTTCCTTCTTGCGGAAACCGACTGCAGCACCAGCATGTCGTCGATTGCGGCGTGCAGCACGAACGGTTCGCTGTCCACGCCCATCTTGCCCGCCTCCAGGCGCGAGAAGCCGAGCATGTCCTCCAGGATCTCCAGCAACGTCGCGCTGGCGTAGGAAATCATGTGCAGGTATTCGCGCTGCCGGTCATCGAGTGGCGTGTCCTGCAGCAGTTGCACGATGCCGCTGACGCCGCTCAACGGCGTGCGCAGCTCGTGACTCAGCGTCCCGAGGAATTCGTCCTTGGCGCGGCTGGCTTCCTCGGCCTTCTGCCGCGCCAGCGCGTGGTCGGCTGCCTCGCGTTCGAGAAGGGCGTTGCTCCGCTGCAACTCGGCGGTTCGGGTCGCGACCTGCTGCTCGAGCGCCTGCTGGTGACGCAACAGCGCATCTTCCAGGCGTTGCCGTTCGCGTGCGTTCTCGGTGAACTGCTCGAGGGCCTGGACAAGGGGGGCGAGCGGGTCGCCGCGGCCGGCGTGCCTGATCTCGATGTCGAGGTGCCCGGCGTTGAGCGCGCGCACCGCGGCCTCGAGGTCCTTGAGGCGGTCGAGCACGTCGAAGCGGAAGATCACCCACAAGGTGCCCATCAGCGAACAGAACAGCAGCGTCGCCACGGCGAAGAACCCCAGCGTGCCGCGATCGACCGCCCGATTGGCCGACTCGCCCGCCTCGCGGATGGCAAGGCTGCTGGCGGCGACCAGCGCGTCGCCGGCATCATTGAGTTCGCGCGCAAGCTTGCCGCCGGCGTCGCGCAACTGCAGCAGTCGGGTACCCAGCGCCAGGCGCTGCACGTGCAGGTCGAACAGGCCGTCGGGCGCCAGACTCTGCGCCAGCAGCGCGTGCTGGGCGCGGCCCTCGTCACGGCGGCCCGCGTCACGAATGTCCAGCAGGCGGCGCTGCAGCACCTCGAGGTCGGTGGCGAAGGTCGGCCGCAGGCCGTGCGCGGCGTCGATGTCGTCCTCCAGCGCCAGCCGCTCGAGCTGCGTCTTCAGGCTGAAGCAGACCGACTGCAGCTCGGACATGCGTTCCGCACGGTCGATGTCCACTTCGATCAGGCGGTCGAGCGAGTCGAGCACCGCCTGGCGGTCGGCGGCGCGTTCGAGCAGCGGATACAGGCTGGAGACGGTGGCGGTGGTGGCGGTCGACGCGTTGGCGGCGAGCGATTCGGCGAGGCGCATCAGCGCGGCGACCGCGCGCTGCTGGGCGGCGAAGGCGGACGCCTCCTGCTGGCCAAGTTGCAGCCACTGGCTGGCGTCGTGCGCCTGCTGTTCGAGGTTGCGTTCGATCTGGTCCATCGTCGATGACATCATCGACATCAGGCGCGGGTCGACGTGTCGGGCGTCGAGCCGCGGCAGCAGCGCACGCAGTTCCCCCAGTTGCTCCTTTCCCGAGCGCAGCAGCCGGTCCAGTTCCTCCGCCGATTGCGCCCGCCCGATCTGCGCCACCAGGGCCACCGTCCGGGTATTGAGGCGGGCCATGGCCTGCACCGCTTCCATGGCGGGCGCGGCGTCCTCCACGATCTCGCGCTGGGTGTCGACGACCTGACGAAAGCTCAGCCATGCCAGGCTCGCGACCAGCAAGGTCAGCAGCGCGGAAGCGCCGAGGGTGAGCAGGATCTTGCCGATGAGGCCAAGACGCGCGTCGAGGCGTCCGATCCATTTAGCCATCGTGCGCGCCACCATTCGCGAAGGGGCATGGGTCCTGGGAGAAGGCGGGGGCCGGGCCCCCGACGGGTGGCATCGGCAGGCGACCGCATCCGTTGTCCCTGCCCTGCACTTGGCCTAGCATTCTGCCTTTGCGGCATGGAGCGGGCAACGCGCGCAGCGCCGGTGACGCCGGCTCCATGCGATGGCGCCCGTCCTCCGCCCTGCGTGCACGCTGCCGATGAAGAGCCGCTTCCGACTGTCGTCCTTCCTGCTGACCGGTGTCGCGATCGTGCTGATGCATTGCCCGGTCGGCGGCGCGGCGGCGGAGCCCTTCGTGGTGATGCGCGAGGCGGCATCTGCGGGCGCCGGGTCGCGCCTGGTGCGGCATGTCGCTACGCAGCCGGCGACGCAGGCATGGACCCTGTGCGCCGTCTTTCCGCACATCAAGGACGCCTACTGGCTGGGCGTGAACTTCGGCATGATCGAAGAGGCGCGCCGGCTGGGGGTGGAGATCCGTTTCCGCGAGGCCGGCGGTTATCCCAACCTCGACATCCAGCGCGAGCAGGTGCGCGCCTGTGCGATGGACCGCGAGGTGGATGCGCTCATCGTCGGTGCCGTCTCCCACGACGGTCTGTCGCCATTGCTGGAGGAGATTTCGCAGCGCATGCCGGTCCTCGCCACCGTCAATGCGATCGCCGATGCCGGTGTCGCCGCGCGGGTGGGCGTGGATTGGTACGCGATGGGGCGCGCGGCCGGCGACTACCTCGTTGCCCACCTGCCGCCCGCGCGTGAGTCCGTGCCGGTGGCCTGGTTTCCCGGCCCGCGCACGGTGAGCTCGGTGGTCGACCAGGGGTTTCGCGATGCCATCGCCGGCAGCCGTGTCGTGGTCAGGCTGACCGCCTGGGGCGACACCGGCAAGAGCATTCAGCGCAACCTCGTGCAGGCGGCGCTCGATGCGCATCCGGATGTGCGCTACCTCGTCGGCAACGGACTGATGGCGGAGGCGGCCGTCAGCGTGGTGCGAGAGCGCGATCTGCAGCAGCGGGTGCAGATCGTGTCGACCTATCTGACGCCGGCCGTGCTGCGCGGCATCGTGCGCGGCCGGATACTTGCCGCACCGACCGATTTCCCGGTGCTGCAGGGGCGGCTGTCGGTGGGGCAGGCCGTCGATCTGCTCGAGAAGCGCCCCTTTCCGCGCGACTTCGGGCCGGCCATCAGGGTCGTCGATCGCGCCACGTTGAAGGGGATCGATCTGGACGAATCGATCCCGCCCAGCCGTTTCGTGCCGACGCTCCATTACCTGCCGCCCTCGTCGCTGAAACGATGACGGACCCGGCCTCGGCGGCCAGGTCCGTCGCGCGCGCCACTCAGGGGAGGGCCGGCATTACATCGCCGCCGCGTCCTTCGCGTTCTTCTCGAGGAACTCCAGCACCAGCTTGCGCTGCGCGTCATCCAGGCCGGCGCGCGGGAACATGCTCTGCGTGATGCCGTGCCACTGGTTCTTGGTGAAGTCGCCCGGTTCGCGCGGCACGTGGCATAGCGTGCAGCGTTCGTAGAACAGCTTTTCGCCCGGTGTCATGCTGGCCATGGTCGAGCCCTTGATTGCGGCGGCGCGTTCCATCAGCTTCATGCCCGCGATGTCGAGTGCCAGCTTGTCGGCCGTTTCTACGGCCGGGGGCTCGTAGGCGAGGTTCTCCGACTCGGCATCGGTGCACTTGCGCAGATTGGCGATGCAGGTGTTGGCGCTCGTCGCCTGGCTGAGTCCGCTCGAGGCGACGCTGGTGGTGATGATGTTGATCGCCCCGCTGTTGCAGCGTCCGCGCGAGTCGAGCTGGATCCAGTTGCCTTCCTCGAGGCTGACCACGCCCTTCATGATCTGGTCGGTGACTTCCGCGCCGGCGATCAGCGCGCCGCGGTCGTTGTAGAGCTCGACCAGGTCGCCGTTGCGGATGCCCTTCGCCTTCGCATCCTCGATGCTGATGCGCAGGTGCTGGCGGCCCTTCACGTTCTGTTCGAAGCGCACGTCGGCCTGCGCCATCTGCGAATGCACGCGGTTGTACGGGTGGGGGCTGACGACATGGACCTGGCCCGGCCTGGCATTGCCGAGGAATTCGATCGGTTCCAGGTATTTCGGGATCGGCGGGCAGTCGGGGATCTTGAAGCTGTCGATCTCGGCGCAGTACAGCTCGATCCTGCCCGACTTGGTGTGCAGCGGATGCTTCACCGGGTCGGTGTAGAAGTCGCCATGGCGCACCCAGCGCCGCATCTTGTCGGGCACGTCGATCTTCACCATGCCCTTTTCCCAGAACTCCGCGAACGGCACCGTCTGGTTGGTCGCCTTGTAGGAATTCTCGAGGATCTGCATCACCGTGAGGCCTTCGGTGAACTGGTAGCCCACACCCATCAGCTCGCCCAGGCGGCGGAAGATCTCGAAGTCGTCCAGGCTCTCGCCATAAGGCTCGATGACCTTGCGCATCGCGTAGATCTTGTCGTTGCTGTAGGTGCCGCCGGTGCTCATGTCGTCACGCTCGAGCGCCGAGGTGGCCGGCAGCACGATGTCGGCGAAGCGCGACGACGCGCACCACCACGGATCCTGGCAGATCACCGTGTCGACCTGCTGGTTCATCGCCCGCAGCAGCTCGTTGGTGTCCTGCTGGTGCGACATGAAGTTGTTGCCGGCGTTGTAGATGAGTTTGACGTTCGGGTAGGTGTGGGTCGCGCCGTCGCGGGTGTATTGCTTGCCGGGGTTCAGCAGCATCTCGCTGATGCGCGAGGCCGGGCAGCGGGTTTTCACCGGATTGCGCCCCTGCGACAGGCCGACCGGCATTACCGCGCCGGATTGCGGCATGCCGCCGCCGCCGTAGTGCCAGGAGAAGCCCACGCCTTCGCCCGGCTTGCCGATCTTGCCCAGCATCGCCGCGAAGTTGATGATCGCCCAGTGCGTCATCTCGCCGTGGTGGGCGCGCTGCAGCGCCCACGCGCCGGCGAATTGCGTGCGCTTGCTGGCGAACAGCTCGGCCAGCTCGACGATCTTCTTCGCCGGGATGCCGGTGATCTTCGCCGCCCATTCAGGCGTCTTCGGCGGCGTGCCGTCGGCGTCCTTGCCCAGCAGGTAGGGCAGGAACTTGTCGAAGCCGACCGTGTATTTGTCCAGATAGGCCTTGTCATGCCTGCCCGTCGTATACACGTGGTAGGCCATGGCCATGAACAGCGCGGTGTCGGTGTTGGGCACGATCTTGACCCACTCCGAGCCCAGCGCGACGTCGGTGGGAGTGTATTGCGGGTTGATCGAGATGAACTTGACGCCGCGCTCCTTGATGAGCTGCCAGCGCGGGAACATCTGGTGGTCGGCCACCGTGTATTCGATGCGGTTGTTCTTGAAGGGGTCGCAGCCGATCCACACCATCACCTCGGTGTGATCCGCCATCACTTCCCACGCCGTCTGCGGCGAATACACTTCCATGTCGCCGATGATGTGCGGCAGGCTGACCTGCGAGGCGCCGCCCGAATAGTCGCCGGTGGTCACGGAATGGCCGCCGATGAGGCCGAACAGGCGGCCCTGCAGCACTTGCGGCCGCAGCAGGCCGGCATGTGACCAGCCACCGTAGGAACTGCTGAACAGCGCCTCGTTGCCGTACTTTTCCGCGGTGGTGAGGATCGCATTGGCAGTGAGCGCCAGCGCCTCGTCCCAGCTCACGCGCACGAAGGGTTCCTTGCCGCGCAGGTGGCGCTTGGTGTCACCGCCCGGATTGGCAAGGTAGGACTTGCGCACCATCGGGTACTTGACGCGGGTCTTGTGATACACGCGGCTGATCAGGCCTTTCGTCAGCATCGTCGTCGGCATCGCATCGACGTCGGTCAGTGGCTGGATGCCGACCAGCACGCCCTTCTTCACCACCGCCTTGAACGGGCCCCAGTGGCTGGCGCTGGGAATGAGCACCGTGTCGGCGCCGAAGACTTCGTTGGCACTGAACCAGGTCAGGCCATTGGCCGCAATCGCAGAAGCGACCGACGCCTTCAGGAAACTTCTTCTCGTCATGTTCATGATGTGGCTCTCCGCAGCAATCCGGTTCGTAAGGATTTCTTGACCTGATGCCATGCTAGGGGCCGACGATGAACAGACTGATCGGGTTTGTTGGATTCCTTGCGCCGTTTGTTAATGGCGATTGACAGGGTTGCCACGGCACGCCGCCCGCGAGGCGGCGGGCGAAATGCAAGGCGTTGAATCAAAAATGGAAATCACGCCAGCCTGGGCGGGGCATCAACGCTGCCCCATTCACCTTTCTGTGCCCGCCGTTCATCGCGGCTGCGCATCATCCCTTCACACAGCGGGCGTTCCCCTGCCCGGACCGAGTCTTACGACCCAAGTGAAAGGAGCTGTCATGCACAAGAAGCTGATCACCCTGGCGATCACCAGCCTGGTTGCGGCGCCCGCGTTCGCGCAATCCAACGTCACCATCTACGGCCTGGTGGACATGGGCTACAAATGGACCGGCGACAACATCGACGAGGGGGTGGCGAACCGATCCGCCGTCGACTCCGGCATGGCGGCGGGCAGCCGCCTCGGCTTCAAGGGCACGGAGGATCTGGGCAACGGCCTGAAGGCGGGCTTCGTGCTCGAGCAGGGCATTGCCGCCGATACCGGCGAGTCGGGGCAGGGGCGACGCAGTTACGGTCGCCAGGCCTTCGTCAGCCTGTCCGGCGGCTTCGGCAGCGTCGGCCTCGGCCGCCAGTATCCGGCTGGCTACAACCTCACCGCCACCGTGGATCCCTTCGGCAGTGGCACCGCCGGACAGTACAACAGCGTCTACCTCACCGAATACCGCTGGGACAACGCGGTGACCTATGTGTCGCCGAGCTGGGCCGGGTTCTCGGTCGCGGCTTCGTTCACCATGAATGCCAACTACGCCAACGAGTCGGCCGGCAATCGCGGGGATGGCGACGCTGGCGACATCCGCGCGTGGTCCATCGTGCCGCAGTACGTCAATGGCCCGTTGCTGATCGGCCTGAACCTGCAGGAAATGCGCGCCAAATCCACCGGCGTGTTCGACGGCGAAAAGGTCCGCGTGTATGACCTGGCCGGCACCTACGACTTCGGTCTCGCCAAGCTCGCGGCTTCCTACGGCCTGCGCCGCGCCAGCGCTGCCGACTTCAGCCCCGACACCGCGGCGAGCGCGGGCAAGGACACCAGGCAGTGGTTCGTCGGCGTGACCGTGCCGGTCAGCACCGCCGGCACTGTGAGGGCGTCCTACGTGCAGCGCACGACCGAAGTCGCCGCCGGCGGCGCCGATGCGAAGGCGAGCCAGTGGGCGCTCGGCTACGAGCACGCGCTGTCCAAGCGCACCAGCCTGTATGCGGTGTATGCCGACATCAACAACAACCGCGCCGCGCGCGAGAGCACGCTGTTCTCGTCGATCGGCGACGCGATGAGCAATGGCACGGCGGGTGGCGACGGCTACCAGCGTGGTGCGAACCTGGGTGTGCTGCACCGCTTCTGAGCCGCCCGCCCGGGCATCGACGGCAGACACGGGCCGCGGAGAAAGCCGGGGCCGGCCGTAGGGCTTGACCGCGACCTGAGCTTCGGCAGCCCTGTCGCGGTTCTGCGCCCCGATCCCGGTCAAGCCCGCCCCTACGCGGGGCGGCGGCGCGTTTCAGGCCGCTTCGCCCAGATAGGCGGCGCGTACCTTCGGGTCGGCGAGCAGCGCCGCGCCGCTGCCGGTGAGGGTGATCTTGCCCGACTCCATCACATAGCCGCGCTGGGCGAACTCCAGCGCGAGGTTGGCGTTCTGCTCGACGAGCAGGATGGTGACGCCTTCCTTGGCCACCGACTGCACGACCTCGAAGATCTTCTCCACCACCAGCGGCGCCAGGCCCATCGACGGTTCGTCGAGCAGCAGCAGCTTGGGGCGCGACAGCAGCGCGCGGCCGATGGCCACCATCTGCTGCTCGCCGCCGGACAGCGTGCCCGCCACCTGGAACAGGCGCTCCTTCACCCGTGGCAACATGCTGTAGACGCGTTCGAGGTCGGCATCGATGCCGGCCTTGTCGTTGCGCGTGTAGGCGCCCATGCGCAGGTTCTCTTCCACCGTCAGGCGGGTAAAGATGCCGCGCCCTTCCGGCACCAGCGCGATGCCGCGGCGCAGTCGCTTGTGCGCGGGCACCGTGTTCATGCGGTCGCCGCCGTAGTGGATGTCGCCGCCGGCGATCGGCAGCACGCCGGCGATGGCGTTCAGCGTCGTGGTCTTGCCGGCGCCGTTGGCGCCGATCAGGCAGACGAGTTCGCCGGCGTAGAGCTCGAGATCGATCCCCTTCACCGCCTGGATGCCGCCGTAGGAAATCTGCAGGTTCTGCAACTGCAGCAGCGGCGATACCGGATTAGTGTGCATGCTTGCCTCCGCCCAGGTAGGCGGCGATCACCGCGTCGTTCCTCTGCACCACCGCCGGCACGTCCTCGGCGATCTTCTTGCCGAAGTCGAGTACCGCGACGCGGTCGCACAGGCCCATCACCAGCTTGACGTCGTGTTCGATCAGCATCACGGTGATGCCGTCGCGCCGGATCTGCTCGATCAGCAGCTTCAACTGGGCGGTTTCGGTGGCGTTCATGCCGGCGGCGGGTTCGTCCAGCGCCAGCAGTTGCGGCTCGGTGGCCAGGGCGCGGGCGATCTCGAGCCGGCGCTGGTCGCCGTAGGACAGGTTCTTCGACACCACCTCGGCGAAGCGCTCGATGCCGACGTACTTGAGCAGCTCGTAGGCGCGCTCGGTGGTCAGGCGTTCTTCCTCGCGGGTGAACCGGTTCTGCGTCAGCACGCCCCACACGCCGGCCTTGGTGCGGATGTGGTGGCCGGCCATGACGTTCTCGAGCGCCGTGAGCTCGCGGAACAGGCGGATGTTCTGGAAGGTGCGGGCGATGCCGCGCCCCACCACCTTGTGCGGCTTGCCGACCGGCAGTTCGCTGCCGTTGAACACGAATTCGCCGCCGTCGGGCGTGTAGGCGCCGGTGAGCACGTTGAAGAAGGTCGTCTTGCCGGCGCCGTTGGGGCCGATCAGGCCATACACCTCGCCCTTGCGGATGGTCAGCGACACGTCGGACAGCGCCTGCAGGCCGCCGAAGCGCTTGCCGATGTTGCGGGCTTCGAGCAGCGTGATCACTTCGCGCCCCCCTGCTTCAGCTTGTTGCTCAGGTGATGGTCGTGGGAGTAGCGCGCGCGGGCCGGAATCATGCCTGCCGGGCGCAGCAGCATCATCAGGATCATGGCCAGTGACAGCAGCAGCATGCGCAGCACCTCGGGGTCGAGCAGCACGTGACCGAACAGCGTCTGCTGCAAAGGCACCGCGACGTCGCGCAGGACTTCCGGCAGCAGCGCGAGCACGAAGGCGCCCACCACTGCGCCGGCGATGTTGCCCATGCCGCCGAACACCACCATCGTCAGCACCGCGATCGATTCCATCAGGCTGAAGCTCTCCGGGCTGACGAAGCCCTGGAAGGCACCGAACAGGCAGCCCGACACGCCGCCGAAGGTGGCGCCGAGTGAGAACGCGAGCAGCTTCATGTTGCGCGTGTTGATGCCGATCGCCTTGGCGGCGAGTTCGTCGTCGCGCATCGCTGCCCACGCGCGGCCGACGCGCGAGATCTGCAGGCGCTGGATGAACACGATGGAGGCGGCCACCGCCAGCAGGAAGAAGTAGTAGTACAGGAACAGCGAGTTGATCGTGAAGTTCTCGGTGACCTGGATGTTGCGCGACAGATCCCAGCCGAACAGGTTGATCGGGTCGATCATGTTGATGCCCTGCGGCCCGTTGGTGATGTTCACCGGGTAGTTCAGGTTCAGCATGAAGATGCGCACGATCTCGCCGAAGCCCAGGGTCACGATCGCAAGGTAATCCCCTCGCAACCGCAGTACCGGAAAGCCGAGCATGATGCCGGCCAGTGCGGCGAAACCCGCCCCCAGCGGCAGGATCACCCAGAACGGCAGATGCACGTCGAAATGCGGCGAGGCGAGGAAGGCGAAGGTGTAGGCGCCCACCGCGTAGAAGGCGATGTAACCGAGGTCGAGCAGGCCGGCGAAGCCCACCACCAGGTTCAGGCCCAGCGCCAGCATCATGTACAGCAGCGCGAAATCGAGGATGCGCACCCAGCTCTTGCCGAACTGCCAGGCGATGAAGGGCGCGACGATCGCGATGATCAGGATCAGCCAGCGCGCGGCCATCGGGTTGCGCTTGCCCAGCCAGGGAACGGCGGCGGCGAGTTCGTTCATGGTGTATGCGCTCCCTTATGCGCGGTCCGACACACGTTCGCCCAGCAGTCCGGTGGGGCGGAAGATCAGCACGAGGCCGAGGATGATGAAGGCGAAGATGTCCTGATACGAGGAGTTCAGGAAGCCGAAGGTGAGGTGTTCGATGTAGCCCGCGCCGAAGGATTCGACCAGGCCGAGCATGACGCCACCGAGCATGGCGCCGCCGAGGTTGCCGATGCCGCCCAGCACCGCGGCGGTGAAGGCCTTCAGGCCGGGCATGAAGCCCATGCCGTAGTGGGCGATGCCGTAGTTGCTGGCGAACATCACGCCGGCGACGGCGGCCAGCGCGGCGCCGACGACGAAGGTGAAGGCGATCACCGCGTTGGTGTCCACGCCCATCAGGCTGGCGACGCGGTGGTTCTCGGCGGTGGCGCGCATCGCGCGGCCGATCTTGGTGCGATTGACCAGCAGCAGCAGGCCGATCATCAGCGCGGCCGAGGCGATCACGATGGTGATCTGCACCGGCGTCACGAACACGCCCTCGATGGGCTGCAGCGGCGTGGTCGAAATCAGTTGCGGGTAAGTGTGGTAATTGCGGCCCCAGATGATCATCGCGATCGTCTGCAGCAGAAAGGACACGCCGATCGCGGTGATCAGCGGCGCCAGGCGCGGCGCGTTGCGCAGTCTTCGGTAGGCGAGCCGTTCCATGGTGAAACCGAGCAGCATGCACACGACGATGGCCACCAGCAGCGCGATCGCCAGCATGACCAGCGGCGACATGCCGGGCGCCATGCCCATCAGAAACATCATGGTCTGCAGCGCCACCAGCGCGCCAACCATCAGCACGTCGCCATGGGCGAAGTTGATCAGGCCGAGGATGCCGTAGACCATCGTGTAGCCGAGCGCGATCAGCGCATACACGCTGCCGATCACGAGGCCGTTGATGAATTGCTGGATGAGGGTTTCCATGATGCCTCTGCCGGGTCTGACGGGCCGCCAGGCGGGCGCGGCCGGTGAATCGGGGTCGCCCGGCCGGCGCACCGAACGCGGTGCGCCGGCCGGGCCCCTCGCGCCGTGTCAGGCGCGAAGGCGTGGGATCACATCGGAACCCAGTTGCCGTCCTTGAAGCTGTAGATCGTCACCGCGCCTTCCTTGATGTCGCCCTTGTCGTCGAAGGACACGTTGCCGGTCACCCCGGCGAAGTTGCTCTTCTTCAGCTCGGGCAGGTATTTGGACGGCTCGGGCGAGCCGGCCTTTTCCATCGCCTTCACGATCGCCATCGTCGCGTCGTAGGCGTAAGGTGCGTAGAGCTGCACCTCGCCGCCGAAACGCTTCTTGTACTGGTCGCGGAACGCAGCGCCGCCGGGCATCTTGTCGAGCGGCAGGCCGGCCATCGAGCAGTAGGTGGTGGCGGTCATCGCGTCGCCGGCGAGCTTGATCATCTCGGGGCTGCAGCCGCCGTCGCCGGTCAGGAACTTGGCGTTCACGCCGAGCTGCTTCAACTGGCGCAGCATCGGTCCGGCCTGCGCGTCCATGCCGCCGAAGAAGATCACGTCCGGGCTGGCGGCGCGGATCTTGGTCAGGATGGCGTTGAAGTCGGTGGCCTTGTCGGTAGTGAATTCGCGCGCCACGACCTGGGCACCGGCAGCCTTCACCGCCTTCTCCGTCTCGTCGGCCAGGCCCTGGCCATAGGCGGTGCGGTCGTCGATGATGGCGACCTTCTTCGCGCCCAGCGACTTCACCGCGAAGTTGCCCAGCGCGCCGCCCTGCTGCACGTCGTTGGCGATGGTGCGGAACACGCCCTTGAAGTTCTGCAGCGTCAGCTTCGGGTTGGTCGAAGCCGGAGAAATCTGCGGGATGCCGCCCTGGTCGTAGATGCGCGAGGCGGGGATCGAGGTGCCGGAGTTAAGGTGGCCGACGACGCCCTTGACGCCGGCGTCGACCAGTCGCTGCGCCACGGTGGTGCCGGTGCGCGGGTCGGCCTGGTCGTCTTCGCCGACCAGTTCGAGCTTGACCTTCTTGCCACCGATGCTGACGCCCTGCGCGTTGATCGTTTCGATGGCCAGCCGCGTGCCGTTCTCGAGGTCCTTGCCGAGGTGGGCGATGGTGCCGGTCAGCGGCGCGGCGCTGCCCAGCTTGACGACGGTTTCCTGCGCCTGGGCGGCGCCCAGGCCGATGCTCATGACTGCGACTGCGACGACGGTTTGCTTCATGCTTGCTCCTCCAGCAGGAGATGGTCGAGTGAGGTTGTCGTTCTTGTGGGATGAGGCCGAAACGCGGCGGTATTGTGCCCAAAAAACGGCCTGTGCGCGGGCAGGCGCGGAGATGTTGCGCGACGCAGGCGATGGTGCGATGCACAAACCGTGCCATGCGTGGATCGGGGGCCGACAGCGGCGTCTGCCCCGTGCCGGTGCGGTTCAGGCGCTGCGTGCGCACCTTTGCGGAGCGCGCACGCAGCAGAGCTCAGAGCTGGTTCAGTTGAAGGGTTCCCACTTGCCGTTGGCGAAGTGGTACATCGTGACGCCGCCCTCCTTGATGTCACCCTTGGCGTCGAAGGCGATGTTGCCGGTGACGCCGCGGAAGGAGACTTTCTGCAGCGCCGGCAGGTACTTGGCCGGGTCGGTCGAGTCGGCAAGCTTCATCGCCTCCACCAGGGCAGTGGCGGCGTCGTAGCTGTAGGGCGCGTAGAGCAGCACGTCGCTCTTGAAGCGGGCCTTGAAGCGGGCGAGGAAGTCGGTTCCGCCGGGCATCTTCGCCGGCGGAATGCCGGCCTGGGTGCACAGCACCTTGTCGTCGATGGCGCCGGCGGCGAGCTTGATCATCTCGGAGGTGCAACTGCCGTCGCCGCCGAGATAGGTGGCGCCGATGCCGAGCTGGCGGAGCTGACGCAGCAGCGGGGCACCTTGCGAATCCATGCCGCCGTAGAACACCGCTTCCGGTGCCTTGGCCTTGATCTTGGTGAGGATGGCGGTGAAGTCGGTGGCCTTGTCGGTGGTGAATTCGCGTCCGACCAGTTCGCCGCCCGCCTTCTTGAGGCTCTCGGCGAAGGCGTCGGCGAGGCCCTGGCCATAGGCCGTGCGGTCGTCGATGATCGCGACCTTCTTCAGCTTCAGGGTGTTCACGGCGTATTGCGCCATCGCCTCACCCTGCTGCAGGTCGTTGGCGATGACGCGATAGGTCGTCTTGAATCCCTGCTGGGTGAGCTTGGGGCTGGTTGCCGACTCGGTGATCACCGGGATGCCGGCCTGCTCGTAGATGCGCGAGGCCGGGATCGCCGCGCCGGAAGTGACGTGGCCCACCACGCCCTTCACGCCGAGGTCGGTCAGGCGCTGGGCAACGGTGGTGGCGGTGCGCGGGTCCGACTGATCGTCCTCGCCGACGAGTTCGAACTTCACTGCCTGGCCGCCAATCTTGGGATTCTTGGCGTTGATTTCCTCGAGCGCCAGCCGTGCGCCGTTCTCGCCGTCCTTGCCGAAGTGTGCGACCGGGCCGGTCAGCGGGCCGGCATGGCCGATCTTGACCACCGTCTGAGCATGCGCTGTGGTCAGACCCAGGCCTGCAAGGGCGAGGGTAACCAGGGTTTTCTTGAGCATGTGTAACCTCCGAAAGAATGCGAACAGTCACCGCGCCGGCATTGCAAATCGCCCGGTGTTCGCCGATTCTAGCCCAGGCACCGGTGACGGGCTCCCAGCTTTGGCAGCAATGCATGTCCGCAGGCGCGGTGCCCTTTGGCGAACGACATGAAGATTGCGAGCTTTCCGATGAAGCGTTTCCTCACCTGGCTGTGCTCACTGCTGACGGCGATCGGCCTCACGGCGTGCGACTACATCAACGTGCGAGAACTGAAGCCGGGTGTGTCCACTGCGCAGGAGGTGCGCGACCGCTTCGGCCCGCCGCACATGGAGTGGCGCAATGACGACGGCTCGGTCACCTGGGAGTATTCGCGCCAGCCCGAGGGCATCGAGTGCTTCATGATCACGATCGGCAGCGACCAGATCCTGCGCAGCATCGATCAGGTGTTGAACGAGCGGACTTTTGCGCGGGTCGAAAACGGCATGAACGGCGACCAGGTGCGGCGCCTGCTGGGCAAGCCGGCGTCCAGCCAGTTCTTCCAGCTCAAGCAGGAAACCGTGTGGGAATGGAAGATCGACCATGGCCAGGCCACCGGCGGCGAAGCCACCTATTTCACCGTGTCGTTCAACCCCGACGGCCGCGTGGTCGGCACCGGCCGCTACACGAAGCACAGGAATTGACCGGGAGGTCATCATGTCTGCTGCGGTTCATGCCGCCTTGCGCGGCGGTCGCGGATCGATCTTCGTCCTGCTGCTGCTTGCCGTCGCCATGGTGCTTGGCGGCTGTGCCGCGTTCGCACCGCCACGGCCCTTCACCACCGAGGCCGAGGCGCTGGCCGCGCGCGGCGAGCCTACCCGGCGCTGGCACAACGAGGACGGCACCACCACGCTCGAGTACGCCACTCAGCCCTACGGTCACACCTGCCTGATGGTGCAGGTCGACGCCGGCGGGATCGTGCTGCGCCAATGGGACGCGCTCGACGACGACAACCTGGCGCGGGTGAAGAAGGGCATGACGCGCGAGGAAGTGTCGCGCCTGCTGGGCCAGCACCGCTCCGAGCAGTTCTTCAAGCTGTCGGGCGAGGAGGTGTGGGACTGGAACATCCGCAACGAGTACGGCGCGTCGATCGCCACGCTGTTCAACGTGCATTTCATCGACGGCAAGGTGGTGCGCACCAGCCAGACCTACGTGTATCCGCGCGACGGGGCGATGTTCGGCCCCTGGGGCTATCCCGGCCCTTTCGGTTATCCCTATCCGCTGCACCCGCGCTTTCCCGGTTACGGACCGTGGCCCTACTGGTGGTGAGTCCGCGGCGGGCAAGTCCGCGCCGATATTGGCAATTCCGGGCCTGAGCCGATAGAATCCGGCGATCTGCCGAGGAGCGCTGCGACCCCCGCTGCAACACGACCAGGGCCAGGCTCGGCAACCGATCAACGGCGCTCACAAACCTTCAGCCGGTTTGTGGCGCCGTTCGCATTCGTGCGTGGCGTTGCCCGGCGACCGTCGAACGACCGAGGTAGATCCCATGCAAGCCGACCGCAGCACCGAACTCCGCCAGCTTCTCGCCGAACGCATCCTGATCCTGGATGGCGCGATGGGCACCATGATCCAGCAGCACAAGCTGGCCGAGGCGGACTACCGCGGCGATCGCTTCCTTGCGCACCCCAAGGATCTCAAGGGCAACAACGACCTGCTGGTGCTGACGCGCCCCGACGTGGTCGCCGGCATCCACCGCGCCTACCTCGATGCCGGCGCCGACCTCATCGAGACCAACACCTTCAATGCCACGCGCGTGTCGCAGGCCGAATACGGCCTGGAGGCGCTGGCCTACGAACTCAACGTCGCCGGCGCGCGCCTGGTGCGCGAGCTGTGCGACGAATACACCGCCAGGGATCCGGGCAAGCCGCGTTTCTGCGCCGGCGTGCTGGGGCCGACCTCGCGCACGCTGTCAATCTCGCCCGACGTCAATGACCCGGGCTACCGCAACATCAGCTTCGACGCGCTGGTGGACGACTACTACGACGCGGCGAAGGGCCTGCTCGAAGGTGGCGCCGATCTGCTGCTGATCGAGACCATCTTCGACACGCTCAACGCCAAGGCTGCGGTGTTCGCGATCGAGAAACTGTTCGACGACCTGGGCCGGCGTTGGCCGGTGATGATCTCCGGCACCATCACCGACGCCTCGGGGCGCACGCTGTCCGGCCAGACCGCGGAGGCGTTCTGGAACTCGCTCAGCCACGCGCAGCCGATCAGCTTCGGCCTCAACTGCGCGCTCGGCGCCGACCAGTTGCGCCAGTACGTCGAGGAACTCGCCAACGTGTGCGACACCCACGTGTCCGCCCACCCCAACGCCGGCCTGCCCAACCCGCTGTCGCCCACCGGCTACGACGAGACGCCCGAGCACCTGGCCAGCCAGATCCAGGAGTGGGCGCGCAGCGGGCTGGTGAACATCGTCGGCGGCTGCTGCGGCACCACGCCGGCGCATATCGCCGCGCTCGCGCAGGCCGTGGCCAGGATCGCGCCGCGCGCCGTGCCGCAGGTCGAGAAGAAGCTGCGCCTGTCGGGGCTGGAGCCCTTCAACGTCGGCGCCGACAGCCTGTTCGTGAACGTCGGCGAGCGCACCAACGTGACGGGTTCCAAGGCCTTCGCGCGCATGATCCTCGAGGGCCGCTTCGACGATGCGCTGGCGGTCGCGCGCCAGCAGGTGGAGAACGGCGCCCAGGTCATCGACATCAACATGGACGAGGCGATGCTGGACTCGGTCGCCGCGATGGAGCGCTTCTGCAAGCTGATCGCCTCCGAGCCCGACATCTCGCGCGTGCCCATCATGCTCGATTCGTCGAAATGGACGGTGATCGAGGCCGGCCTGAAGTGCATCCAGGGCAAGGGCGTGGTCAATTCGATCTCGATGAAGGAGGGCGAGGCCGAGTTCCTGCGCCAGGCGCGGCTGGCGCGCCGCTACGGCGCGGCGGTCATCGTGATGGCCTTCGACGAGAAGGGGCAGGCGGATACCTACGCGCGCAAGACCGAGATCTGCGCACGCGCCTACGCACTGCTGGTGAAGCCGGTGGCCGCGGGCGGCGCCGGCCTGCCGCCGGAAGACATCATCTTCGACCCCAACATCTTCGCCATCGCCACCGGCATCGAGGAGCACGACAACTACGCGGTCGATTTCATTCGCGCGGTGGCCTGGATCAAGGCCAATCTGCCCCACGCGAAGACCTCGGGCGGCGTGTCCAACGTCTCCTTCAGCTTCCGCGGCAACGACGCGGTGCGCGAGGCGATCCACACCGTGTTCCTGTTCCACGCGATCAAGGCCGGCCTGTCGATGGGCATCGTCAATGCCGGCCAGCTCGGCGTGTATGACGAACTCGACCCGGTGCTGCGCGACAGGGTCGAGGACGTGGTGCTGAACCTGAAGCACGGCGCCGGGGAGGCCCTGGTCGAGTTCGCGCAGACGGTGAAGGGGCAGGCGAAGGAGGCGGGGCAGGACCTGGCCTGGCGCGAGTGGGCGGTGGAGGACCGTCTGTCGCACGCGCTGGTGAAGGGCATCACCGACTTCGTCGTCGCCGACACCGAGGAGGTGCGGGCGAAGCTGGAGGCCGAGGGCCGGCCGCCGCTGGCCGTCATCGAGGGCCCGCTGATGGCCGGCATGAACGTGGTCGGCGACCTGTTCGGCGCCGGCAAGATGTTCCTGCCGCAGGTGGTGAAGTCGGCGCGCGTGATGAAGCAGGCGGTCGCCCACCTGATCCCCTACATCGAGGCCGAGAAGCTGCGCACCGGCGCCAGCAGCAAGGGCCGCATCGTCGTCGCCACGGTGAAGGGCGACGTGCACGACATCGGCAAGAACATCGTCGGCGTGGTGCTGGGCTGCAACGGCTACGAGATCATCGACCTCGGTGTCATGGTGCCGGCGGCGAAGATCCTGGAGGCGGCCAAGGAGCACGGCGCGCAGGCCATCGGCCTGTCGGGGTTGATCACGCCCTCGCTCGAGGAAATGAGCCACGTCGCCGCCGAGATGCAACGCCAGGGCTTCACCGTGCCGCTGCTGATCGGCGGCGCCACCACCAGCCGCGCGCATACCGCGATCAAGATCGAACCCAACTACCGCCACGGCGTCGTGTATGTACCGGACGCTTCGCGTGCGGTGGGCGTGGTCACCGCGCTGCTGTCCGAGGAGCAGAGCGCGGTGTTCAAGGCCGGCGTCGCCGCAGACTACGAGAAGCTGCGTCAGCAGCACGCGGGCAAGAAGGGCGTGCAGCTCGTCGGCCTGGAGGATGCGCGCAACAACGCCTTCCGCGTCGCCGCCGACTACCGGCCGCCGCGGCCGAACCGCCTCGGCGTGCAGGCGCTGGACGTGAGCCTGGCGGATCTCGTGCCCTACATCGACTGGGGCCCCTTCTTCCAGACCTGGGATCTCGCCGGCAGCTTCCCGAAGATCCTCGACGACGAGATCGTGGGCGAGACCGCACGCAATGTCTTCGCCGATGGCCAGGCGATGCTGCACAAGATCGTCGCCGAATGCTGGCTGCAGGCGCGCGCGGTGTTCGGCCTGTTCCCGGCCAATTCCGCGGGCGACGACATCGAGATCTATGCCGGCGAGGAGCGCGCGCACCTCGCCATGGTGTGGCACGGTCTGCGCCAGCAGCACGAGCGGCCGGTGGGCAGGCCCAACTGGTGCCTGGCCGACTTCGTCGCGCCGAAGGACTCCGGTGTGCCGGACTGGATCGGCGCCTTCGCGGTGACCGCCGGGCTGGGCATCGAGGACAAGCTCGCCGAGTTCGAGGCCGCGCACGACGATTACCACGCCATCATGCTGAAGAGCCTCGCCGACCGCCTCGCCGAAGCCTGCGCCGAGTGGCTGCACGAGCGCGTGCGCAAGCACGACTGGGGCTATGCCGCGGACGAGGCGCTCGACAACGATGCGCTGATCCGCGAGCAGTACCGCGGTATCCGCCCGGCGCCGGGCTATCCCGCCTGCCCCGACCATACGGTGAAGGGCCCGCTGTTCGAACTGCTCGACGCCCGCCTGCATGCCGGCATGGACCTCACCGAGAGCTACGCGATGACACCGGCGGCCTCGGTCAGCGGCTTCTACTTCTCGCACCCGGACAGCCGCTACTTCGCCATCACCAAGATCGGCCGCGACCAGCTCGAGGACTGGGCGCAGCGCACCGGCATGGAGACGGACGAAGCGGCCCGGTGGCTGGCGCCCCTGCTGTGAGGCGCCTCATGAGTGTGCCCCGCTCCACACCTGCCTCGCGCCGCCCGCGGCGCAGCATGGCCTTCGATGAACCGCCGGCCGCGCAGCCCCCACTGCGCGGATCTCGGCGGCAGTCTTGCGCATTGGGTTAAGCTGCAGGCTGACCACGAACCGGAGCCCGGACAATGAGCAGCGTCGAGATCACCACCGACAACTTCAACGACGTCGTCGCCAACAACGACATCGTCTTCCTCGACTTCTGGGCCGCCTGGTGCGGGCCCTGCCGCAACTTCGCGCCGACCTACGAGGCGGCGTCCGATGCCCACCCCGACATCGTGTTCGGCAAGATCGACACCGAGGCGCAGCAGGAACTGGCGGCCAGCTTCCAGATCCGCTCGATTCCGACCATCGCGGTGATCCGCGAGGGCATCATGGTGTTCCGCGAGTCCGGCGCGCTGCCCGCGAGCGCATTGAACCAGGTCATCGACGGCGTGCGTGCCCTCGACATGGAGGCGGTGCGCACCGACATCGCCAGGCAGCAGCAAGAACAGCAACAGCAATAAGCGAAGGCCGGGCGGGCGGGTCGCGCGCCTGTCGCGAGGCAAAGGAAAGGCGGCTCCGGGATGGCTTCCGGAGCCGCCTTTCTTGCGATCTGTCGCGGCCGGTGTTCAGCAGGGGCAGCGGCTGCCGCTGCGTTCTGCACTCGGGAATCGCGCTTCCAGGCAGTAGCGGTAGAAGTCCTCGCGCGTGAAGGGCGTCGCCTCGGGGTGACGCGAACGCATGTGGTCGAGGTAGTACTCGTAGTCGTGGATGCCGACCACCAGGCGACAGGTCTGCACCACCTTCTTCGCCACGTCGCGCAGCCCGTGGAGCCAGCTCGAGCCCAGGCTGTAGCGCTCGAATTCGGCCTCCGGCATCGGTACCGCGTTCGGATCGCGTACGCGCGTCTCGGCCAGGTAGCGAGCATAGGCGTCGTCGAGGTCCGCGTCCGACTTGGGCGGGGCCGCCGGGAGGGCGGACGCCTTGCCCCGGCCGGTCAGGTACGAAAGATCAAGCATGTGCGCTCGCCGGGCGGAATTCCACCGGCGCCTCGACTGCGGTCGGCGTGCGGCTGGCGAGCGCCTCGCGGATCACGCCGAAGGCCGCGAACACCATCGTCACCGCAACGAGCATGAAGAAGCCGCACAGCACCGCATCGATCTGGTTGTTGAAGGCGACGCGGCTCATCTCCTCGATCGACTTCGCCGGTGCCAGCACGGTGCCCTGTGCCGCGGCGTCGTTGAACTTCTTCGCCAGCGCGAGGAAGCCGATCTTCGGGTTGTCGCTGAAGATCTTCTCCCAGCCCGCGCTCATCGAGGTGATGAACAGCCAGACGGTGGGCAGCAGCGTGACCCAGGCATAGCGTTCCTTCTTCATCTTGAACAGCACCACGGTGCCCAGGATCAGCGCCATCGACGCCAGCATCTGGTTGCCGATGCCGAACAGCGGCCACAGCGTGTTGATGCCGCCCAGCGGGTCGGTGACGCCCTGGTACACGAAGTAGCCCCAGCCGGCGACGGCCGCCGACGTGCCGATCAGGTTGCCGACCAGGCTGCGCGTCTGGTGCAGGCCGGGGATGAAGGTGCCGGCGAGGTCCTGCACCATGAAGCGGCAGGCTCGGGTGCCGGCGTCGACCGCGGTGAGGATGAACAGCGCCTCGAACAGGATCGCGAAGTGGTACCAGAAGGCCATCATCGCCTTGCTGTTGAACAGGTCGGTGACGATCACCGCCATGCCCACCGCGAAGGTCGGCGCACCGCCGGCGCGCGACAGGATGCTGTGCTCGCCGACGTCCTTCGCGATCTGCGTCAGCATCTCGGGGGTGATCATGAAGCCCCAGCCGGAGATCACCTGCGAGGCGGCTTCCACCGTCTTGCCGATCAACGCCGCCGGCGAGTTGAGCGCGAAATACACGCCCGGATCGAGGATGGAGGCGCACACCAGCGCCATGATCGCCACCAGCGATTCGCCCAGCATGCCGCCGTAGCCGATGAAGCGCATCTGGCTTTCGCGCTCGACCAGCTTGGGCGTGGTGCCCGAGGCCACCAGCGCATGGAAGCCCGAGCAGGCGCCGCAGGCGATGGTGATGAACAGGAAGGGGAACAGGCTGCCGGAGAACACCGGGCCGCTGCCGTCGATGAAGCGCGACACCGCCGGCATCTTCAGGTCGGGCAGGGCGAAGACGATGCCGATCGCCAGGCCGACGATGACGCCGAGCTTGAGGAAGGTCGACAGGTAGTCGCGCGGCGCCAGCAGCAGCCACACCGGCAGCACCGAGGCGACGAAACCGTACGCCACCAGGGCCAGCGTGAGCTGCGGGCCGGTGAGCGTGAACAGCGGGCCCCAGTATTCGCTGCGGGCGATGTCCTCGCCGTAGATGATGGCGGCCATCATCAGCACGAAGCCGATCACCGAGATTTCGGCGATCCGCCCCGGACGGATGAAGCGCATGTAGATGCCCATGAACAGCGCGATGGGGATCGTCATCGCGATCGTGAAGGTGCCCCACGGGCTCTCGGCCAGCGCCTTCACCACGATCAGCGCCAGTGCCGACAGGATGATGACCATCACGCCGAGCGCGCCCAGCATCACGATCACCCCGGCGCGCGGCCCCAGCTCCTGCTTGGCCATCTCGCCCAGCGAACGCCCGTCGCGGCGCGTCGAGATGAACAGCACGAGGAAGTCCTGCACCGCGCCGGCCAGCATCACGCCGACAAGGATCCAGATCGTGCCCGGCAGGAAACCCATCTGCGCCGCCAGGATGGGGCCGACCAGCGGACCGGCGCCGGCGATGGCGGCGAAGTGGTGGCCGAACAGCACCCACTTGTTGGTCGGCACGTAGTCCAGGCCGTCGTTGTAGCGCTCGGCCGGCGTCAGGCGCCGGTCGTCGAGCTCGAACACCTTCTCGGCGATGAACTTG
>SHNC01000268.1 GCA_004295105.1 Betaproteobacteria bacterium | reverse complement strand
TGAAGTTGCGGAAGTCGTCGACCGCGCTCAGCCCTTCCGCCGAACCGAGGCGCGAGTTCTCCGATTGGCTGAGCGTCAGCGACAGCACGCCGCGCGGCAGGCTGTAGGTGACCCCGCCGGAGAGGCTGCGCGTCACGAAATAGGCGTTGGTCAGCACGTCGCCCCGCAGGCGCCGCAGGATCAGCAGCACCGCGTCGCGCCGAACCACCGGATCAGGGTACAGCGCGGCCAGCAAGGGATCCTGGAACAAGGGCTGGAACAGGGGATCGAGCAGTCCCCCGCCGGCGATCAGATCGAGCGAGGACTGGATGTCGCGCGAGAAGGTTGCGAACAGGGCCGTGCGTGAAAGGCGGTGCTGGAAGCTGAGATCGTAGCCGCGGCCGAAGATGCGGCGTTCGACAGTACCGGAAATCGTGGTTCGGTCGGTCGGGTTCCAGTCAAAGCCTCCGCCGGTGACGGTACTGCTCTGGTCGCCCCGGCCGCTGTAATCATTCGACTCGCGGCCGACGATGCCGCGCAGCCGGAGTTCGGGTGTGACCTTCGCGTACAGCGTGGCGCGCGCACTCTGTTGAGTATTGCCGCCACGCAGCGACGAGCCGGTTCCACTGCCCCCCGCCAGGCCCGATCCGCCGCTGTTGTCGCTCTCGGTGCGGCTGTAGTCGACCCCCAGGCCGAAGATGCCCGTGATCTGGGTATTGGAGATCTGCGCCGACCAATTTCCGGCGCTCTGATCGGCAAGTTGCGAGCCACCCGAGTCCGACCAGCGGTAACGGTATTGCAGCGAACCGCGGGTGTTGTCGCCAATGCGAAACATGAAGCGCGGCGACAGCGAGAACACGCGCGTCTCATTGTCGGAGTTCACGTCGAGGTCGTCACCGGGCCCACGGGTCGAAAACGTGGACAGGTTGCTGCGGCTGATCGAGGCATCCGCGTCGATGAACAGCATGTTCTCGATCGCCTCGAACTGACCGCTGCCGCTGAGCGCGAGATAGGAAGTGTTCCTGTCTGCGCTGCTCGCATACATCACGTTGCGAAAGTTCGCATTGAGCGATCCGCTGAGCCGTCCGCTGTCGCGATAGATCGAAACCGCAGGCGACACTTCCAGGATCCAGTCGTCACCACCGCGATCGCTGCCCCCAAGTCCCCCGAAACCGCCGATCCCGGACGTGCTGGCGTTGTCCGTCCACGTCAGCGTTGCATTCAGGGAAGGCGTGACGACCGAGGTTTGCGCGAACGCACCGCCCGCGGCCAGCAGCGTTGCCAGCGCGAGCAGCGATGGCGGCGGCCGCCGCCTGGCGTCACGCCGCCTGCTGCGGGCCGCCTTCCGCGCCATATCCATAGCCATAACCATAACCGTAGTAGGACCCCGGGCCCGAGCGGCGCGACTTGTTGAGCACCATCAGCTTCACCGGGCAGGATTCGATCGTCGCCAGCGCCTGCCGGACAGACCCCTGCGTGGTGCGCTCGGCCTCCACCACCATCACGATCTGCCCCATGTGGGTGGCCAGCACGCGCGCCTCGGTGGTCACCAGCAGAGGGGGCGAGTCGAACACGACGATACGGTCCGGGTAGCGATTGGCGATCTGCTCGAGCAACTGGTTCATGCCGTCGGATGCGAGCAGTTCTGTCGCACGCGGATGCGGCATGCCGGCGGGCAGGATGGAGAGCTTCTCGATGTTGGTGCGCAGCAGCACCTCACCGAGGTCGTCGACCTCACCCGAGAGGACGTCCATCAGGCCGCGCTCGGGCGCCAGGCCGAGGTGACGGAGTATCGAAGGGCGGGACACGTCGGCGTCGACCAGCAGCCCCGTGTGGTCCAGCTCCATCGCCATGCTGATCGCGAGGTTGACCGCGGTGAAGGACTTGCCCTCGCCCGGCAGGGCACTCGTCACCATGATCAGGTTGCCGCTGTCGACGGCGGCCGGGCCCGTGGCGGTGGCGTTGTGCAGCAATGGTCGCTTGATGACGCGAAACTCCTCCGCCAGCGCGCTGCGCGAGTGCTCCGGCGTGACCATGCCGATGTGGTGCAGACGCTCGAGGTCGATGGTGACGCTGCGCGACACGACGGGGTTGGTCCGCATCGGCGCCGGACGCGGTACGGCAGAGGATTGGACCGCGGGCACGGGCTCGACGGCCGGCTGCGGCCGGTCGGACACCGTGGCGACGGCCGGCTCGAACGCGTCGACGTCATCCCCCGCTGCCTGCTTCAGTTTTTCCAGACGTTGTGCTGCTTTCTCGATCAGGCTCATCGCAATATTCCGTTCAACGCTGGATCACCATCAATGCGGCCGTCGCGACGGCAATCGCGCCGACGAAGGAAGCAAGCCCTCCCGAGAAGGCGAGCAGACCGCGGCGACGGGTTCGGATGCGTTCCGGCGTAGACAACATGGATACGGTGCCGAGGACGGGCAATCCGGTCGCTTCGCGCAATGCACGGCCATCGCTGAAGGCCGGACGCAACTGGCTGATCAGGAAGGTCAGCGCCGCACCGGCCGCCAGCGCGGCGAGACCGACCAGCGGCAGCAGCAGCAGGCGGTTGGGGGCGGAGGGCTTGTTGGGCAGTGTGGGCGGATCGATCAGGCGGAACTCGGCAATGCCGGCCTGGTCGCTCATCTCCACACCGATGCTGGCCGACTCGCGACGCGCTACCAATTGATCGTAGTTGCTCTTGTTGACCGCATAGTCGCGATTGAGCTGCGCCATCTCGGCTTCGAGTTCAGGCACCATCTTGGCCGATGCGCCGAGTTGCTGGATGCGCTTCTCGAACTCGCCGACACGGGCCCGCATCGAGGCGACGCGGGCATCCGCCTCGGCCAGCGCCAGCTTGAGCTGCTGGAAGGCCGGATTGACCCCCATCACGCCCATTGGCGAATTGGTCGCCGCCTGCTGCATCTGCGCGATCTGCTCGCCCTTCTGCTTCTCGAGCTGCTCGATGACACGCCGCGCACCGATGACATCAGGATGCTGGTCGGTATAGCGCTGCATCATGTCGTCGAGATTGCGCTTGAGCGCATCGATGCGCGCATCGATTTCCGGCGTGGCCATCACCGCGGCAGGCGGAGCGAATTCCTGCGACGAAGGCTCGCCCAGCAGTTGCTGCTTCATCGCGTCGCGCGAATTCTCCGCCTCGCGCAACTCGAGTCGCGCCTGTTCGAGCTGCTCCTGCATCTTGCCGATCTGGCCGACGAAATCTCCGGTGCTGCTACCCATCAGAGCCATGTTCTTGAGCCGGAACTCCTTCAGCCGGTTCTCGGCCTCCATCAGCTTCTGCTCATAGCTCTTGATCTGCTCCTCGATGAAGCGGCGTGCCGCATCGCTGTCCTGGCGCTTGCTGCCCAGACCCGATTCGACGAACAGCGACACCAGCGACTGCACGACACGCTGCGCACGCGCGGGCTGGGTGTCCGAATAGGCGAGCAGGAAAAGGTTGTTGCTGCCGCGATCGGCAGGCCGGATCTGCAGGCTGCCGCTGAGGGAGTCGATCAGTGCCTCGCGCTCCTTCGGCGAGCGCACGCCGAGGTCGAGGTCGGCCATCGTGATCAGCTTTTCGACGTTCGGGCGGCTGATCAACGTACGGCTCAGGATGGCGACCTGCTGGTCGATGTTGGGCTGAACCGCGAGACCCGACATCAATGGCCGCAATACCGACTGCGTGTCGACGAAGATCCGCGCGCTCGATTCGTACTTGTCGGGCATCAGATAGACCATCACGCAGCCGACGATGCCGACCAGCCAGGACAGCGCCAGTCCCCACCAGCGAAAGCGCCACATGCCCCGCAGGTAGCCGACCAACTGTGTTACGAGTTCTTCCATGAATCAGTACCGCTCAGGCCCACAGGTCGCCAGGCGCACGGCCCGGCGGATTGCGGAAGGTGGAGAGAGAAAGGGAGATCAGAACCAGCTCTGCGGGATGATCAGCACGTCGCCCGGGCGCATCTCGACGTTGGCCGACACGTCGCCGCGCTTGATGAGATCACGGATGCGCACACTGTACTGTTTGTTGCCCTCAGCGGTGCGCAGGATGGAAGCGCCATTGCCGTCGGCGAACTCGGTGATGCCACCGACCGCGATCATCACGTCGAGCAGCGTCATCTTCTGCTTGTAGGCGATCGCCTGCGGATTCGCCGCCTCGCCGACGATGCGGATCTGGTCGCTGTAGGGGCCGATACCGTTGGCCATCACGGTGACGATCGGATCGCGCACGTACTTGCCGAGCACCTTTTCCATATCCCGCGCCAGCGTGGTGCCGTCCTTGCCCATGGCGGGCAGGTCTTCGACCAGCGGCACGGTGATCTTGCCGTCCGGGCGCACCGTCGCGCTCGAGGACAGTTCGGGATTGCGCCAGACCTGGATATTGACGGAGTCCCCCGGCCCGATCACCCAGTTCCAGTCCGGGTCGGCGGCAAGCGTCGGCGCCGGCGGATAGGGTGTCGCACAGGCGGACATCAGCCCTGCGGCCGCGAGCAGCGCAGAAAGCCTGCCGAATTTCCCCCGGATCATCGAAAAAGTGTCGTTCATGGCCAAGCCCCGAGATTGCAAACGGGCGCTATGATACGCCCAGACAATTGATCGAATGCTACGAAGATCACGGCCTGTTACGACAGGAACAAATGCACGAACGCTGCTGAGCATCGATCCCGGCTGGCTCATTCGAGCGCACCGACCGGGCCGCGAGCCACCCGACGCTCGACGCCCCATGCCCGGCGACACTGGACTTCGCAGCCACGGACGTTCGTCCATCCTCATGCGAAACGCCTGCAGAGCCCCCGGGCGCGCCGCCGAAGCGGTGGCCCATCCTGCCGGCAGCGGCCATCATGTTCATTCATTTTGAATCCCGGCTCATGACATATAGAATGCCGCCCTCATGAACCCGACCATCGTGCATCACGGCGCGCGCCATGGCGTGACCGGATCCTGCCACCAGTTGTTCGTCGAGGGCGACGACAGCCTCCTGATCGACTGCGGCCTGTTCCAGGGAGCGGAGACCGCGCCCGACGGGCGCTCGGCGGCAGACCGGCTCGAGATTCCCTTTGCCGTCGACAAGGTCGGCGCGCTGGTGCTGACGCACGTGCATGTCGACCATTGCGGCCGTCTGCCGTGGTTGCTGGCCGCCGGGTTCAAGGGGCCCATCCTGTGCAGCGAACCGTCGGCGAAGCTGCTGCCGACGGTGCTGGCCGATGCCTTCGAAATGGGCGTGACGCGCGACCGCGCGCTGGTCGAGCGCTACCTGAAGATGGTCGAGGCGCGGCTGCGGCCGCTGCCCTACCGCGAGTGGCGCACGGTTTATGCAAGTGCGAACACGACGCTGCGCATCCGGCTGCAGCGTGCCGGCCACATCCTCGGCTCGGCCTACGTCGAATGCGACTTCTCCGGCCCGGTGTGGCCGCAGGGACGACGGGTGCTCTTCTCCGGCGACCTCGGTGCGCCGCATGCGCCGCTGCTGCCGGCGCCGCAGTCGCCCTGGCATGCCGATGTGGTGGTGCTGGAGACCACCTACGGCGACCGGGTGCACGAGGACCGTCGCAGCCGGCGGGAACGGCTGCAAAAGGTAATCGAGCAGGCCCTGGCCGATGGTGGCACGGTGATCATTCCGGCCTTCAGCATCGGCCGCACGCAGGAGCTGCTGTACGAGTTCGAGGACGTCCTGCACCGGCAGCGCATCCGGCCCAACCGGAACGCCGCGCGTTGGGCGGAGCTGCCGATCTACCTCGACTCCCCGCTGGCCGGCCGCTTCACCGAGCTGTATCGCGAGCTGCAGCCCTACTGGGACGCCGAGGCGCTGGCGCGGGTGCGCGCCGGGCGCAAGCCGCTCGGCTTCGACCAGCTCGTGGCGATCAGCGATCACGACACGCATCTTGCCAACGTGCGCCGCCTGACGCGAAGCGGCGAACCCGCCATCGTGATCGCCGCCAGCGGCATGTGCGCCGGCGGCCGGGTGGTGAATTACCTGAAGGCGATGCTCGGCGACGCGCGCCACAACGTGGTCTTCGTCGGCTACCAGGCGCGCGGCACGCCAGGAAACGCGATCCAGACCTACGGCCCGCGCGGCGGCCATGTCGAGCTCGACGGCGAACGCATCGACATCCGCGCGGGTATCCACACGCTGTCGGGCTATTCGGCCCACGCCGATCGCGACGACCTGACACGCTTCATCCTGCGCATGCGCCATCTGCCCGAAGAGGTGCGACTGGTGCATGGCGAGGACAGCACGCGCCAGGCCTTTGCCGAGCATCTGATGCGGGCAACGGGCGGCCGGGTGAAAGTGGTCGTCTGAGGAGGAGGCCGGCCCGTTCGTCGGCTCGAAGATCCCTGCCCTGTCCGCCGCCCCGCTACTCCAGCCCCCACTTCTGCAGCCGGTAACGCAACTGCCTCAGCGTCATGCCGAGCTTGCGCGCCGCCGCAGAGCGGTTCCAGCGCGTTTCGTCCAGCGCCCGCAAGATGCGGCGGCGCTCATCGTCGCTGACGTCGCCGCTGTCGTCGGCACCGTCGGCCGCGGAAACTTCGCGCTCGATGGACGGGGGCGTGAGGCAATCCGCCGGCTGCAGGTCGATGTCGGCAGCGTCGATGACCTCGCCCTCGCACAGCGCGCAGGCGCGCTCGAGCAGGTTCTCGAGTTCGCGCACGTTGCCGGGAAAGGCATGGGCCCGCAGCGCCGTCAGCGCCCCGGGCGACAGCCGTCGCGGCGCGCCGCCTTCGCGTTCGGCCAGCTTGGCGAGGATGTGCTCGGCCAGATCGGGGATGTCCTCGATCCGCTCGCGCAGTGGCGGCACCCGCAGCGTGATCACGTTGATGCGGAAGTACAGGTCCTGGCGGAACTTGCCCTCGGCGACCAGGCGCGACAGATCCTGATGCGAGGCGGACAGGATGCGTACGTCGACCGGCTCCTCGGCATGCGCACCGACAGGGCGCACCGCCCGCTCCTGGATGGCACGCAGCAGCTTGACCTGCATGCCCAGCGGCAGCTCGCCCACCTCGTCGAGGAACAGCGTGCCGCCGCGCGCCGCCTGGAACAGGCCTTCCTTGTCGGCGCTGGCGCCGGTGAAGCTGCCCTTGCGATGACCGAAGAACTCGCTCTCCATCAGCTCGGGCGAGATGGCGCCGCAGTTGACCGGCACGAAGGGGCCGGCGGCGCGCGCGCCCAGGCCATGGATCAGGCGCGCGATGACCTCCTTGCCGGTGCCGGATTCGCCGCGGATAAAGACTGGCGCCTGGTTGCGGGCGAGCTTTTCGATCTGCGCGCGCAATTGCTCGAACGCGGGTGAATGACCGATCAGGTTGCGGCCGCTCGGTAGCGCCGCGACCTTCGGTTCGAGCTTCAGCGCGTGGGTCACCAGTTCGCGCAGCGCCTTGAGTTCGACGGGCTTGGTGACGAAGTCGAACGCGCCACGCTTCAGCGCACGGATTGCCGTCTCGATGCTGCCGTAGGCGGTGATCACCGCCACCGGCAGGCCAGGCTGATGGCCCTGGATGAAGTCGACGAGCTCGAGCCCGTCGCCGTCGGGCAGGCGCATGTCGGTCAGGCACAGGCGATAACGCCGCTGCGCGAGCCGCTCACGCGCCTCGGCGACAGTCCCCACGGTGTCGCAGGCCAGCCCCATGCGGAGCAGCGACAGTTCGAGCAGTTCGCGAATGTCCTCCTCGTCGTCGACGACGAGGACGTCGATGCTGTCGGGGCGGTTGCGGCGCTCGATGACGCTCATGGTCGGCTCCGTCCGGTGAGCACGAAGTCGGCACCGGCACCCTCGCCGTCCAGTTCCAGCGTGGCGTCGTTGGCCTCGGCGAGCTCGCGGGCGATGTAGAGTCCCAGCCCGGTGCCCTTCGCGTGGGTGGTGAAGAAGGGTTCGAAAAGGTGCCCGCGCGTGGCCTCGTCGAGCCCCGGCCCGTCGTCCGCGACATGCAGCGCGACACGTCCGCCCGCCAGTGCCTCGGCATACAGCCGCACCGAACCCGGCCGGCCGCTGCAATAGCGACGTGCATTCGCCAGCAGATTGTCCAGGATCTGGTGCAGATGGGCGCGATCGACGCCCAGCGTGATGTCGCCGCCGATGTCCAGCGCGTACACCGCACGCTCTACCTCGTCGGTCAGCACTCGTGCATCGATCACTTCGGCGGCGAAGGCCGCCAGCGGCAGGGCCTCGGGCACGATGTGCTCGCGCCGGCCGAGGGCGAGCACATCGCGGATCATGCGCTCGATGCGGTGGGCGTTGTCGTTGATGATGCGGGCAAGTCGCGCCTGCATGTTGGCGCGCTTCTCCTCGCACAGCAGTTCGGCGGCCTGGGTGACGGCCGACAGGGGATTGCGGATCTCGTGCGCCATGCTCGCGGTGAGCCGGCCGAGCGCGGCGAGCTTGAGCTGTTGCATCTGGCGTTCCACGTCCTCGAAATCGGTGAGGTAGATCAGTACCTCGCCCGCCGCCCCCTCGGCCTCGCTGTGCACCGTGCGGCAGCGCATCAGCCGGCCACCGGGCCCCAGCCGCAGCACGCGCGGCTCCTGACCGTCGTGCGCGAGCGCCTCATCGAACACCGGGTCGATCTCGGACAGCATGCGCCCCTCGATGCGCGACACGCCGAGCAAGGCTGCAGCCTGCGGGTTGACCTGCAGGGCCCTGCCATCGGCACCCACCACGATCACGCCATCGTGCATGTCGCGGATGATGCGCTCATTGACCGCCTGCTGGCGCACCAGCGCCGCGCCGCGTTCGGCCGCGAGCGAGGCGTTGGCCTGGGCACGCAGCGCGAGCCGGCGCGACACGACGGCGATGCCGAAAAAGCCGGTGCAGAAGATCCCGACCTGCAGGAAGTCGCCCGGCTGCCCGCCCGACGCAAAACGCCAGGCGTTCTCGATCAGCACCGCCAGCGTCGCCAGCGCGGCGAAAAACAGCACCATGCGGCCTTCGGCGAGCAGCCCGGTGCCGGCCAGCACCACCATCATCAGCACCGGCATGCCGCTGCGGTAGCCGCCGCTGGCCCACATGATCACCGAAAGGGCCAGCACATCGACGAGGATCTGCAGCAGGATCACCCGTTCCAGGCCGAGGCGTCGCACCGCGTCCGGGAAGCCCAGCGCCAGCACGGCCGCGAGGTAGCCGAAGGCGGCGACGTCGTAGGCGAGCGCGTGCTCGCCGCCCAGCCCGAAACTCTGGCCGCCGACGACGAAGATGCCTGCCAGCAGCAGACGGAAGAGATTGAAGTAGCGCAACGACAGGCGCCGCGAGCGGTCGATGCCCGCCCACGCAGTCAGCGTGTCAGTCACGCTTGCGCGGGCCGGCAAGGCGGTGCGCCTCGCTGCAGAAGAATCGGTCGCCCTCGCGCACGCCCTCGGTCTCGGGCACATGGATGCCGCAATGCGCGCATTCGACCATGTGCTCGACCCCGCGCCCGGGCGTCGCGGCCTGATCTCCGCCCGCCTTGCGCCGGTCGCCCGCGCGCTTCAGGGCGCGACGAACCCACCAGATTCCCCACAGGGCCAGCAGAAAGATCAGCAGATTGCGCACGGCGGCTTGGCAACGAATGACAGACTGGAAATGTTAGCACGCGGCCATGCTCACACCCGGACGAGGCGCTCGCCGGCCGCCGCCAGCGTCGCCTCGTTCTTGGCGAAGCAGAAGCGGATCACGCGCTCGTCGCGACCGTCGGCGAAGAAGGCCGACACCGGGATGGCAGCGACACCGACCTCGCGCGTGAGCCGATTGCAGAAGGCCACATCGGACTCGTCCGAGATCGCGCCGTAGCGCGCGAGCTGGAAATAGGTGCCGTGCGCGGGCAGCAGCTCGAAGCGCGAAGCGGCCAGCGCCGCGCGGAAGAAATCACGCTTGGCCTGGTAGAAGGCCGCCAGTGCCCGATGACGCGACGCGTCGGCCATGTAGTCCGCCAGCGCGAGCTGGACCGGCGTGTTGACGGTGAACACGTTGAACTGATGCACCTTGCGGAACTCGGCCATCAGCTCGCGCGGCGCCACCACGTAGCCCACCTTCCAGCCGGTGATGTGATAGGTCTTGCCGAAGCTCGACACGACGAAGCTGCGCGCCGCCAGTTCCGCATGCGCGGCGCAACTGGCATGACCGGCGCCGTCGAACACGATGTGCTCATAGACCTCGTCCGACACGACGACGATTCCGGTGCCGCGGGTGATCGCGGCGAGGCGGTCGAGGTCGGCCGCCGACCACACGGTGGCCGTCGGGTTGTGCGGCGAGTTGATCATGATCATGCGGGTGCGCGGCCCGACGGCAGCGGCGACCGCATCCCAGTCCGGACGGTAGTCGGGCGCCGCGAGGCGCATGCGCACGACACGGCCGCCCGCCAGCTCGATCGCCGGCACGTAGGAGTCGTACACCGGCTCGAATACGATGACCTCGTCGCCCGGCCGCACGCAGGCCGTCACCGCGGTAAACAGCGCCTGGGTGGCGCCGGCGGTCACGGTGATTTCGGACTCCACGTCGTAGGCGGTGCCGTACAGTGCCTCCACCTTGCGGGCAATGGCCTCCCGCAGCGCCAGGCAGCCGGCCATCGGCGCATACTGGTTGTGACCCGCGCGCATCCAGTGCGCGACCCGCTCGAAAAGTGCGTCCTCGGCATTGAAGTCCGGGAAGCCCTGCGACAGGTTGATCGCGCCGCACTCCTGCGCAAGACGGGACATGACCGTGAAGATGGTGGTGCCGACGTTCGGCAGGCGCGATTCGATGGGGGCTGGAAAGCTCGGCATGGTGGCGGATGCGGGCGAACTGATGTGCTCGGAAAGCGTATTGTCGCAAAGCGCGGCATGCGTCGCGACAACGACACGTCGTTTCGCCAGGTTGTCGCCTTCCTGCCTGGAATCCCATGTCGACACACTCAAGTCCGCACGCCTTCGCTACTGCGCTTTCCCGCCCTCGTAGAATGAGGACGGAGCCTGCCACCGGTCACGCAAACCTCGATCATTACCACCCATCACAATGCCTTTCTCGTCCGAACCTGCTCAATCCGCTTTTCGACAGCCCATCCCCACGCTGCGGCGTGATGGCGACGCGATCGCCATCCTCGACCAGACCTTGCTGCCCTTTCGCAGCGAGATCCGGCGGCTGACGCGGGTCACCGAAGTCGCGGCGGCCATCCGCGGAATGCAGGTGCGCGGCGCGCCGCTGATCGGTGCGACGGCCGCGTTCGGCGTGGCCATCGCGCTCGCCACGGATGGGACCGGCGAAGCCGTGCTCGACGACGCCCTGAGCCTGCTGGGCGCCACCCGCCCGACCGCGGTGAATCTGCACTGGGCGCTGGCGCGCATGGACGGCGCATTGCGCCCTCTCGGCCCCGGCGCACGGCGCGACGCAGCGTGGCGCGAGGCGCACGCCATCGCCGCCGAGGATGCGGCCACCTGCAAGGAAATCGGCGCGCACGGACTGAACCTGCTCACCGACATCGCCGCACGGCGCAACGGACGCGTGCGTGTGATGACGCACTGCAACGCCGGCTGGCTCGCCACCTGCGGCGCCGGCACCGCGCTCGCGCCGGTGTATGCCGCGCACCAGCGGGGCATCGCGGTGGAGGTGCTGGTCAGCGAGACCCGTCCGCGCAACCAGGGGCTGCTCACCGCCTGGGAACTGCGCCAGGCCGGCGTACCGCACACGCTGATCGCGGATAACGCCGCCGGGCTGCTGCTCGCACGCCGCGACGTCGATGCGGTGATCACCGGAGCCGACCGCATCGCCGCCAACGGCGACACCGCCAACAAGGTCGGCACGCTTTTGAAGGCCCTGGCGGCGCGCGCGGCCGGCGTGCCGTTCTACATTGCGGCGCCGCACTCGACGCTCGATTTCGACTGCGCCGACGGCAGCCACATTCCGATCGAGGATCGCGACACCGACGAGCTTCGTGTGGTGCGCGGGCTCGACCGCGATGGTCGCATTGTCGAGCTGCGCCAGGCACCCGGCGACACCGCGACGGCGAACCCGGCCTTCGACGTGACCCCCGCCGGCCTGATCACCGCCATCATCACCGAGCGCGGAGTCGTCTCCCCCGGCGCACTCGGCAGCCTTTACCCGGAGCAGACCTGATGGACAGCGAAGACGACAATGCGCCACGCGCTTCACTGCTGGACGCCGCACGCGCGATGGGCGCGGCCGGGCTCAACGTCGGCACCGCCGGCAATGCCAGCGTGCGACTCGGCGATGATCTGCAGGCCGACGGCCTGCTGATCACCCCCAGCGGCCTCGCCGCCGACAGCAGCACGCCGCAGGACATGGTAATCGTGCGCGCCGACGGCCGCTTCGACGGCACGCTCGCGCCGTCGTCAGAGTGGCAGCTTCATCGCGACATCTACGCCGCCTTTGCCGATGCGGGCGCCATCCTGCACGCCCACGCGCCGTTCGCCACCGCGCTGGCCTGCCAGCGCAGCGATATTCCGCCCTTCCACTACATGATCGCGCGCTTCGGCGGCAGCACGGTGCGCTGCGCACGCTACGCCACCTTCGGCACCCAGGCACTGTCCGATGCCGCAGTGCTTGCGCTGCAGGGCCGCCGCGCCTGCCTGCTCGCCAACCACGGCATGGTGGTGCATGGCCGCAACCTCGACCACGCGCTGGCGCTGGCGATCGAGTTCGAGACCCTGTGCCAGCAGTATTGGCGCACCTGCCAGATCGGCCCGCCGGTGCTGCTGTCGGAGGAGGAAATGGCGGATGTGCTCGAGCGCTTCAGGTGGTACGGCAAGCCGGTGCAATCGTCGGGCTGAGGAATGCGCCCTTCCCCTCAATCAGGGTCCGCTTCCTTGTCGTCGTCGGTGACCGCATCCACCCCGGCCGCGACCACATCGATCGCCATGCCAGTGACCGCGGCGCCAGCCTTCACCGCGGTGGCGGCGACGGTCACCGTGGCGTCGGCCACCGCGATCACGGCGCAACCCTGCAGCAACGAAAGCGCAAGGCAACAGGCTGTCAGTCGCACGCTCACGCACCCTCCCGGCTTCGGTCGGCTTGCTCCAGCACGCGCAGCAGCACGGAGGTGTCCTCGTGCTCCCAGCCGCTGGCCATCAACGCGTTGAGCTGCTGCCAGACCTGCGCTGCCACCGGCAAGGGCGCCCCCAGGCGGGAGGCGTCGTTCATCAGGATGCCGAAGTCCTTGTGATGCAGGCGGGCCTCGATGCCGGGGCGGAAATCGCGCTTCACCATGCGCTCGCCCATCACGTCGAGCACGCGCGAACCGGCCGAACCGCCGGCGAGCGCGTGGCGCACCGTGGCGAGATCCAGACCGTGGGCTGCGGCCAGACGCATGGCCTCGGCGCAGGCCTGGATCGCCGACACCATGATCATCTGGTTGCAGGCCTTCGCCACCTGGCCGGCACCGGCCGGGCCGATATGCACGATGCGCTTGCCCATCGCCTGCAGCAAGGGCATGACCGCCTGCAGGGTCGCCTCCTCGCCACCGGCCATGATCGCCAGCGTGCCGTCGATCGCGCCCTGGCTGCCGCCCGACACCGGCGCATCGACCCAGCCCACGCCCTGTTGCGCATAGCGTGCCGCGAGCTCGCGCGCGGTGGCCGGCGCGATGGTGCTCATGTCCACATGGATGGCACCCGGCCGGAAACCGTCCGCCAGCCCCTGCGCGCCGAAGGCCAGCGCTTCGACGTCGGCGCTGGCGGTGACGATGCTGATCACCACCTCGCTGCGCGCGGCCAATGCCGCCGGGGTGTCGCACACGGTTGCGCCGGCCTGCGCCAGCGGCGCCGCCGATTGCGGCCGCCGCGCCCACACCGCCAGCTCGTGCCCGGCTGCCAGCAGATGGCCGGCCATCGGCGCGCCCATGGCACCGAGGCCGACGAAGCCCACCTTGATCTTCGCGCCGCTCATTCGCCCGATCCTCCACTCATGCGCTCCAGCAGCTTCAGCATCGCCACCGAGTCCTCATCGCCGAGTCCGCTGCCGGCCATCGCGTTGAACAGTTGCGCGGTCGCCGCCGATGCGGGCAGCGCCAGGCCGAGCCGGTGCGCCTCTTCCATGACGATGCGCAAGTCCTTCTGGTGCATCCAGGCCTTGAAGCCGGGCTTGAAGTTGCGGTCGAGCATGCGCTGGCCGTGGTTCTCGAGGATGCGCGAATAGGCGAAACCGCCGAGCAGCGCCTCACGCACCTTGTCGCCGTCGGCTCCGCTCTTCGCTGCGAAGTTCAGCGCCTCGGCCACCGCGGCGACGCCGACGCCGGTAATGATCTGGTTGCAGGCCTTGGCTACCTGGCCGGCACCCGCCGCGCCGATGCGCGTCACCGACCTGCCCATCGCGTCGAACAGCGGTTTCACGGTTTCGAATGCCGCTGCGTCGCCGCCCACCATGATGGTCAGCGTGCCGGCGATCGCGCCGACGTCGCCGCCCGACACCGGCGCATCGAGCGCGACGATGCCCTTTTCGCTCAACCGGAGGGCGATGCGCTGCGCCACCGCCGGCGCGATCGTGCTCATGTCGATATGGATGTGGCCGGACCGCGCGCCATCGACCACGCCACCGGGGCCGAGCGTGATCTGCTCGACATCGGGCGCGTCAGCCACCATGCTGATCGTCACCGGCGCATGGCGGGCGACATCGGCGGCACTGGTACAAGCGGCCGCGCCCGCCTCCAGCAGCGGCTGCATGGCTTCGCGCCGGCGGCTCCACACCTGCACCCGGTGCCCGGCCTTCAGCAGATTGAGGGCCATGGGGCGCCCCATCAGGCCGAGGCCGATGAATCCGACTTCCATTTACGTCTTCCTCCTTGAATAATCGCGCGATGAACTACGGACCCATCATCAAGGAAATCGGCCGGGGCGCCAAGGGCTCGCGGCCGCTCGACATCTCCACCGCGGCGGGCCTGTTCGGCGACGTCCTCGACGGCAGGGTGCCCGACCTCGAGCTGGGTGCGATCCTGATCGCGCTGCGGGTGAAGAGCGAGTCGCTCGACGAACTGCTCGGCTTCAAGCAGGCGATGGACGAACGCTGTGCCCAGGTGGACGTGCCGCCCGGCCCGCGCTGCGTGGTGTTGCCGACCTACAACGGCGCACGCCGTCAGCCCAACCTGATGCCGCTGGTCGCCCTGTTGCTGGCGCGCGCGGGCGTGCCGGTGCTGATCCAGGGGCGGCACGATTTCGAGACCCGGGTGAGCCCCTTCGAACTGCTCGCCGCGCTCGGCATCGAACCGGCGGCCGGCGCCGCGTCGGCCTCGGCGCAACTCGCCGCGTCGCGGCTGGCCTGCCTGCGCGTCGATCAACTGCTGCCCGGCCTGGATCGACTGCTGTCGCTGCGGCTGCGGATGGGCGTGCGCGGCAGCGGACATACCATGGCCAAGCTGCTCGACCCGGCGCTCGGTCGCAGCGTGCGGGTGGTGGCGGTGACGCACCCGGAATACCTTGAGCGGATGGATGAATTCCTGCGCCGTGACGGCGGCTGCGCGATGCTGCTGCGCGGCACCGAGGGCGAAATCTACGCCAACCCGCGGCGCTGCCCGGAACTCAAGGTGTATGCCGAAGGCACGGGGCGCATCGCGGTGCCGGCGGAGGAAGGCGGCGCACCACCCCTGGCCGGCCTGCCCGACACGCCGTCGGTGGCCGACAACGCCGCGATCATCGGCGCGATGCTGGCCGGTGAACAGCCGGTGCCGGAGCCGATCCGCGCCCAGGTCGCTGCTCTGGTCGAACTCGCCAAGGCCGACGTGTAGGAGCGGGCTGGACCGCGACCCGCATCCGAGATCGCGGTCCAGCCCGCTCCTACAAAACCCTCCCGCCGGTGCCACAGCTTCGCGTAGGAGCGCGCTTGAGCGCGACCAGCGGATGCAATCGCGCTCAAGCCCGTTCCTGCGCCCAGTTTGTGCCGTCGATGGCGGGCGGATCTGGCCCTGATCCGGCCCTAAGCCAGCCGCCCGTCGCGGAAATCGCTCAGCGCCTGGTAGATCTCCTGCTCGGTATTCATGACGAAGGGGCCATATTGCGCGATCGGCTCGTCGAGCGGCCGACCGGCGATCAGCAGCACCTTCGCGTCCTCCGATGCCTCGATCACCACGCCGTCGGCCTGCGTATCGTTGGCGAGAATGGCCATGCGCTGCACCGGAACCACGGTGCCGGCCACCCCCGCTTCGCCGCGATACACGTAGATGAAGGCGTTGTGTCCCGCCGGCAACGCCTGCGCGAAGCGGCTGCCGGCCGGCAGATGCAGGTCCAGATACAACGGTGCAGTCGCTTCGCGCGTCACCGCACCGCGGACGCCGTGACTCTCACCTGCGATCACCGTCGCCGCGACACCTTCCGCCGTGGTGAAGCGCGGCAGATCGCCGGCAGCGAAGTCGCGGTACCACGGCGGGCACAGCTTGTCGCGGCCGGGCAGGTTCAGCCACAACTGGAAGCCTTCCATCATGCCCTCCTCCTGCTGCGGAATCTCCGAATGGATGACACCGCGGCCGGCGGTCATCCATTGCACGCCGCCGTTCTCGAGCAGTCCTTCGTGGCCCGCGCTGTCGCGATGCAGCATGCGCCCGGCGATCATGTAGGTGATGGTCTCGAAGCCGCGGTGCGGATGATCGGGAAAGCCGCCGATGTAGTCGTCGGGCTGGTCGCTGCCGAAGGCGTCCAGCATCAGGAAGGGATCGAGCCGGCGCTGCAGCGGCTGCGTCAGCACCCGGGTGAGCTTCACGCCGGCGCCGTCGGAGGTCGCCTTGCCGACGACCAGACGCTCGACGCGGCGCGGAAATTCGACCTGTTCGGTGCGGAGTGCGGTTTGGTTCGTCATGGTCTCTCCTGCGGGAAAATCTCTCACACGGGTTCTTCGTGACAGGTGCGCGGCAGCGGTGGCGGCACCTGCTTCCATCGCGACGGGGCGCCGGTCGCGCCCCGCGCCTGACGCGGTCAGGCCAGTGCGGCTTCGAGGTCGGCCGCGGCCTGGGCGAATCCCTTCTGCGCCGCGTCGGGGCCCATGTTGAGACCCTCGGCGTAGATGAAATGCACGTCGGTCATGCCGAGGAAGCCAAGCACCGCCTTCAGATAGGGCACCTGGGTGTCGAGCTCGCTGCCGCGGTACAGGCCGCCGCGCGCCAGCGCGACATACACCTTCTTGCCCTTCAGCAGGCCTTCGGGGCCATTTTCCGTGTAGCGAAAGGTGACGCCGGCGCGGGCAATGGCGTCGATCCAGTTCTTGAACTGGGCGGTCACGGTGAAGTTGTACATCGGCACGCCCAGCACCAGCACGTCGGCCGCCTGCACCTCGGCAATCAGCGCGTCGTACAGTGCAACGCGGGCCGCCTGGTCCGGCGTACGCTGATCGGCGGGGGTGAAGAGCGCGCCGAGGGCGGCTTCGTCGAGCACCGGCACCGGATCGGCGGCGAGGTCGCGCACCGACAGCGCGGCGCCGGCGCTGGCCGCCAGCACTCGGGCGGCGATGTCGTTGGCGACGCGGGTGGAATTGGCGCCTTCGCGGCGGGCGCTGGAGTTGATCTGCAGGATGTTCATGTGTGTGTCCTCTGGACTGAACTTGATTGGGTGACACGAACTTTAATCTTCCCGATCGGCGCACATAAGACGCCAAAACGGATTACATTAGCCCGCATATGGAACAATTCGAACCGAACGACCTGCTGATCTTCGCCCGCGTGGCAGACGTCGGCAGCTTCAGCCGCGCAGCCGATCGGCTGGGCCTGCCCAAGTCCACCGTGTCGCGTCGAATTGCTCTGCTCGAGGAACGCCTGGGCGAGCGCCTGATGCTGCGCACCACGCGCCGCCTCACGCTCACCGAGTTCGGCCAGCACCTGCTCGAGCATGCGCGGCAGGTGGCCAGCGAGGTGGATGCAGTGCGGGCGCTGGCCGAGCACCGCCAGGCACGGCCCAGCGGCCGATTGCGCGTCTCGATGCCGAGCGACCTCGCCAACCTGCTGCTCACCGACATGCTTGCCGCCTTCATCGCGCTGCATCCTGCCGTGTCGCTGGAGCTGGACCTGTCGCCGCGGCGGGTCGATCTGCTGGGCGAGAACTTCGACATCGCGCTGCGCATGGGCGAGTTACCGGACGACGCCCTTCTGGCGGCACGAAGGATTGCCATCTTCCCCAACGGTCTGTACGCGGCGCCGTCCTATCTCGCCGAGCACGGCGAACCGGCGGTGCCCGATGACCTCGCCGATCACCAGTCGCTGCGCCTGCTCGGCCGCAACGGCGAGCCGATCCCCTGGACGCTGCTGCGCGGCGACGAACGCTGGGAAGGCCTGCCGCCGGGCCGCAGCACGGCGAACTCCCCCGAGCTGCTGATCCGGCTGGCACGGGCCGGCGCGGGCATCGCCGCGGTGCCGGAGTTCGCCGCAAATCCGCGTGTGCGCCGCGGCGAACTGCGTCGCGTCCTGCCGGATTGGTGCCTGCCCTCGCATACGGCGTGGGCGGTGTTTCCCGGTCGCCGCCTGATGCCGGCGAAGACGAGGGCCTTCATCGACATGTTGCAGGCGGCCATGGCGGGCGATGCCATGGAGCAGGCTCAGGTCTGATGGCGGAACTTGCGCGCCCAACGCACACCAAAGCACCTGGCGATGAGGTCAGGCTCGGCTCATCGCCTACAATTGTGCACCTGCGCGATTTCCGTCCCCGCGCCGCCCTCATCCAGAAACGTTGTCAGATCCGATGTCCCTTTTCCAGCAAGTCCTCCGCCTGCCCGCCCGCAGCTTGTTCTTTGCGCTCTTCCTCGTCTGCATAGGCCTGCTCGGTGGCGGGTTGTACCTTCAGCACGTGGTCGGCCTGCAGCCCTGCCCAATGTGCATCATGCAGCGCTACGCCTTCGTCGCCGTGGCCTTGATTGCGCTGATTGCAGCGCTGCATGGCCCGGCCACCGTGGGCGCACGGGTGTATGCCCTGCTGATCGGCGTCGCCGCGCTGAGCGGTGCCGGGGTCGCCGCACGCCAGAGCTGGATGCAGCTCAACCCGCCGGAGTTCCCCGAGTGCGGCCCCGGCCTGGAATACATGCTGGAGAGCTTCCCGCTCGGTCAGTTGCTGCCGATGATCTTTCGCGGCGCGGGCGACTGCTCGGCGATCGACTGGACCTTCCTCGGCCTGTCGCTGGCCAACTGGTCGCTGCTGTGCTTCGCGAGCGTGATCGCCTTCGCGGTGTGGATGATGGCGCGCCGCGCCAGGACCTGACGACGCGCCCCAGGCCCGCATCCGCAGGACGATCGGGTGAGTGCCCCGAATCCGGCCCGGCACGCATCCGCCCTCAGCGCGCCACTCCGCCCTGCCGGCGCCAGGCCGCCGGGGTCACGCCGAAGGCGCGCTTGAAGGCGCGGCAGAAGGCGGCGTCCGACTCGTAACCGACGTCCCAGGCGATCTGCGCCGTGGACGCCGCGCTGTCGCGCAACCGCAACGCCGCAAGCTGCAGGCGCCAGTTCGCCAGGTAGTGCATCGGCGGCACGCCGAGCAAGGCGGTGAAGCGCTCGGCGAACGCCGAACGCGACAGACCCACCTCGCGCGCCAGCACCTCGGTCGTCCACGGCTGGGCGACGCGGGTGTGCAGCAAGGCGAGTGCCCGCCCGACCAGGCGGTCCTGCAGGCCTGCGAGCCAGCCGGTCTGTCCCGCCGGCAAGTCCGCGAGGTAGCGTCGCACGGCCTCGACGAACAGCAGCTCGGCCAGCTTGCCCAGTACCGCGGCGGAGCCGGCGCCGCCCTGCGCGAACTCCTCGGCCGCGTGGCGGAACGAGCTCTCGATCCAGGCGCCGGACGCGCTGTTTCCCATCTGCAGCCTGAGCAGCGGCGGCAGAGTCGCGATCAGCGGGTTGTGCGGTGCGTCGCAGCCGAGATAGCCGCACACGATGCGGGTCGCCTCGCCGCCGCCGCCGTGGCGCAGTACGGCCGGAGCCGCCACGGTTGGCGCCTGCACCTCGTCGGCAATGACGACCGGCGACAGACCGGGGATGCTGGCGAGCAGGTGACGGTCGTTGCGCGGCAGCAGCACGATCTCGCCCGCACGCACTTCCAGCGCTGGCGATCCCGCCACCTCGACGAACAGGCGCCCGGCGACGACGTAGTGGTAGGCGATCAGGTGTGCCGGCATGCCGCCCTGGGCGCTGAAGTCCTCCGGCCCGACCTGCGACACCACGCACCACGGTGCGGTGAACTCGGCGTCGAGAAACACGCCGCCGGACAGTCTCACCGCGGCGAACACCTCCGACAGCGCATCCATCGTCTCTTCCTCCACCAGACCCGGCGCCGCGGTCAAGACTTCCGGCGTCGCGGGCATGTCGGCCTTCCCTCTTCAGGAATAACTTAGCACTGCGCGCATGAAACGGCCGCGTTCGACGGCCCCGTGCCCGTAACGGCGACACCCCCACACCCCAAGGAGACAGGCAATGAGCATTCACGACGATCTCGGCCTGGCGCTGTCCGGCGCCGACATCAACGGCCTTGCCCACTATCGGCGCGCGTTGCACCAGTTCCAGTGCTACATTGAGGACCCGGTGGCGAGTGTCGATGCAGCACTTGCCCAATGCCCCGGCTTCGTCATGGCCCACGCGCTGAAAGCCTGGCTGCACCTGCTGGGCACCGAGCCGGCGGCGCTCGCGGTGGCGCGCGCCTGCCATGCCGCCGCTGCCGCATTGCCGGCCAATCCGCGCGAGCGCGGCCACCTCGCGGCGATCGGTGCCGTGCTGGAGGGGCGCTGGCATCGCGCCGGCCGCATCCTCGAGGATGTCACCATCGACCATCCGCAGGACATCCTCGCCCTGCAGGCGGGACACATCATCGATTTCTGCGTCGGCGATTCGCGCATGCTGCGCGACCGTATCGCCCGCGCGCTACCGGCGTGGTCGCAGGCGACACCGGGCTACCACGCGGTTCTCGGCATGTACGCCTTCGGCCTCGAGGAATGCGGCGACTATGCGAAGGCCGAGGCCGCGGGGCGTGCGGGCGTGGAACTCGAACCACGCGACGCATGGTCGCAGCACGCGGTCGCCCACGTCATGGAAATGCAGGGTCGCGAGCGCGACGGCATCGCCTGGATGCGTGCCAATGTCGCCGCGTGGAGCCTGGACAACTTCTTCCAGGTGCACAACTGGTGGCACCTGGCGCTGTTCCACCTCGAGCTGGGTGAAATCGACGAGGTGCTGGCGCTGTTCGACGGTCCCATCCACGGCGCCCGCTCCACCGTGGTGCTCGACATGATCGACGCCTCGGCGATGCTGTGGCGCCTGCACCTGCGCGGCGTCGACGTCCGCACGAGATGGCAGAGTGTGGCTGACGGCTGGCTGCCGATCGCGCAGGCCGGCAACTATGCCTTCAACGACGTGCATGCGGCGATGGCCTTCGTCGGCGCAGGCCGACTCGACGCACTCGAGGCAGTGCTGTCGACGCAACGCGCGGTGATGCAGGGCGAGGACGACAACGCCCGCTTCACCCGCGAGGTCGGCCATCCGCTGGTGCTGGCGATCAAGGCCTACGGCGAGGGACGCTACGAGGATACGGCGCGGCTGATCCGTGACGTGCGCAGCATCGCTCACCGCTTCGGCGGCAGCCATGCGCAGCGCAGCGTGCTCGACCTGACCCTGCTGGAGGCGGCCCTGCGCGGTGGCCAGCATGCCCTCGCCACGGCGCTGGTGGCCGAACGCCTGACCACCCGGCCGCACAGTCCGCTGACGCGGCTGTTCCAGTCGCGCGTCGAACCGATGCGCAAGGCGGCCTGAACGCGCCAACCGAGCCGGAAACAGGCGCGAACGGCGGGAAGGCGAACCGCCTCAGCCGACGACGCGCACGATCGCGCCGCCGATTTCGTACAGGCCGCCGCCAAGCGCGTTGCAGCGCTTCACCTGCAGCCGCACGACCAGCGGCGGCCGCTCGACGCCGCCCTCGGGCGCGACCACCGCGACTTCGAGCACCTCGCCTTCACCCGGCACGTAGGCGGCATGCAAGGTCATGCCGCCTACCCCCAGTTCCATGCACCTGGCAGGGATGCGCCCTCCCTGGCCGTGGTGGATCAGTGCCTGGCAACCGATCGGAATGCGCCGGTCGAGGCGGCGGTCGTCATGGCCGCTTCTTTCTTTCATGATGACGTACGGATGAAACGGAGGGGCTTCCATTCTATCCCGCCCGCCACCGGCATCCTGCTCAGTCCTTCACGCCGCACTTGCGCAGGATGTTCTCCAGCGGGCACAGGCCGGTGAAGCCGCTCTGGAACAGGTTGGCGCCGACGAACACGGTGAACCAGAGGAAGTTCTTGTTCACGAACAGCGGCGAGCCCTCCACCCCCAGGGCGAGCGAGATCAGCACGAAGGCGCCGGCGAAGATGCGCACGAATTTGTTGATGTTGAGCGCCATCAGATTTGCTCCTTGAGTCGGTCGAGGCGATTGCGCATCGCCGCGTAGTACAGCACCGGGATCACGACCAGCGTCAGCAGCGTCGAGATGAAGATGCCGAAGATCAGGCTGATCGCCAGCCCGTTGAAGATCGGGTCGTCGAGGATGAACACCGCGCCGATCATCGCCGCCAGCGCGGTCAGGCCGATCGGCTTGGCGCGCACCGCCGCCGCGCGGATCACCGCCTCACCGAAATCAACGCCCTCGCGCACCTGCTGATTGACGAAATCCACCAGCAGGATGGAGTTGCGCACGATGATGCCGGCGAGCGCGATCATGCCGATCATCGAGGTGGCGGTGAATTGCGCGCCGAGCAGCGCATGGCCCGGCATCACGCCGATGATGGTGAGCGGGATCGGCGCCATGATGATGAGCGGCGCCAGGTAGCTGCGGAACTGCGCCACCACCAGCAGGTAGATCAGCACCAGGCCCACCGCATAGGCAGCACCCATGTCGCGGAAGGTTTCGTAGGTGATCTGCCACTCGCCGTCCCACTTGAGCTGATAGCCACCATAGGCATCGGCAGGCGGGCGGATGAACCACTCGCCCAGCGTGCCGCCCAGGCCCGGCGCGCCAGTCAGTGCCATGTCCCTGACCGTGCTGCGGATGTCGAACATGCCGTACAGCGGCGAATCGAGCTTGCCACCCATGTCGCCCGTCACATACACCACCGGCAGCAGGTCCTTGCGGTACAGCACCTGTTCGCGTTCGGTCTCAAACACCTGCACCAGTTCCGAGATCGAGATCAGCCGGCCCGCATTCAGCCCTTCCCGCGCTCGCACCTTCATCGCCAGCAGGTTGTCCACGTCGGACTGTCGCACCGAGGGCAACTGGATCCGCACCGGAATTTCGTACTTGTTGTCGCCGCCATGCACCGGCGTGACGTTCTCGCCCGACAGGCCGAGTCGCACCACCTCGACGATGTCGGCCTGCGCCACGCCCATGCGCGCCGCCTTGGCCTGGTCCACACGCAGCACCAGCTTGGGCGCGGCTTCATCCACCGTGTCGTCGACACCGACGATGTCGGCCGTGCCCTCGAAGGCCGCGCGCACCTTCTTCGCCACCTCGACCTGACCGCCGTAGTCGGGTCCGTAGATTTCGGCGACGATCGGCGACAGCACCGGCGGCCCCGGCGGCACCTCGACCACCTTGGCGTTGCCCCCGCTGCGACGGGCGATGTCGGTGACCGCCTGGCGCACCGACACCGCGATCTCGTGGCTCTTGCGGTGACGCGCCTTCTTGTCCACCAGGTTCACCTGGATGTCACCCATCTCGGGATTGCTGCGCAGGTAGTACTGGCGCACCAGGCCATTGAAGTTGATCGGTGCCGCGGTACCCGCGTAGGACTGCCAGTCGGTCACCTCCGGCACCGTCGCGAGGTGCGCGCCGATCTCGTTCAGCACGCGCGAGGTTTCCTCCACCGGCGTGCCCACCGGCATGTCGAGCACCACCTGGAACTCGCTCTTGTTGTCGAAGGGCAGCATCTTCATGACGACGAGCTGCACCGCCGGCAGCGCCACCGAGGCGGTGATCAGCGCCAGCACCGCCAGCCACAGCCCGAGGCGCGCCCGCCCGCCGCCGTGCGCATCCAGCATCGGTGCCATCACGCGACGGAACAGGCGGTCGAGCCGGCGCGTCAGCTTGTCCTCGCCCTCGTGGTGGTGCGCATCGACCGATTTCAACAGCTTCTGGGCCAGCCAGGGCGTGACGATGAAGGCCACCGCAAGCGAGATGAACATTCCCATCGAGGCGTTGATCGGGATGGGACTCATGTAGGGCCCCATCAGGCCGGTGACGAAGGCCATCGGCAGCAGCGCGGCGATGACGGTGAAAGTGGCGAGGATGGTGGGCCCGCCCACTTCGTCGACCGCGCGCGGAATCAGCTTCCACAGCGGCGTGTCGGGCTCGAGCGTGTGCCAGCGATGAATGTTCTCCACCACCACGATGGCGTCGTCGACCAGGATGCCGATCGAGAAGATCAGCGCGAACAGGCTCACCCGGTTCAGCGTGAAGCCCCACGCCCAGGACGCGAACAGCGTCGCGGCGAGCGTCAGCGATACGGCGATGCCGACGATCACGGCTTCGCGTCGGCCGAGGGCGAAGAACACCAGCACCACCACCGCGGCAGTGGCGAAGACGAGCTTGCCGATGAGCTGGGTGGCTTTGTCGTTGGCCGTCTTGCCGTAGTCACGGGTGACGGTGACCTCGACGCCGGTCGGTATCAGCGCGCCCCGCAGCGATTCGATGCGCGAGATCGCGGCCTGGGCGACGTCGGAGGCGTTCGCGCCCGGCTTCTTCGAGATCGCCAGCGTGACCGCCGGGAACAGGCCATGGGCCGCCGCTGCGCTGCCGGACTGTGCACGCTCGGCCGCAGCCGCGCCGGTACCGAACCAGACGTATCGGGACGGCTGATCGGGGCCATCGTCCACCTGCGCGACATCGCGCAGGAACACCGGTTTCGCGTCCTGCACGCCCACCACCAGACGACGCACATCCTCGGCCGACTCGATGTAGGTGCCCGTCTGCACCAGCACCTCACGGTTGCCGGCGACCAGGCTGCCCGCCGGCTGCGATGCGTTGGCGAGCTGCAAGGCAGCCCGCAGGTCCTGCGCGGTGACGCCGTGGGCGTTCATGCGCTCGGTGTCCATCTGCACACGGATCACATGGCCCGGCCCGCCGATGGTGGTGACGTCGCGGGTACCCTCGATGCGCTTGAGCTCGGTCTCGGCCGCGCGCGCCACCTGCTGCAGGTCGAAGCCCGCGCGGCCAGGATCGGCCGTCCACAAGGTGAGGCCGACGATGGGCACGTCGTCGATGCCCTTGGGCTTGATCAGCGGCGTACCGACACCGAGCTGCGGCGACAGCCAGTCCGCATTCGAATGCACCGTGTCGTACAGGCGCACCAGTGCAGTCTGGTTGGGGACGCCGACCTCGAACTGCACGGTGATCACCGCCATGCCCGGGCGCGACACGGTGTACACGTGATCGACGCCGGCCATGCGCGACAGCACCTGCTCGGCCGGCCGTGCCACCAGCGCATCGACGTCGCGCGCAGAGGCGCCCGGGAAGGGCACCAGCACGTTGGCCATGGTCACGTCGATCTGGGGCTCTTCCTCCTTCGGCGTGATCAGCGTCGCGAACACGCCGGCCAGCAGCATCACCAGCGCGATCAGCGGCGTCAGCGCATTGCGCTGGAAGGCGGCCGCGATGCGGCCCGAGATGCCGAGTCGGTCTTCCATCGTCGGGCTCGGGACTCAGCGACCGGCGGCCGGACCGACCGCACGGGCAGCGATGCCCGCCTGCACCGGGTCCAGCGCCACCGTCTCGCCACCGGCCAGCCCCGCCAGCACCTCGACGTCGTCCTGCGGGCCGACCGCCTGACCCAGGCGCACCTGACGCAGCGCGAAGCCACCACGGCCATCGGCCACATAGACGGCCGTCAGCTCGCCGCGTCGCAGCACTGCTGCCATCGGCACCGTCACCGGCGCCACCTGTGTCGCGGCATCGGCCGAGAAGAAATGGACACGAGCGAAGCTGCCTGGCAGCACCGCCTGCGTGCCGGCCGGCAGATCGACGCGCACGCGCACGGTGTGGGTGCGGGCGTCGGCGGCCGGCAGCACGGTCACCGCGGCGGCATCGATCGAGCGCCCGCTGTCGGGCAGCTCGATGCGCGCGCGCAAGGCCGCGGCGCCGCCGAGTTCGGCAATGCGCTGCTGCGGCAGGTCGACCAGCGCGCGCATCGCCGCCGGGTCGTACACGCTCAGCAGCATGCGGCCCGGCTGCGCCATCTCGCCACGCTCGATGTGGCGTGCGGCGACCAGGCCGTCCAGCGGCGAGGCAATGGCCGTATAGCCCTGCACCGTGGCCGCCTGGCCGCGGCCGGCGCGCGCGGCACGCAGTTGCGCTTCCGCGGCCTGATAGCGGGTGCGCGCCTGATCGAGTGCCGACTGGCTGACGAACTTGCGCTCGACCAGGCTGCGCGCACGCTCGAATTCCGCGCGTGCATTGATGAGGTCGGCTTCGGCACGGGCCACGCCGGCGTCGGCCTCGGCCACCGCGGCCGCGGCCTCCGCGGCGTCGATGCGCATCAGCACCTGCCCCTGGCGCACACGGTCGCCGGCATCGACGGCCAGCTCGACCACACGACCGGCGACCTGGGCGGCGAGCACCGATTGGCGTACCGCCTCGATGGTGGCCTCCGCGGGCTGGGCGCGCTGGACCGGATGCGATGCGATGCGCGCCACTGGCACTTCGGCATGCGCGGCAGGCACGCCGAGTCCCAGCAAGGCGAGCAGGAGAAAGGGAATCATGAAGGATTTCATGTTTATAAGTATATTCTTATAAACTTGCACGTCAAGCACGCGCCAGCGCGTCGCGTGGCCGACGCATCCCCGCTACCCGACACGCCCACCTACATCATGCGCAGGCAATCCTTCGCGTAGTCGGCCATCGCGGCGATCACCCCGTCGGCCTCGCCGGCGGCCTGGGCCAGCGTGATTTCGCAGGCGGGGTGCGTGCTCCGAACGGCGTCGATGAGGACCGGCAGGTCCCGCTTCAGGTGTCCGCCCTGGGCGAGAAAGACCGGCACCACGGCGATGCGGCCCACGCCGTCGGCGGCGAGCCGTTCGACCGCCTCCGTCAGCGTGGGCGTCATGAACTCCAGGAAGGCCAGTTCCACCCGCAGGCTCTGCCCGTTCTGCTCGAGCGCGGCGCGGATGCGTTGCATTGGTCGCGCCCACTCCGGATCACGCGCCCCATGGCCGAACAGCACGATGCCTGCCCTCTTCCCGATTGTCGTCCCGCTCACATCGCCTCCCAAAGCTTCAAGCTGCCCTGCGCTCGCGCAGCAGATGTTCGATCGCCCGCGCCGCAGCGAACAGGCCGAAGCTGGCCGTCACCGCCACGCTCGAGCCGTAGCCGGCACACGCCAGCCCTTGCGGCCCGCGCGATGCGGTGCCGGCATGCGGCGCCTCGCCGACATCGCAGGCGGCGGGCGCGGGATAGCGCAGCGGCTCGGTCGAATACACAGCCTCGATGCCGAACTTGCGCCGGGGGTCGCGGGTGAAGCCGTGCTCCTTGCGCAGGCGTGCCCGCACCTTCGCCAGCAGCGGATCCTGCTCGGTACGCGACAGGTCGTCGACCCGTATGCGACCCGGATCCAGCTTGCCACCCGCGCCACCGGCCATCACCAGGGGCAGGCGACGGTCACGACACACCACCGCCAGCGCGACCTTCGCGCGCACGTTGTCGATCGCATCGACGACGACGCCGTCGAAACCGGACAGCAGTTCGCCCGCGTTGTCGGGCGTGAGGAAATCGTCCACGGTGTCGAGTTCGCAGCCGGGGTTGATGTCGCGCATGCGCGCCGCCATGGCCAGTACCTTGGCCTGCCCCAGCGTGCTGTCGAGCGCCTGCGCCTGGCGGTTGATGTTGGACTCGGCGACGTGGTCGAGGTCGATCAGCGTGATCCGCCCCACCCCGCTGCGTGCCAGCGCCTCGGCAACCCACGATCCGACGCCGCCGATGCCGACCACGCAAGCGCGCGCTCGCGCCAGCGCCTGCACGGCGCCCGAACCGTACAGGCGGTCGAGCCCACCGAAGCGGCGTTCGAGGTCGGGCGCGGGCAATGCGACTGCCGCGGCAGCGGCAGTCGTGTCGATGGAAGTCTCGGTCGTCATCGGGAGGCAGTTCCTGCGGATCAGTGCCGGCAGGCGCTGGAGTCGGTCGCCGGGCAATGTTCGACGCATGTTACCGCAGCGGACCGGGGACGGCTGAACTCGTGCGGACATGGGCGCTCCAATCCGCATCGGTCGCGCTTCCCGCACCTTCCGCCCTGCCCAAGGCCGTCATGACATCGATCGCGAATGCAGCAGCCGGACCTCCCCTCGCCCCTTCTCGCAGGCGCCGACTGGCCACGACACTGGGTCGATGGGCTGGCCGCGCCGCGTGTGCGACGCTGATGTCGTTGTCGCAGCCAGCGCTGTCGCTGCCGCCCTCGGGCGACGTCGCGCAGGCCGGCGTGAGCGCGTACGAGGCAGGCCGCCACGACGAGGCCGCCGGCCTCTTCGAGCGCGCAGCCCGTGCCGGCAACCGCCTCGCGCAGTTCAACTACGCGATGATGCTCTACCGCGGCGAGACCCGGGCCCCGGACGGTGCGGGCAATGCCGCCTGGCGGTGGTTGCGCCAGGCGGCCGGCGCCGGCCTGGCCGAGGCTCAGTACCGCTTCGCCCAGCTCTACGACCTCGGCGATGGCGTTGCACGATCCGCCGCGACTGCGCAGGAGTGGTATCGCCGGGCGGCCGAGCAGGGACACGTGGAATCCCAGGTCGCGCTGGCGACCATGTACTTCGTCGGCAGCGGTGGGGCCGCGCCCGACTATGCGAAGGCCGCGCAGTGGTATCTGGCCGCAGCGCGCGCGGGCGAACCGGGCGCACAGTTCCTGGTGGGCAACATGTACGAGGAAGGTTACGGCCTGCCACAGGACAGTCGGCTTGCAGCGCACTGGTACGGCGCCGCGGCCCGTCAGGGCGACCCGGCGGCGGCGGCACGCCTGCAGGGCCTCGACCGCATGATCGAGGAGGGCGGAGGCGCCAGCAACGCGGCACCTCCGGCCGACCTTGCGCCGGCAGTGCCCGACGCCGCGCAACCACCGCCTATGCGCTGACCAGACCGGCGGCGAGTTCGCGCTGGCTGTCGAGCCACTCGCCCAGGCCTTGGGCATTCAGTTCGAGATCGGTGCGCAGGAGTTCCAGCGCGTCGTCCTCGGACAGCGCCCAGCTCTGGCGCGTCGTCTCCTCGCGCACCACCTGCTCCAGCCCAGCCAGGATCTCGACATGGCGCGCCACGCCGTCTCCGCGCGCCGCCTGCGCGACGGCGACCATGGTGTCGATCAGCCGATGCAGGTCAGCGCCGAGGCGCTCGACTTCGGTGACGCGGCTGAAGTGGGTGAGATACATCGAACGCGGTTCGTACGACAGCAGGCGGTCGATCGAGGCATGCATCGCTGCAGGATCGAACTGCGTGGGCGTGGTGGTCGGGAAGATGAACGCCCGGCCGTCGACGTCGAACTCGCGGTATGACAGACCGAATGTGTCGCCGGTGAAGAAGGATCGGGAGGTCTCGTCCCAGATGCAGATGTGGTGGCGTGCATGGCCGGGCGTATCGAGCATGCGCAGGCGTCGCCCGGCAAGGTCGATCTCCAGGCCGTCGGTCGCCACGACGATGCGCGAGGCCTCGACCGGAACGAGCCGGCCGTAGAGTTCGAACGCCCGTTCGGCGCCATACACTGCCGAGGTGCCTTCCCACAGCCGCGCAGGATCCACCATGTGGCGCACGCCGCGCTGATGCACCACCAGCCGCGCCTTCGGCAGCGCACACATGAGGCTGCCGGCGGCCCCGGCATGATCGAGGTGGATGTGGGTCAGCAGGACCCAGTCGACCGCCTCCGGCGCGATGCCCAGTTGCGCCAGCGCCGACAGCACGCGCGGCACCGAGGCATTGTTGCCGGTATCGACCAGGGCCGCATGGCCGTTGTGCACGATGATGTGGATGGCGGCCAGCAGCGGCCTGCCATAGCCGGAATCGACCGCATGGATGCCCTGCGGATGAGTGATGAGGTGCTGCACGACAGGCTCCCCCGTTGCGTCTGCTCGTTTTGCGCAATTATAACTTTTGTGCTTCAGCCTACTCCTCGGCATCGGCTGATTCCCGGGATTTGGTCACGTTGCGGACGCAAGGTTCCGTGGTCGCGCCGGCGCACGCCCGAAATGACGCGGGCTGTCGCGTCCGACGCGACAGCCCGTGATCTGCAGCAAGCACGCCGGCTCACTTCGCGGCGGGCGGCGCCTGTTTCGCCTTGACTTCCTCGGCGTGCCTCGCTGCGAGTTCGCGCGCCTTCTCGGCCAGCGGCGGGAAGGGGCCGTACTTGTGCTGGTCGGCCGGCGCGCCGTCGACATACGGCGGGAAGGCGGCATCGATCGGCTTGTTCCAGCGCGCCGGGAAGTCCTTCTCGAGGTTGGCCTTGAGCGGACGCGGTTGCGACAGCATGTAGGCTGCGACGTCGAAGGCTTCGTCGTCGGTCAGGATGGCGGTGGTGTGATTCACCCCCTGCGGCATGTTGTGGCGGATGAAGCGGGTGGCGGTGATGATGCGGTTCATGCCGGCACCGTTGTTGAAGCTGTCCTTGCCCCACAGCGGCGGGAAGACGTAGCCCTGCGCATCGCCCAGGGTGCCGACGCGACGCCCCTCACCGTTCTCGCCATGGCAGACCTGGCACTGGGCCTTGAAGATCGCCTCCCCCGCGGCCACGTCGGCGCGCCGGTTCGGCAACTTGACCGCCTTGGTGGCGCTGCCCTCGATCTCCGCGCCCACCGGAATCCCGCGCGACACGAAATGGATGTAGGTCGTGAAGGCCTTCATCTCGGTGGAATCGAGCGGCAGCGGCTTGCCGTTCATGCTGCGTTCCATGCAGCCATTGACGCGCTCTTCCACCGTGCTCAGCGCATCTTCACGACCGCGGTACTGCGGAAAAGTCGAGGTGACGCCGACCCAGGGAATCGCATAGGGTTTGGTGGCGTTCTCCTGGTGACAGGAGGTGCATGCGAGGTTGTTGCCGGCGAAGCGCTTTCGGTCGTCCTTCACCTCGGGCCCGATGTGGGCGAAGGTGCGCGTCGTCAGTTCGTGTCCGTAGCGGGCCAGACGACCGTATTCGTCGTCGGGCAGACTGTCGACGTTGGGCTGCGGGCGATCGAGGAGGCTGACCTTGGCAGGCGCCAGCGGATTGACGGGGCTGGTCTGGGCCTGGGCCTGGCTTCCCACCGCGAGCGCCGCCGCCAGCAGCAAACCCGGGATATGCGTTCTGTTCATGGCATCGCTCCTGATGTTCGAACGGGTCGATCGGGGCGCGACAGTGGGCGCCCGATGTTTAGAATTTCACCGTTTTTTGATATTGATCACGGACATGTGCATGGCGCGGGTGTCCAGTGACGTTGTCGAGCGTTATCCCAGTCCACGCGGCGCTCGACAATAGGGAAAATGATCTAGCCAGCCGCGCGCGTGCCGCCTACACGGCGATACACACGGCAGCCGCAGGGCGTCTAGCTTGAGATCCGGGAAGAGGCTTGGAGGCATCCACGCTGCCCGACGAACCCCCGGTACGCGGCAGGATGGGCCCCGGGGGAGGAATGGGTGCGGGCAACCCGGGGCGCTGAGCTCGGGGGGCTGCCCGCGCGTGCTGCTTCAGTCCAGTGCGGCGGGGTCGGCACGCAGCATCAGGCGCGCCAGTTCGGCCGCACTGCCGACACCGGTCTTTGCCATCACGTGCTGGCGGTGGATGTGAACCGTCTTCTCGCTGATGCCGAGTTCTCGCGCGACGATCTTGTTCGGTGAGCCGAGCGCCACCAGCCGCGCGACCTGACGCTCGCGCGGCGACAGCCGGGCGAGCAGTTCCGCGGCCTCGCAACGACGCACCGCCTGCGCGCGATCCTGCGCACCACGGCGCACCGCCGCCGCCACCGCATCCAGCAAGGCCTGGTCCTTGAACGGCTTCTCGACGAAATCGGCGGCGCCGCGTTTCATCGCCTGCACCGCGAGTTCCACATCGCCATGGCCGGTGATGAACACGATCGGTACCCGCCAGCCGCGCGCCTGCAGCGCATGCTGTAGTTCGAGCCCGCTCATGCCGGGCATGCGGATGTCGAGCACGAGGCAGCCGAGGTCGGGCGGCGGAGCGGCGCAGGCCTCGAGGAACGCTTCCGCGCTGGCGTGGGACCTGACCTGCCAGTCCTCCGATTCGAGCAGGAAGACGAGGGAGCGCCGAAACGCGGCGTCGTCGTCGACGACGTGGATGACGCAATGGTCGCGGTCAGTCATGGCTGGGCAGGCTCAAGGCGAACACCATGCCGGGACCTTCGACGGGCGCTTCCGCCGTCAGGCGGCCGCCGTGCGCCTCGGCGATCCGCCGGCAGATCGACAGGCCCAGACCGAGGCCATCGCGCTTGGTGGTGAAGAAAGGCTCAAAAAGACGCGCCTGCGCCGCGGCATCGAGACCGGGGCCTTGATCGCGCAGCAGAATGCGGATCGTGCCGTCGGTACGGGCCAGCCGCAGTGCGAGGGGGCGGCGTTCCGGTGCCAGCTCGCGGGTCGCGTCCCAGGCGTTCTTCAGCAGATTGAGCAGCACCTGCTGGATCTGCAGGGGATCGACCTCGATCGTGGTGTCGGGCGGCAGCTCGTCGGTGATCGACACCTCCGGCGCGCTGGCCAGCATGCCGCGGAACAACGCCACCGCCTCGCGCACCAGTTCGGACGGCGCGACCCGCTCGCGTTGTGCGACGCGCTTCCGCGCGAAGCTGCGGATGCGGCCGATGATGCCCGCCGCGCGCTCGGCCTGCGCGGCGATCTCGCCGGCGGCTTCACGCACCGCCGCGTCGGTCAGGCGGTGGTTGTCGACACGCCGTTCGAGGCTCTGCGCGTAATTGCCGATCGCTGCCAGGGGCTGGTTGAGTTCGTGCGCAAGCGTGCCCGACAGTTCGCCCAGCACCGACAGGCGCGCCAGGTGCTCGGCCTGTTCCTGGCTGTCGCGCATGCGGCGCTCCAGCACGTCGCGTGCATCGAGCGCGGCGCGCAGCTCGGCGGTGCGCAGATGCACCATGTGTTCGACCCGCAGCGTGTACAGGATCCACAGCACGACCAGCGCCGCCGCCGCGGCCACCCAGGGCCAGTAGCGCTCCGCCATGACCATCAGCGTGGGCTCGCGCAGGTAGGCGTAGGGGCCGATCTGCAGTTCGCGAAATAGGTCGTGCACCGCCTGGTAGTCGGCCGGCACCGCCCATGCCATCCCTTCGTCGCCCCGCTCCATGCCGAGCAGCGCGATGGCCAGCGACTTGGCGAGTTCGGGCGGCGTATGGTGCAGGGTCGCGATGGCCCAGTCGGGATACAGCCGCGTCGAAGTCGCACAGGGATGATCCGTCTCGCTGCGCCGGCCGACGACGCGCAGCCGCGATGCCCACTGCGGTCGCCCCTCCAGCACACAGGCGCGCACGACGCCGGCATCGGCCTCGCCACGCTCGACGGCGGCCAGCACCTCGTCCATCGGGTAGCCCACCACCTTCAGCGCCGACAAGTCCCGCGCGGGATCGATGCCGAGCGCGGCAAGCTCGCGCCACACGAGTTGATAGCCGCCGAAGGCTTCGGTGCCGACGATCGCCACACGCCGCCCGCGCAGGTCGGCAAGCGTGTCGAGGTCGCGACTGTCCGAACGCGCCACCACGGTGGAGCCCAGCGCCTCGGCAGCAGAGCGCCCCTTGCCGCTGTCCAGCGTCAGGATGCGGCTCGCGCCGAGTTCGGACTCGAGCTCGACGTAGTGCCCCGGATTGGTGACGACGAAATCGAGCTCGCCTGCACGCGCGGCGGCATCCATGCGCGCATGGTCGAGTTCGACCAGCCTGAACACGTATCGTGGCAGCGCCGCCTCGAGGCGGCGCTTGAGCGGAGACCATTCGGAAACCGCCGCCTCGGCGCCGAGGAAGGCGAGCACGCCGATGCGCACTTCGCGGCGGGCGGGAGCTTCGTCGGCGGACAGGGACGGTGCGGCGAACAGCAGCAGCGTCAGGCCGGCGACGAGTGTCCGGCGGAGCTTTCCTGCAAGGGTCGTGCACGGATGCGAAGCTGGCACCCGCCCGCGACAGGGCCCGGCCGCTCCGCCCCTCCGGCCCGAGCCCGCGCATGGTGTCTTCTGGCCCGATGCGAGGCCACCGCGCGCGGCGCGGGCGCGACGTTCCGCACGCGGACACACCTGACCGTGTCGGCGCCGCGGCGAATTAGAACGGGATGTCGTCGTCGAAATCGCCGAAGCCGCCCGAGGACGGCTGGGGCGCCGGTTGCGAACGCGGTGCCGACGTTGGCGCCGGGGCACGTGCAGACGCCGGCGCATCGTAGCCGCCGGCATCGCCCCCGCGCATCGGCGCCTCGCCCGCACCCTCGCGGCGACCGAGCATCTTCATCTCGTCGCCGCGAATCTCGGTGGTGTAGCGATCCTGGCCGTTCTGGTCCTGCCACTTCCGTGTCTGCAGGCGGCCTTCCACATAGATCTGGCTGCCCTTGCGCAGGTACTGCGCCGCGACTTCGGCAACGCGGCCGAAGAACACGACCCGGTGCCATTCGGTCGCCTCGCGCCGCTCGCCGGTCGCCTTGTCCTTCCAGGTTTCGGTCGTCGCCAGCGTGAGGTTGCAGATCGCGTCGCCACTCGGCGCGTAACGCGTTTCGGGATCCTTGCCGAGGTTGCCGATCAGGATCACTTTGTTCAGGGATGCCATCGAGATTCTCCTTTGAATACGAAGGCGGCCGCCGCAAGGGCATCCGCCGGAATGTCAGCCCTTGGCCGGCGCAGGCACCACACGCACCGGCGGCGGATCCATGGTCGATGCTAGCGCGAGCCACGAAAGCGCGAGCACGCCGCACAACAGGCTCACCGCGCCGCTGCCGAAATGCTGTCCGACCCAGCCGCCGACCACGCCGCCGAGGAACAGGCCGACCGACTGCAGGGTGTTATAGACGCCCAGCGCAGTACCCTTGGCATGCGGCGGTGCGATGCGCGAGATCCAGGAGGGCTGGGTGGCTTCGAGCACGTTGAAAGCCACAAAGAACAGCGTCAGCAGGACCGCGAGCGGCACCAGCGTGTGGCCGAACAGATAGAGGCCGAACTGGACCAGCGCGAGCAGCGCGACTGCGCTGTTGAAGACCTGTTTCATGCGGTTGCGCCGCTCGGCGATGATGATCGCCGGGACCATCACGATGAAGGACACGAGCACCGCCGGCAGATAGACCTTCCAATGCTCGGCGACCGGCAGGTTTCCACTGGCCACCAGCGCGGCCGGCACCATGACCCACATGGTCGTCTGGATCAGGTGCAGTGCGAACACGCCAAGGTTCAGCCGCATCAACTGGCCGTCACGCAGCACGTCGATGAAGCGACCGCCGTTGGCGCGTGGTACCGGCGGGGCCGAGGGCACGACCCACAGCATCACGCCCATCGCGGCCAGCGCCAGCACGGCGGTGAGCCAGAAGATGCCCGACATGCCGACCGCCGCGTAGAGCAGCGGCGCCGCCACCATCGACAGCGCGAACACCAGGCCGATGCTGGAACCGATCATCGCCATCACCTTCGTGCGGTGCTGGTCGCGCGTCAGGTCGGCCGCCAGCGCGGTCACCGCCGCCGAGATCGCGCCCGCGCCCTGCAGCACGCGGCCGACGATGATCATCTGGATGCCGTCGGCGAGCGCCGCCACCGCGCTGCCGATGACGAACAGCGCGAGCCCGAACAGGATGACCGGCTTGCGGCCGAAGCGGTCCGATGCCGCACCGTAGGCGATCTGCAGGCAGGCCTGAGTCAGGCCGTAGGCACCGATCGCCATGCCGACCAGCGTCAGGTTGTCACCGCCGGGAATGTGGGCGGCATGGACCGAGAACACCGGCAGGATCAGGAACAAACCGAGCATGCGCAGTGCGAAGATCGCGGCGAGGCTCACGCCGGCTCGGCGTTCGTCGGGCGTCATCGGGTCGCGCAGGGGAACAGACATGCGGGGTTGTGCTTGGGCTGAACGGGAAGAACGGAATTCTAGCATTGGCCCGGGCGCGGCTTCTCTTCTATAGTTTCGCGTTCCCGTCAGCCGTCGGCTCACCGCTCATGGACGAAATCCGCATCCGCGGCGCTCGCACCCACAACCTCAAGAACATCAGCCTCGACCTGCCGCGCAACAAGCTGACGGTGATCACCGGTCTGTCAGGATCAGGCAAGTCCTCGCTGGCCTTCGACACGCTGTACGCGGAAGGCCAGCGGCGCTACGTCGAGTCGCTGTCGGCCTACGCGCGCCAGTTCCTGCAACTGATGGAAAAGCCCGACGTAGACTTGATCGAAGGCCTGTCGCCGGCGATTTCCATCGAGCAGAAGGCGACCAGCCACAACCCGCGCTCCACCGTGGGCACCGTCACCGAGATCCACGACTATCTGCGCCTGCTCTATGCGCGTGCCGGCACGCCGCACTGCCCCGACCACCCCGAACAGGCGCTGCAAGCGCAGACCGTGTCGCAGATGGTGGATCAGGTGCTGGCGCTGCCTGCAGAAACACGGCTGATGATCCTCGCGCCGGTGGTGGCCGGACGCAAGGGCGAGCAGCACGACCTGTTCGGCGATCTGCGCGCGCAGGGCTTCGTGCGGGTGCGCGTCGATGGCCAGGTCTGCGAACTGGACGCCATGCCGCCGCTGGAGAAGGGCCGGCGCCACACCGTGGAGGTCGTCATCGACCGCCTCAAGCTGCGGCCGGACCTGCGCGGCCGTCTCGCCGAATCGTTCGAAACCGCACTGACGCATGCGGACGGCCGTGCGATCGCGGTGGAAATGGACAGCGGCCGCGAGCACCTGTTCTCAGCACGCTTCGCCTGCCCGGTGTGCAGCTACGCCTTGGCCGAACTTGAGCCGCGCCTGTTCTCGTTCAACAATCCGGCGGGCGCCTGCCCCAGGTGCGACGGCCTCGGGCAGGTCGAGTTCTTCGATCCGGAGCGGGTTGCGGCACATCCGGAACTGTCGCTCGCCGCCGGTGCGATCCGCGGCTGGGACCGGCGCAACCAGTTCTACTTCCAGATGCTGACCAGCCTCGCGGCGCACTACGACTTCGATGTCGACACCCCTTACGGCGAACTGCCGTCGAATGTGCGCGACATCGTGCTGCACGGCTCGGGCACCGAGAAGATCAGCTTCCTCTACATGGGCGACAGCGGGCGCATGGTCGCGAAGCAGCACCCGTTCGAGGGCATCATTCCCAATCTCGAACGACGCTTCCGCGAGACCGACTCCATCGCCGTGCGCGAGGAACTCGCCAAGTACCGCGCCACCCGCAGTTGTCCCTCCTGCGCTGGCACCCGGCTGCGCAGCGACGCGCGGCACGTGCTGATCAGCGGCCAGCCGCTGCATGCGGTGTCGGCCATGCCACTCGGCGAGTGCCGCGGCTTCTTCGCTACGCTGCGAATGCGCGGACAGCGTGCGCAGGTAGCGGAAAAGATCGTCCAGGAGATCGCCGACCGCATCACCTTCCTGATCGACGTCGGCCTCGACTACCTGTCGCTCGACCGCTCCGCCGACACGCTGTCCGGCGGCGAGGCGCAGCGCATCCGCCTCGCCAGCCAGATCGGCTCCGGCCTGACGGGCGTCATGTACGTGCTCGACGAACCGTCAATCGGCCTGCACCAGCGCGACAACGATCGCCTGCTCGGCACCCTCGCCCGCCTGCGCGACCTCGGCAATACCGTGATCGTCGTCGAACACGACGAGGATGCGATCCGCTCGGCCGACTATCTGGTCGACATGGGACCCGGCGCCGGCGTGCACGGCGGCGAGATCGTCGCCCGCGGCCGGCCGGAAGAAGTGTTCGCCAATCCCGCCTCGCTGACCGGCGCCTACCTGTCGGGCCAGCGCCGGATCGCGGTCCCGCGCACCCGCACCAGCCCCAAGGCGGACCGCGTGCTGCGCATCGTCGGCGCGCGTGGCAACAACCTGAAGAGCGTGACGGTGGAGCTCCCGATCGGCCTGCTGACCTGCGTCACGGGCGTTTCGGGCTCGGGCAAGTCAACCCTGATCAACGATACGCTGGCCGCGCTGGCCGCACGCCAGCTTTACGGCTCGGCCGCTGAACCAGCGCCTTGCGACACCATCGACGGCCTCGATGCGTTCGACAAGGTGATCAACGTCGACCAGGCGCCGATCGGCCGTACGCCGCGCTCCAACCCCGCGACCTACACCGGCATGCTGACGCCGATCCGCGAACTCTTCGCCGGCGTGCCCGAGGCGCGCGCGCGCGGCTATGGCCCCGGTCGCTTCTCCTTCAACGTCAAGGGCGGCCGCTGCGAAGCCTGCCAGGGCGACGGCCTGATCAAGGTCGAGATGCACTTCCTGCCGGACATGTATGTCCCCTGCGACATCTGCCACGGCAAGCGCTACAACCGCGAGACGCTGGAGATCCGCTACAAGGGCAGGACGATCTACGAAGTGCTCGACATGACGGTGGAACAGGCCCTCGACTTCTTCCAGCCCGTGCCCGCCGTCGCACGCAAGCTGGAAACGCTGATGGACGTCGGCCTCGGCTACATCCGTCTGGGGCAGAGTGCTACCACGCGATCCGGCGGCGAGGCCCAGCGCGTGAAACTCGCCCTGGAGTTGTCGAAGCGCGACACCGGGCGCACCCTCTACATTCTCGACGAGCCCACCACCGGCCTGCACTTCCAGGACATCGAACTGCTGTTGAACGTGCTCCATCGTCTGCGCGACCACGGCAACACCATCATCGTGATCGAGCACAACCTGGACGTCATCAAGACGGCGGACTGGATCATCGACATGGGGCCCGAAGGTGGTGGCCGCGGCGGCACGGTGGTCTGCTGCGGAACCCCCGAGCAGGTCGCCGCCAGCGCCGCCAGCCACACCGGCCGCTATCTGGCAAACGTGCTCACGCCGCACGTGTGACTGCGCACACAGGGGGCGTGCCTGTCTCCGTCTGCCGCCGGGCGCTCACCCGCCCGCGTAGCCTTGCGGATTCGCGCTCTGCCACCGCCATGCATCGGCACACATCTGATCCAGGTCGCGCTCCGCACGCCAGCCCAGCACCTCCGCCGCCAGCGCCGGATTCGCCCAGCATTCGGCCACGTCGCCCGCACGCCGCTCGACGACGTCGTACGGGACCGCGCGCCCTGAAGCACGCTCGAAGGCCTTCACCACCTCGAGCACGCTATGACCGCGACCGGTGCCCAGATTCACCGTCGTGATGCCCCGCAGCGAGGCGATGCGCTCCAGCGCCCGCAGATGCCCCTGCGCCAGATCGACCACATGAATGTAGTCGCGCACGCCCGTGCCGTCCGACGTAGGATAGTCGCCGCCGAACACCCGCAGCCGCGCAAGCCGACCGACCGCGACCTGGCTGACATAGGGCATCAGATTGTTGGGCAGTCCGTTCGGATCCTCGCCGATGCGACCGCTGGCGTGGGCGCCGACCGGATTGAAGTAGCGCAGCAAGATGATGTGCCACCCCGGATCGGCCGCGCCCACGTCACGCAGTATCAGTTCGCCCATCAGCTTGGTACGGCCATAGGGGTTCGTCGCCGAGGTTGGGAAGGACTCGTCGATCGGCACCCGTGCCGGATCCCCGTAGACGGTCGCCGAGGAGCTGAACACGAGCGACTTGACGTCCGCTTGTGCCATCACCGCCAGCAGGGACAACAGACCATTCAGGTTGTTGTCGTAGTACTCCCGTGGCAACACCACCGACTCACCGACCGCTTTCTTCGCCGCGAAGTGCACCACGCCCTCGATCTCGTGCCGACGAAAGAGCGCTGTGAGTGCATCGCGGTCCCGGACGTCGGCGCGCACGAACTCGGCAAGCGGCCGTCCTCCCAATTCCTCGATACGTCGCACCGCCTCGCGCGAGGAATTGGACAGGTCGTCCAAGACCACAACCTCCCGCCCGGCAAGCAGCAGCTCCACGCAGGTATGTGAACCGATATAGCCCGCTCCCCCCGTCACCAAGGTCACTGCCATCCCCGCCTCCCTTGCACGACCGGCCCCTGGGGCCTGCGCCAGAAAAACAAAAAAGCCGGGGCAAGCCCGGCTCTTCCATCCCGCCTCCGAAACCGGTGGCAGCAATTACTCGGCAACAACCTCGCCTTCGGCGACCTCGCCCTCAGGACGGTCCAGCAGCTCGATCAACGCCATCGGTGCGTTGTCGCCGTTGCGGAAACCGAACTTCAGGATGCGGAGATAACCGCCGTTGCGGTTGGCATAACGCGGACCCAGTTCGTCGAACAGCTTGACGACGATCTCGCGATCGCGCAGCCGATCGAACGCCAGGCGGCGATTCGCGAGGCTCGGCTTCTTGCCCAGGGTGATCATGGGTTCGACGACGCGGCGCAGTTCCTTTGCCTTCGGCAGCGTCGTCTTGATGACTTCGTGACGCAGCAGCGAGTTGGCCATGTTGCGGAACATCGCCTGACGGTGGCTGCTCGTACGATTCAGCTTGCGAAGACCGTGACGGTGACGCATTTCAATTCCTCACTATTCCGAACCGTATCAACCGAGCTTCTCGAGCCCGGCCGGCGGCCAGTTTTCCAGTTTCATGCCCAAGGTCAGCCCACGCGAGGCCAACACTTCCTTGATCTCGTTGAGCGACTTGCGACCCAGGTTCGGCGTCTTCAGCAGCTCGGTTTCGGTACGCTGGATCAGGTCGCCGATGTAGTAGATGTTCTCCGCCTTCAGACAGTTGGCGGAGCGCACCGTCAGTTCGAGATCGTCCACCGGACGCAGCAGTACCGGATCGACCGTGACGGCCTTCTCCTGAACCACCGCCGTCGGGGTTCCCTCGAGATCAGCAAACACCGACAGTTGATCCATCAACACGCGTGCCGCATAGCGGATCGCCTCTTCGGGATCCACCGCACCGTTGGTCTCGATGTCGATGACCAGCCGGTCGAGGTCGGTACGCTGCTCGACGCGGGCGCTTTCGACCAGGTAGCTGACACGGCGCACCGGACCGAAGGACGCGTCCAGCATGATGCGCCCGATGGTCTTGCTCTCACCGCTGACCGGACGGACGTTCCCCGGCACATACCCGCGACCTTCCTCGACCTTGATCTGCATGTCGATCTTGCCGCCGGGGGCAAGATGCGCGATGACGTGCTCGGGGTTGATGATCTCGACGTCGTGACCGACCTCGATGTCTGCCGCGGTCACCACCCCCTCGCCGGACTTGGCCAGACGGACGATCGTCTCGCTGCGGTTGTGCAGCTTGATGACCACGCCCTTCAGGTTCAGCAGCAGGTCGACGATGTCCTCGCCGACGCCGTCCAGCGTGGAGTACTCGTGCAGCACGCCTTCGATCATCACTTCCGTGACCGCATGGCCCGGCAGCGACGACAGGAGGATGCGCCGCAGCGCATTCCCCAAAGTATGACCGAAACCACGCTCGAACGGCTCCATCGTCACCCGCGCCTGTACGGGCGAGATGCTCTGGACGTCGATGATGCGCGGTTTCAGCAATGCATTGCTTTGCATCAGCATTCCCTCGGAACTAGAAGAGGATCGGCACCCCCGCTTAGCGGGAATACAGTTCCACCACCAGGCCTTCGTTGATCGTCGGCGGCAGTTCGGCGCGAGCTGGATAGGCCTTGAACACGCCCTTGCCTTCCTTGACGTCCACTTCGAGCCACTCCGGGAAACCTCTGGAAGCGGCCGCCTCAAGCGCCGCCTTGGTGCGCAGGTGAGTCTTGGCGGTATCGGTCAGCGCAACGACGTCACCCGGACGCACGACGTACGACGGGATGTTGACGCGCTTGCCGTTGACCAGCACGCCATTGTGACGCACCACCTGGCGCGCCTCGGCACGCGATGCACCGAAGCCCATGCGGTAAGCGACGGAATCCAGTCGACCTTCGAGCAGTTGCAGCAGGTTTTCACCCGTTTGACCACGACGACGATCTGCTTCGGCATAGGTCTTGCGGAATTGACGCTCAAGCACGCCGTACAGGCGACGGATCTTCTGCTTTTCGCGCAATTGCACGCCATAACCCGACAGCCGCTGACCCGAGCGCTGTCCATGCTGGCCAGGCGCATATGCGCGACGCTCGATTGCGCACTTGTCGGTAAAACACTTTTCGCCCTTCAGGAACAGCTTTTCGCCTTCGCGACGGCACTGACGGCACTTGGGATCGAGATTACGAGCCACGTTTCAACTCCTTGTCAGATACGGCGCTTCTTCGGCGGACGGCAGCCGTTGTGCGGGATGGGGGTGATATCCGTAATGCTGGAAATCTTGATCCCCAGCGCATTGAGCGCGCGCACCGCGGATTCGCGACCCGGGCCCGGACCCTTGATGCGAACCTCGAGGTTCTTGACGCCACACTCCTGTGCAACCTTGCCGGCCGCCTCGGCCGCGACCTGCGCAGCGAACGGCGTGCTCTTCCGCGAGCCCTTGAAGCCCGCACCACCGGAGGTCGCCCAAGAAAGCGCGTTGCCCTGACGGTCGGTGATCGTGATGATCGTGTTGTTGAAGCTCGCGTGAACGTGCGCAATGCCTTCGGCGACGTTCTTCTTGACCTTCTTACGAACCTTAGTACCAGTCTTTGCCATTATCGGTTCCTATCACTTCTTGCCGGCGATCGCCTTGCGCGGGCCCTTGCGGGTACGCGCATTCGTACGGGTGCGCTGCCCCCGCAACGGCAGACCACGACGATGACGAACACCGCGATAGCAACCCAGGTCCATCAGTCGCTTGATGTTCATCGTCACTTCACGACGCAGATCGCCTTCGACCACGAAACGACCCACTTCGTCGCGAAGCTTCTCCATGTCGGACTCGGTCAGATCCTTGACCTTGACCGACCGCGCGACGCCGGCGGCGTCGCAGATCAACTGAGCACGCGAACGGCCGATCCCATAGATGGCGGTCAGCGCGATCTCGGCATGCTTGTGATTGGGAATGTTAACCCCAGCAATACGGGCCATTCGTTTACCCCAGAATGCGAAACATTAAATTTTAATACGTTGGGAAGACTTGATCAACCCTGACGCTGCTTGTGACGCGGATCGGTGCAGATGACACGAACCACGCCCTTGCGGCGAATGATCTTGCAGTTGCGGCAGATCCGCTTGACTGAAGCCTGAACTCTCATTGCTTGCTCCTGTTTCTCTGTTCTTTACTTGGTCCGGAACACGATCCGACCCTTGGTCAGATCATAGGGGGTCAGTTGCACCGTCACCTTGTCACCAGGCAGGATGCGGATGTAGTGCATCCGCATCTTCCCCGAAATATGGCCGAGGACCACATGACCGTTTTCGAGCCGGACCCGGAACGTTGCATTGGGCAGGTTCTCGGTGACCTCGCCCTGCATCTCGATTACGTCTTCCTTCGCCATCGCTTACCTGATCGGGAGACCCGCACCCTTGAAATTCGCTTTCTTCAGCAGACTCTCATACTGATGCGACATCACGAACGCCTGAACCTGCGCCATGAAGTCCATCGTCACCACGACGATGATCAGGAGCGACGTTCCACCAAAGTAGAACGGTACATTCCACTTGAGGATCAGGAACTCCGGCAGGAGGCAGACCAGCGTGATATACACCGCACCGGCCAGCGTCAGGCGCATCAGGATCTTGTCGATGTACCTCGCCGTCTGATCTCCGGGTCGGATGCCAGGCACGAACGCCCCGCTCTTCTTCAGGTTGTCCGCCGTCTCGCGAGCATTGAAGACCAGCGCCGTGTAGAAGAAGCAGAAGAACACGATCGCCAGCGCATACAGCATCACATAGATCGGCTGACCGGGAGACAGCGTTGACGCGATGTCGCGCAGCCAGTACATGCCTTCCGACGAGCCGAACCACTGGCCCAGCGTAGCCGGGAACAGGATGATGCTCGACGCGAAGATCGGCGGGATCACCCCCGACATGTTCAGCTTCAACGGCAGGTGCGAACTCTGCCCGCCGTAGATCTTGTTGCCGACCTGACGTTTAGCGTAGTTCACCAGGATCTTGCGCTGACCTCGCTCAACGAACACGACGAACGCAGTCACCAGCACCACAAGGATGCAGATGAAAAGCGCGGTGAAGGGATGCATCGCGCCCGTACGCACCAGCTCGAACAGACCGCCGATGGAACTGGGCAACCCCGCCGCAATGCCGGCGAAAATGATGATGGAAATGCCGTTGCCGATTCCGCGCTCGGTGATCTGTTCGCCCAGCCACATCAGGAACATCGTCCCGGTCACCAGCGTCGCCACGGTGACGAAGCGGAACATGAGGCCCGGCTCGAGCACCAGACCAGGCTGACCCTCGAGCGCGATGGCGATGCCGAGCGACTGTGCAAAGGCCAGCACCAGAGTGCCGTAACGTGTGTACTGCGTGATCTTGCGCCGACCGGCCTCGCCTTCCTTCTTCAACTGCTCGAGCTGAGGCACCGCTACCGTCATCAGTTGCATGATGATCGATGCCGAGATGTACGGCATGATCCCCAGCGCAAAGATGGTGAAGCGCGACAGCGCACCGCCCGAGAACAGGTTGAAGACGCCGAGAATGCCGCCCGACTGGGACTGGAAGAGCTCGGCGAGACGTGCAGGATCGATGCCCGGGACCGGAATATGTGCACCGAGCCGGTAAACGATCAGCGCGCCCACCAGAAACAGCAGTCGACGCTTCAGGTCACCGAACTTTCCGGCATTGCCCAGCGTGGCAGCAGGTTTGGCCACAGCGTTACCCTGTTACTCAGCCGAAACGGAGCCGCCAGCCGCCTCGATGGCAGCTTTGGCGCCAGCGGTCGCACCGACGCCGCGCAGCACGACCTTCCGACCGATCTCGCCGGACAGCACTACCTTCGCCGAGAGCGAACCCGCCGGAATCACCCCGGCCTGCTTGAGCGTCAGCAGATCGATCTCGTCGACCGGCAGCGCAGCAAGTTCGGAAAGACGAACTTCGGCGTTCTGGGCTCGCGTCAGCGAAACGAAACCGCGCTTCGGCAAGCGGCGCTGCAGCGGCATCTGGCCACCTTCGAAACCAACCTTGTGGAAGCCGCCGGCGCGCGACTTCTGGCCCTTGTGGCCGCGTCCGCAGGTCTTGCCCAGACCGCTGCCGATGCCGCGACCGACACGCTTGGCGGGCGACTTCGAGCCGGAAGCCGGCTTGATGGAATTCAGGCGCATATCAACCCTCACACTTCACCAGGTAGCACACCTTGTTGATCATGCCGCGCACCGCGGGGGTGTCGACGAGTTCTACGGTGTGGTTCAGTCGGCGCAGGCCCAGACCGCGAACGGTGGCACGGTGCGACTGCTTGGTTCCGATCACGCTCTTCACGAGCGTGACCTTGATCTTCTTGTCGGACATGGCTTACCCCAGAATCTCTTCGACGGTCTTGCCGCGCTTTGCAGCGATTTCCGCCGGGGTGTTGATCGCCAGCAGACCATTGATGGTCGCGCGAACCACGTTGTACGGATTGGCCGAACCGATGCACTTGCAGATGATGTCCGTCACCCCCATCACTTCGAACACGGCGCGCATCGGGCCGCCGGCGATGATGCCGGTACCGCTCGGTGCCGGCTGCATCAGTACCGACGACGCACCATGCTTGCCGATCACCGTATGCTGCAGGGTGCCGTTCTTGAGGGCCACCTTGGCCATCTTGCGTCGGGCTTCATCCATCGCCTTTTGTACGGCCACCGGTACTTCCCGCGACTTGCCCTTGCCCATGCCGATGCCGCCGTCACCGTCGCCGACCACCGTCAGGGCCGCGAAACCGAGGATCCGGCCGCCCTTGACCACCTTGGTGACGCGATTGATAGCGACCATCTTCTCCCGAAGGCCGTCATCACGCTCTTCGTTGGCCTGCGGGCGTTTCGTTTGCTGCTTAGCCATTCGAATCCTCGCTTAGAACTTAAGACCGCCTTCACGGGCGGCCTCGGCCAGCGCCTTCACGCGACCGTGATACAGGAAACCGGAACGATCGAATGCGACCGTCTCGATGCCGGCTGCCTTCGCGCGTTCGGCGATCAGCTTGCCGACGGCCTGGGCAGCCGCCACGTTGCCGCCATTCGGCAGCGAGGCACGCACTTCCGGCTCGACCGTCGACGCTGCGGCCAGCACGCGCGAGCCGCAACCCGAGATCACCTGGGCATAGATGTGGCAGTTGGAACGGAACACGGCAAGGCGTACCGCCTTGAGCTCCGCAAGCTTGGCGCGGGTTTTGCGCGCGCGGCGAAGACGAGTTTCTTTCTTGTTCATGACGAACCGCCTTACTTCTTCTTGGTTTCCTTGAGCACCACCACTTCGTCCGAGTAACGGACGCCCTTGCCCTTGTAGGGCTCGGGAGCGCGGTAGGCCCTCACCTCGGCAGCGACCTGGCCGACTTGCTGCTTGTCGATGCCCTTGATCACGATCTCGGTCTGGGTCGGGGTCTCCACCTTCACGCCGGCCGGCATCTGGTGCACCACCGGATGCGAGAAGCCCAGCGAAAGGTTCAGCTTGTCGCCCTGTGCCTGCGCACGGTAACCGACGCCAACCAGAGTGAGCTTGCGCTCGAAGCCCTTGGTCACCCCTGTCACCATGTTGTTGACGAGCGCACGAGTCGTACCGGACAGAGCGTTAGCATTGGGCGCACCATCGCGCGCTTTGCACAGCAGCGCATCACCTTCGCGTTCGACGACAACGGCCGTGTTCAGCGCCTGCCGGAGCGTACCGAGCGGGCCCTTGATGGCGATCTCGGCGGCCGAAATGGACACTTCGACACCAGCGGGGATCGCAACCGGATTCTTAGCTACACGAGACATTGCACCCCCTTAGGCCACGAGGCAGAGAACTTCGCCACCGACGCGACTGGCACGTGCGGCACGGTCAGTCATCACGCCGCGAGGCGTCGACACAATCGCGACACCGAGGCCGTTCATCACACGCGGCAGATCGTCACTACCCTTGTACACGCGCAGCCCGGGACGGCTGACACGCTCGATGCGCTCGATGACCGGACGCCCGGCGTAATACTTCAGCGCCACGTCGAGAGCAGCCTTGCCCGCCTCTTCGCGCACCGAGAAACCATCGATATAACCTTCTTCCTGCAGCACTTTCGCAATTGCCACCTTCAGCTTCGACGAGGGCATGCTCACGCTCGCCTTCTGTGCCTGCTGGCCGTTGCGGATGCGCGTCAGCATGTCGGCGATCGGATCGGACATACTCATCTTCAGATTCTCCTTACCAGCTCGCCTTGGTCATGCCGGGCACTTCGCCACGGAACGCGATCTCGCGCAGCTTGTTGCGGCACAGACCGAATTTGCGGAACACACCGCGCGGACGCCCGGTCAGGGCGCAACGGTTGCGCTGGCGCGTGGGATTGGCGTTGCGCGGCAGTTGTTGCAGCGCGAGGCGGGCAGCCATGCGTTCTTCGTCGGACAACTTGGTGTCATTGACCTGCGCGACGAGCGCAGCACGCTTGGCAGCGAACTTTGCCACCAGCTTCGCACGCTTCTCTTCGCGATTGATCAGAGCCAGTTTTGCCATATCACCCTCAATTCTTGAACGGGAACTTGAACGCAGCGAGGAGCGCACGGCATTCCTCGTCGGTCTTCGCCGTCGTCGTGATGCTGATGTTCATTCCGCGCAGCGCATCGATCTTGTCGTACTCGATTTCCGGAAAGATGATCTGCTCTTTGACGCCGAGGTTGTAGTTGCCACGGCCATCGAAACCCTTGGACGCGATACCGCGGAAGTCGCGCACGCGAGGCAGCGCGATCGTCACCAGGCGATCCAGGAACTCGAACATGCGCGGCCCGCGCAGCGTTACCATGCAGCCGATCGGGTAACCGTCGCGGATCTTGAAGCCTGCGATCGACTTCTTTGCCTTCGTCGCCACCGGCTTCTGCCCCGCAATCTTGGTCATGTCGCCGATCGCGTGCTCAAGCACCTTCTTGTCGCCAACCGCCTCACCGACACCCATATTCAGGGTGATCTTCGTGATGCGCGGCACTTCCATCACCGACTTGTAACCGAAACGCTGCTGCAGCTCAGGCGAGACGGTGTCCTTGTAAAACTGTTGCAAGCGAGCCATCGTCACTCCTTAGGCATTCACCAGCTCGCCGTTCGACTTGAAGAAGCGGACCTTCCGCCCGTCCTCAAGCACCTTGATCCCGACGCGATCGGCCTTCTGCGTGGCGGGATTGAACAGCGCGACATTCGAGACCTGGATCGGCATCTCCTTCTCGACGATGCCACCAACTTCACCCTTGAGCGGATTCGGGCGCACGTGCTTCTTGACCCGATTCACCCCTTCGACGACGACAAGATCGTCATCGACACGGCGCAGGACGGTGCCGCGGCGACCGCGATCCTTGCCCGTCAGCACCACAACCTCATCACCCTTGCGGATCTTGTTCATCTCAGCGACTCCTCAGAGCACTTCCGGCGCGAGCGAGACGATCTTCATGAATCGCTCGGTGCGCAGCTCACGCGTAACCGGCCCGAAGATACGGGTGCCGATCGGCTCGAGCTTGTTATTCAGGAGCACGGCCGCATTGTTGTCGAACTTGACCAGCGAACCGTCGGGACGCCGAACACCTTTGGCGGTACGCACCACCACGGCGTTATAGACATCGCCCTTCTTGACACGGCCACGCGGCGCAGCATCCTTGACGGAAACCTTGATGATGTCGCCAATGCCGGCGTACCGACGCTTGGAACCACCCAGGACCTTGATGCACATCACCGAGCGCGCGCCGGTGTTGTCGGCCACGTCCAGCCTGGACTGCATTTGAATCATGAATTTATCTCCAACTTCTCCCGCATTGCGGTCAGTCTTGGAACCCGTCAGGGCAGGATGCCCCAGCGAGCACCGGAGCAAAGAGAAAAAAGTATAACAGCCTGGCGTGTTGGCGCCAAGCTGTTTTACGCAACAACTGCTGCTCGCTGACTCAGATCACTCTCGCCTTCTCGAGCACCTTGGCCACACGCCAGGTCTTGGTGCGGGAAATCGGGCGGCACTCCTCAATCTCGACCAGATCGCCTTCGGCAGCAACGCCTTCCTCGACATGGGCGTGATACTTGGCAGAGCGGGTGATGATCTTTCCGTAGAGCGGGTGCTTGACCCGGCTCTCGACCAGAACGGTCACCGTCTTCTGCATCTTGTCGCTCACCACACGCCCGACCAGGGCGCGGCGAACCTTTTCGACTTGCTGCTCGCTCATTGCTGACCCGCCTTCTCGCGCAGGACAGTGCGTACGCGCGCGATGTCGCGGCGCACCTTCCCGATCTGACTCGTGTTGCCGAGTTGCTGAGTCGCATGTTGCATGCGCAGCGAAAACTGCGCCTTCAGCAGCTCGAGCAACTCCTGGTTCAATTCACTTGCGCTCTTGGCGCGGAGTTCACTCGCTTTCATTCTCAAGCCCCAATCATGCGGGTGACGAACACGGTCTCGATCGGCAGCTTCGCAGCGGCGAGCCGGAATGCCTCACGGGCCAGCGCTTCATCGACGCCGTCCATTTCATAGAGCACCTTGCCAGGCTGGATCTCGGCGACCCAGTACTCGGGGTTACCCTTGCCGTTACCCATACGGACTTCAGCCGGCTTCTTCGAGATCGGCTTGTCCGGGAAGATGCGGATCCAGATGCGGCCGCCGCGCTTGATGTGACGAGTCATCGCACGACGCGCCGACTCGATCTGGCGCGCCGTCAGACGGCCTCGTCCGATCGCCTTCAGCCCGTATTCGCCGAAGCTGACCTTGGCACCCCGTGTCGCCACGCCGGTGTTGCGGCCTTTCTGCTCCTTACGATACTTCCTTCTAGTCGGCTGCAGCATCATTCACTCCTGCTTTCTTCTTGCCGGCCATCACGACGAGCCGGGCGGCGACCCGGACGACCTTCGCCATCACGCGGCGCACCGCGGCGACCACGACGAGCTTCAGCTTCCGGCTCGGCCGCGACGGGCTGCTCGTTGCGACCCAGCATCTCGCCCTTGAAAACCCACACCTTGATGCCAATGACGCCGTAGGTGGTCTTGGCTTCGGACACACCGTAATCGATGTTGGCGCGCAGGGTGTGCAGGGGCACACGTCCTTCACGGTACCACTCGGTGCGGGCGATCTCCGCGCCGTTCAGGCGACCGGAGCTCATGATCTTGATGCCCTGGGCACCCAGGCGCATCGCGTTCTGCATCGCACGCTTCATCGCACGACGGAACATGATGCGCTTCTCGAGCTGCTGGGCGATCGAATCGGCGATCAGCTTGGCATCGATCTCCGGCTTGCGCACTTCCTCGATGTTCACATGGACCGGAACGCCGACGATCTTCTGCAGGTCACGCTTCAGCGCCTCGATGTCCTCGCCCTTCTTGCCGATGACCACACCCGGACGAGCACTGTACAGCGTCACGCGCGCGTTCTTGGCCGGCCGCTCGATGACCACACGGCCGACCGAAGCGTGCGCGAGGCGCTTCTTCAGATAGTCGCGCACCTTCAGGTCTTCGTGCAGCATGCCGGCATAGTCGTGGCTGGATGCGAACCAGCGGGAACCCCAGTCACGCGTGACGGCGAGCCGGAAGCCGGTGGGATGAATTTTCTGACCCATATCTACTCCTTACTCGCCAACCGTCACGTAGACGTGGCAGGTCGGCTTGAGGATGCGGTTGCCGCGACCCTTCGCACGCGCCGTGAAGCGCTTCAGCGTCATGCCTTCCTCGACGTGAATGGTCTTGACCTTCAGCGCGTCGATATCGGCACCGTCGTTGTGCTCAGCGTTGGCGATGGCCGACAGCAGCACCTTGCGGATGATCTGTGCGCCCTTCTTCGGCGAGAACGTCAGGATGTTGAGCGCCTGCTCGACCGGCTTGCCGCGCACGAGGTCGGCAACCAGACGGCCCTTTTGAGCCGACAGGCGAACACCACGGAGAATTGCTTTGGTTTCCATGTCGTCCTCTTAGCGCTTCGCCTTCTTGCTGGCGGCGTGGCCCTTGAAGGTCCGCGTCAGCGCGAACTCGCCCAGCTTGTGTCCGACCATGTTTTCCGTCACGTACACCGGGATGTGCTGCTTGCCGTTGTGCACTGCGATCGTCAGGCCGACGAAATCCGGCAGAACCGTGGAACGACGCGACCAAGTCTTGATCGGACGCTTGTCGTTGCTTGCCCGCGCGGCGTCGATCCTCTTCAGGAGGTGCGCGTCGACGAACGGGCCTTTCTTGATAGAACGTGCCATCTGTTACCCCTTAACGCTTGTGACGACGCTGCACGATCATGCCATCGGTGCGCTTGTTGCTGCGCGTACGATAACCCTTGGCCGGCGTGCCCCACGGGCTCACGGGCTCACGTGCTTCGCCGGTGCGGCCCTCGCCACCGCCGTGCGGGTGATCGACCGGGTTCATCGCCACACCACGAACGGTCGGGCGGATGCCGCGCCAGCGGTTCGCGCCGGCCTTGCCGATCTTGCGCAGACCATGCTCCTCGTTGCCGACTTCACCGATGGTCGCGCGACACTCGACGTGCACACGACGGATCTCGCCGGAACGCAGGCGAAGCTGGGCGTACACACCCTCACGCGCAAGCAACTGGACCGAGGTGCCCGCTGCGCGGGCGAGCTGCGCGCCCTTCCCCGGGGTCATCTCGACGCAATGAATCGTCGAACCGACCGGAATGTTACGTATCGGCAGGGTGTTGCCGGCCTTGATCGGCGCCTCCGCGCCGCTGATCAGTTGCTGACCGACCTCAACGCCGCGCGGAGCGATGATGTAGCTGCGCTCGCCGTCCGCGTAGCACAGCAGCGCAATGTTCGCCGAACGGTTCGGGTCGTATTCGATGCGCTCGACCTTGGCCGGAATGCCATCCTTCGTGCGACGGAAGTCGATAAGCCGATAGTGGTGCTTGTGACCACCACCTTGGTGCCGCATCGTGATACGGCCGTTGTTGTTTCGGCCCGCATTCTTGGACTTCTTTTCAACCAGGCCGGCAAAGGGGCGTCCCTTGTGCAGATCCGGATTGACGACCTTCACCATGCCGCGACGGCCGGCGGAGGTAGGCTTGAGTTTTACCAGTGCCATGACTTATCACTCCCCAGCCGCAAAGTTGATTTCCTGGCCGGGCTTCAGGCTGACGAAAGCCTTCTTCCAGTTCTTGCGGCGCCCCATCATCTTGCCGAAACGCTTGGACTTCCCCTTCACGTTCGCGACGTTCACCGACTCGACCTGCACCTTGAAGAGCGCTTCGACCGCCGCCTTCACCTCTGGCTTGGTGGCGTCGGATGCGACCTTGAAGACGACCTGCTCGTTCTTGTCGGCGATGTAGGTCGCCTTCTCCGAGACCTGCGGGGCGAGCAGCACCTGCAGCAGACGTTCCTGACTGATTGCGCTCATTGCCACACCTCCTCCATCTTCGCCAGCGCCCCCTTGGTGACGATGACCTTCGGGAAGCGAACCAGCGACACCGGATCGGCCTCCTGAACCTCGAGCACCAGGACCTGGTGCAGATTGCGCGAGGACAGGAACAGGTTTTCATCGATTTCGTCGGTGATGACGAGAACCGAATCCAGACCCATACCCTTCAGCTTCTGCGACAACAGGCGGGTCTTCGGCGCCTCGACGCTGAAGCTATCCACCACCGCCAGACGGTCTTCGCGAGCCAGTTGCGACAGGATCGCCGCAACACCCGCGCGGTACATCTTGCGGTTCACCTTCTGCGAGAAATTCTCGTCGGGCGTGTTCGGGAAGATCTTGCCACCCCCGCGCCACAGCGGGCTCGACGCCATACCGGCACGAGCGTTACCCGTACCCTTCTGACGGAACGGCTTGCGGGTAGACTTGGCGATTTCCGAGCGACCCTTCTGCTTCCGGTTGCCCGACCGTGCGTTCGCCAGATAGGCGGTGACGACCTGATGCACCAGCGCTTCGTTGTACTCACGGCCAAACAGCGCGTCCGACGCCTGCAGCGTCGACGCGGCCTGCCCCTGATCATTCAAGAGTTTCAGTTCCATTGCGGGCTTGCTCCTTACGCCTTGATCGCCGGACGGACGACGACGTCGCCACCCTTGGACCCCGGCACAGCACCCTTGACCAGCAGCAACTGACGCTCGGAATCGACACGAACGATTTCCAGGCCCTGGGTCGTACGCTGCACGTTGCCGTATTGGCCGGCCATGCGCTTGCCCGGGAAGACTCGACCCGGATCCTGCGCCATACCGATGGAACCCGGGGAGTTGTGGGAAATCGAGTTACCGTGCGAGGCACGGTTCGACGAGAAGTTGTGACGCTTGATCGGGCCAGAAAAGCCCTTGCCGATGGTCACGCCAGTGACGTCAACCTTCTGACCCACCTGGAAGATGTCGGCACCGACCACGTCGCCCGCCTTGAGCGATGCAAGCTGCTCGGCTTCGACGCGGAATTCCTTCAGACCGCGTGCCGGCTCGACCGCAGCCTTGGCGAGATGCCCCGCGACGGCTTTGGTGATACGGCTGGCACGGCGCTTGCCGAATGCCACCTGAACCGCGGAATAACCGTCGGTATCAGGGGTCTTGATCTGGGAAACGCGATTGTCGGACACGTCAAGCACCGTCACCGGAATGGACCTGCCATCCTCGGCGAAGATGCGAGTCATGCCGACCTTGCGCCCAACAAGGCCTAGACTCATTTTTTTCTCCTGAATCCCGGTTGCGATTGACCGGGGGTCACACTGATTAATGCGCCAAAAGGCACAAAGGCCGGATTATACCGGCCTCTTTCAAGAATCCGCAAGCAAGCCGCTTACTGGAGCTTGATCTCGACATCCACACCCGCCGGCAGATCCAGCTTCATCAGCGCGTCGACCGTCTTGTCGGTCGGATCGATGATGTCCATCAGGCGTTGATGGGTGCGGATCTCCATCTGGTCGCGAGACGCCTTGTTGACGTGCGGCGAACGCAGCAGGTCGAAGCGCTCGATACGCGTCGGCAGCGGCACCGGGCCACGCACGACGGCGCCGGTACGCTTGGCGGTGTCGACGATCTCCAGAGCGGACTGATCGATCAGGCGATAGTCGAAGGCCTTGAGGCGGATGCGGATTTTCTGGTTCTGCATGATATGAGTTCCAAAGAGCGAAAAGAGCGAGGCGGCGGCATCCTGGGATTCCGCCGCCGGCGAGTGTTACTCGATGATCTTGGCGACGACGCCGGCGCCGACGGTACGACAGACTTCGCGGATCCCGAA